>DATGHM010000132.1:0-23469 GCA_035307985.1 Candidatus Acidiferrales bacterium
GCAACCGTGAGGTCTTCGCCATTGCGCCGGCCTTCAAGGGTAGACAACTCGACCGCCTTCCATTCCTGCAGGCGACCGGCGTACTTGTCGAGCGGATGCCCGGAAACGTAAAAGCCGAGAACGGAATATTCCGCGGCGAGACGTTCTTCTTCACTCCATTCCGGAACATCGGCCGGAAGTTCAAAGTTCTGCGCCTCAGGTGACAGAACTCCTGGGCCCTTCTTCGGGCCACCCGCCCAAGTGAATCCCAATCCTCCTTGGCCCACGGCCTTCGCGCGACACATATACTGTCCGTGGCCTAGGACAACATCGATCACGGCCATCATCGCGGCACGGTGCGGGCCGCCGGGCGACCGGTCCAGGCAGTCCATTGCTCCCGACTTAATCAGGCTCTCCAAAGTCCTTCGGTTCAGAATCTTGGGATCTACAGATTCACAGAATCCCAAAAGGCTCCAAAAATTGCCTTGCTCTCCACGCGACTTACAAATCGCGCTAGCCTCATAGATCGAACCGGCCGCGCCTTCGCCAATGTTCTTAATCGCCGCGAGGCCAAACCGGATGGCATCGCCAACGGGCGTAAAGAACAAACCGCTCTCATGAATGTCGGGCGGAAGAACGGTAATGCCCATGCCGCGCGCTTCGTTGATGTACTTGACAACCTTGTCAGTGTTGCCCGTTTCCGAGCTAAGCATCGCCGCCATGAACTCGACGGGATAGTGCACCTTGAGCCACGCGGTTTCGTAGGCGAGCAGAGCGTAGGCGCAGGAGTGGGACTTGTTGAAGCCGTAGCCGGCAAATTCGGCCATCAGGTCGAAAATACGCTCGGCCTTGTCTTTGGGGACCTTGCGCGCCTGGCAGCCGGTAAGGAATTTCTCGCGCTGCGCGGCCATTTCCTCCACCTTCTTCTTCCCCATGGCGCGACGAAGAATGTCCGCGTCCCCCAGCGAAAAACCCGCGAGGCGATTGGCGATCTGCATGACTTGCTCTTGATAGAGGATGACGCCCCAGGTTTCCGAAAGAATGCCGGCGAGTTCGGGGAGATCGTAGCGAACTTTTTTCTTGCCGTGCTTGCGCGCGATGAAATCGTCGATCATCCCGCCCTGGATGGGGCCCGGGCGATAGAGGGCGTTCAGCGCCGTCAGGTCTTCGAGGCGCGTGGGCTGGTAGCGCTTGAGGATGTCGCGCATGCCGTGCGATTCAAACTGGAAGATGCCGGTCGTGTCGCCGCGTGAAAAAAGCGCATAAACCTCCGGATCGTCAAGCGGAAGAGTCGAAAGATCGACGTCGATTCCGCGATTGGCCTGGATCATCCGCACGGCATCCGTAACCACGGTGAGCGTGGTCAGGCCGAGGAAATCCATCTTGAGCAGGCCGATGCGCTCGAGCGCGTTCATGTCGTACTGCGTGGTGATTTCGTCTTTGTTCGACTTATAGAGCGGGACGATTTCGGTGAGCGGGCGCGGTGAGATGACCACTCCGGCGGCGTGCGTGGAGGCGTGGCGCGCGAGCCCTTCCAGGCGCAACGCGACCTCAACCAGTTCCTTCACGCGCTCGTCCGATTTGCGCAGCGAATCGAGCTGAGGCGACTGTTTCAGCGCATCTTCCAGCTCAATGTTGAGCGTCGTCGGGACGAGCTTCGCGATCTTGTCCACTTCACCGTAAGGCATATCGAGAGCGCGACCGGCGTCTTTCAATACGGCTTTCGCAGCCATGGTCCCGAAGGTGATGATCTGCGCGACGCTCTTCTCGCCATATTTCCGGCGGACGTACTCGATCACTTCGCCGCGACGGCGCATGCAGAAATCGATGTCGATGTCGGGCATGGAAATGCGCTCGGGATTCAGAAAGCGCTCGAACAAAAGGTCGTATTGCAGCGGATCGACGTCCGTGATGCGCAGCGCATACGAAACCAGGCTGCCCGCGGCCGACCCCCGCCCCGGCCCCACCGGAACGCCCTGCGCGCGGGCGTAGTGGATGAAATCCCAAACGATCAGGAAGTAACCCGCGAAATGCATCTTCTTGATCATTTCGATTTCGGCGGTCAGGCGCGCTTCGTATTCGGCCACCGGATGCCGAAGAAAATTTTGCGCGGCGAGACGCTCGAGCTGCGGAACGCGGGAGGCGAAACCTTCGCGGACCACTCTTTCGAAATACGAATCCGCAGTGTGACCTTCGGGCACCTTGAATTCAGGGAACGGGTCGCTGACGCGCGAGATCTTCACGTTGCAGCGCTCGGCGATGGCGACGGTACGTTCCAGCGCGTCCGGCAGTTCACCAAAGACCTGCGCCATCTCCTCGGCCGTCTTGAAATAGAACTGGTCGGTGGCGAATTTCATGCGCTGGCCGTCGGACATCGTCTTGCCCGTCTGTATGCAGAGCAGGACTTCCTGCGCGTGCGAATCCGCACGCGTGAGGTAATGGCAATCGTTGGTGACGACGAGGGGAATGCCCGTTTCCCGCGAGAGCCGCACCAGTTCGCGGTTCACGCGGACTTCGATCTCGAGGCCCTGGTCCTGCACCTCAAGAAAGAAGTTTCCTTTTCCGAAAATGTCGCGCAGGCGATAGGCGTTTTCTCGCGCGCGGTCGTATTTGTCGGCGAGGATCGCGTCGGCCACTTCGCCGCGGAGGCAGGCGGAGAGCGCGATCAGCCCCTTCCCGTGCTTGGCCAGCAATTCGTGATCGACGCGCGGCTTGTAATAAAAGCCGTCGAGGAAACCTGTGGAAACGAGCTGGATCAGGTTGCGATATCCCTCTTCGTTCTCGCAAAGAAGGACAAGGTGATTCGAGCGCTCGGCGTCGCTGCCGCGATTCTTGTGATTGTCGGGAGCGACGTACACTTCGCACCCGATTATCGGCTTCACGCCGTGCGTCGCCGCCTTGTGAAAGAAATTCGCCGCGGCGAAGAGGTTCCCGTGATCGGTGACGGCGACCGCGGGCATGCCTCGCCGGGCGGCTTCGGCGGTCAGTTCGCCGATTTCACACGCCCCGTCGAGTAGTGAGTAGTCCGTGTGGAGATGCAGATGTACGAAATTCGGGATCCCCATGCGCGACCATTCTACCAGAATCGCAGGCGATGCTTACGCGATCGAAGTGCCCGTTCAAACCCTTAGAGCATTCAATGGATTACCGCCTTCGGCGCTGCCGGCCTGTCGACTTAACCGTTTTGCCTCCGCGCGCATCTTATGTGTGAGTGGGTTCCAGCCCGCTGGGGGCTTTGCATTGCGAGAAGCCGGGAGAGTGGGGCGCAACTTTCCGATCCATCCGGGGTTCAATCATGTTCGGTTCAAGGAGAAAACCATGCGGAAAGCGTTGTTTCTCGTTTTCCTGTTCTCGTTGCTGGGCGTGCCGGGGGCGTACGCGCAGCATGAAATCGAAGTGACGCCGTTTGGCGGCGCGCGCTTCGGGGGCGTGATCGACGTCAACACGAACTCGGTGGACTACCTGCCGATCCGAAGCAGCTGGAACTATGGGCTTCTGGCGGACTACACGATCTGGCCGCAGTTCCAGGCGGAATTCGAGTTCAATCATCAGCCCACCACGCTCGACCAGCACGTGATCGCGACAGGCGAAACCCTGCCCCTCTCCAGCGCGGACATCGACATGTATCAGTTCGGATTCAACTTTTCGCTCAAGCCGCCCGAAGCAAAACTGCAACCGTTTATTGTGGGCGGGCTCGGCTTTACGCATTTCAAGGCGGACGACGACCTGCCTTTCCGGACCCGCTTCTCCTATAATCTCGGTCTCGGCGCAAAATACTTCTTCAGCCAGCACGTCGGGCTGAGGGCAGAAGCCCGGTGGTCTCCATCCCGAACCACAACTCAAAACGAGGTCTTCTTTGATCCGTTCTTTGGGTCCCAGGTGGTTGCGGTGTCTAGCCATGCCGAGCAGGGACAGGCAAACATCGGCCTGATCCTTCGCTTCAGATAAATTGAAAGGCCACGCGGGCGCGCAGACAGGTTGCCGCGGGACGACTAGGCCGCGGCCGTCGCCCGTCGCCGGTTTTGCTGCAGGAGAGAGCCTATGGACGTTGCCGAACTTGAATCACAGCTCCGGAATGAAGGCTTCACCGAGACCTATGTCTGGAAGGACGAGTCGGAAGTGTTTTACCCGGATCACAAGCACGACCGATTGACCGCACACATCATCCTGGACGGAGAGATGGTCCTTACGATGAACGGAAAATCGCAGACGTATCGCGCGGGTGATCGTTGCGACGTCCCCGTCGGCGTCGTCCATTCGGCTCTGATGGGACCCCACGGCTGCCGCTATTTGATCGGGGAGAAGTGATCAGCGGGTGGTCGTAAGCGCGCGGTCGAGGAGTTCGATCACGTGCAGCACCTGCTGGTCCGTGCGATGAATGACGGCGCCGGCGCGCAGTTGCAGCATGCACCCCGGATTGGCGGTAACGATCGCCTGCGCCATGGTTTCCCGCGCGCAGTCCATCTTCTGTTCGAGCAGCTCGAGCGAAGTCTTCGTCTCCGTCACGTTGTAAACGCCCGCCGAGCCGCAACACTGATCCGCATGCTGCATTTCGACGAGTTCAACTCCGGGAACGGCGCGAATCAGTTTACGCGGAGCCTCGCGAACTCTCTGGCCGTGCAGCAGGTGGCAGGAATCCTGATAGGTCACGCGAAGCGGTATCGGCTTGAATGGCGAGGAGAGCCCTAAATCAGCGAGAAACTCCGTCACGTCGCGAACGCGGCTCGAGAACTGGCGCGCATCGTCTTCCCCCGATGACACTGGCGCGCGCGGCGGTCGCTTCGGCTCGGGGAGCGACTCGCCCGCCTGAAACAAATCCGCGTACTCCTTGAGGGTCGAGCCACAGCCCGCGGCATTCGTGACAATCGCGTCGAAATCGCCATCACGAAATGCATCGATGTCTGTTCGCGCCAGGCTGCGCGCGACGTCGCGAACACCCGCGTGAGCCGCCAGCGCGCCGCAGCAGACTTGCCCCGCGGGCACCACCACGTCGCAGCCATTCGCCTGCAACACGCGGATCGTGGCGCGGTTCAGTTCGCTGAAGCTGACTTGAGCGACGCAGCCGGCAAAGAACGCCACGCGCGCGCGCCGCGTGCCCTGAGCGGGAAACGTCTTCCCAAGCTCGCCGAAGAAAAAATCGCGGTCGATCTTCGGGATCAGCCGCTCGCGATCGTGCAGTCCGAGCAGGCGCAGGATGCCCGACCCCCGCGCAAGCGCGGCGAGGCCGGTCGTCTGATAGAGTCGCGCCCAGCGAGCCGCAGCGGCGATTCGCTTCGGATACGGAAGCAGTCGGCGGTGCACGAAATTGCGCGCCACGCGCGACGCAAACGGCCGTCGATATTTCTGCTCGATCTGCGCGCGGGCCAGTTCCACCAGCTTTCCGTACTCGACACCCGACGGGCAAGCCGTTTCGCAGGCGCGACAGTCGAGGCAGCGGTCGATGTGGGTGACGAATGCGTCGCCGAGCTCGAGGCGTCCCTGATCGACCAGCGCCATCTGCCGGATGCGCCCCCGCGGCGAGTCGGCTTCCCTGCCCCACAGGCGATACGTCGGGCAATGATTCAGACATAGGCCGCAGTGGACGCAGCGCGCGTAATCGGCATATTCAGGTTTGTCGCGGGCGGTGAATCCGCTGAGCGTGAGCGCGAACTCGCGTTGCGCCTCTTCGTGCGCCTGAGGCGGCTGCGTGCCCGGCGTGGCGGGACTCGGAGCCAAGGGCTAGAGGCCTCCCACGAAACGGCCAGGATTGAGAATGCCGTGCGGATCGAACGCGGATTTCAGTCTGCGCATCAAGGGAAGGTCGCCGCGATCCGCGCCCCAGGTCTTCAGCGCAGATTTCCATTCGGACGGGCACCAGGGAACCGTCGCCTGGCCGCCGGCTTTGTCGCACGCGGCTTGAATGCGGCTTGCTGCGCGGGCGACGCGCTGGAGCGCCGCCTCGCTGAGCGCGTCGGGCAGCAGCGCCGCGTAAATCACGCCCACACCGCGCGCCATCGTAGCGGAGCGAAGAGATTCGTTCGCGGCGGCCGACTCGACCTCTGCCAGAATCTCGCCCATTCTCGACGGCAGGACGCCCGCCTTCAGGATTGTGGCGGCCGGAGAGGATTCCAGGACGATGCGTACGAATTCGCGCTTCCGTCCGAATGCGCCGGCGATTTGGTCATGCCGCAGAACGGAAACGCTCGCAGCGCCCGCCTCTTCCGCCATCGCACGCATCTCCGCTTCGCAACGCTCCAGCACACTGCCGGTGCGAGCGAATCCAGCGGTGAACGCCCACTTTCCATTCGCGAGGATATTCGGCGCCAGCGGGCCTGGTTCGACCTGCGCCGCCGCTTCGCTATAGAAGACATCGGCGGCGCCGGGACTGAAAATCTCCATCGTGAGCGGCTTCAAAGGCGATCTTGACACGCGTCCGCGCAAGTCCAGAGCACCGCTTGCCGATTCGAAACTCGCGATGAAAGCGCGCGTTTCGCGCTGCAACGGAAACGTGCGGAAATTGATCTTCGTAATCACGCCGAGAGTGCCGAACGCGCCGATCATCAGCTTGTGCAGATCATAGCCCGTGACGTTTTTCACCACGCGCCCGCCGCTTTTCGCGAGCGTCCCGTCGCCCGTAACGAATTCCATTCCAAGGATGAAGTCGCGCGCCGTGCCATAGAATTGCCGCAGCGCGGAATCCATCGCGGAGGCGATCGTGCCTCCGATGGTCGCGTGCTGGAAGAATGGAACCTGGAGCGGCAAGAATTGCCCGCGCTCGGCAAGAGTTGCGCTCAGTTTGTGCAGTGGGATTCCAGCCTCGACGCTCAGCGTCAAATCGTCCGGGTCGTAGGCGATGATGCGATCCAGGCGCGAGATGTCCACGGCCAGGTCGTATTTGCGCGGCGGCAGACCCATCTCGAGCTTCGTTCGCGCTCCGCACGGAACAAGCCCGAGCTTTTCCGCGGCGGCAAATTTGAGCATTTCGGAAACTTCCTCCGCCGAGCCGGGACGAACCGCAGCGGACGGCCGCATTCCGCCGATCCCGTACGCCTCCAACCCGGCCGCATTCGCGACGAGATGCGGATCGCCGACAATCCCGGCCAGACGCGACACCACAGCGCTCGCGGCGGCGCTCATGCGGGCGCACCGCCTGCGATCGGCAGCGGGCGCACGCGAATCTCGCCGCAGCTTTTTCCAGTCGGAATGATTTTCCCCGGATTCAGCAGGCCTTCCGGATTGAACGCGCCGCGCACGCGTTTCATCAGGTCCAGCTCGGCATCGTTGAAAAGCAGCGGCATCAGCCGGTCCTTTTCCATGCCCACGCCGTGCTCTCCCGTGATCGACCCGCCCATTTCGATGCAGAATTTGATGATTTCATCGGACGCGGACACGGCGCGCTCGAACTGCTTGGGATCGCGCGCATCGAAAAGAATGATGGGATGCAGATTGCCGTCGCCCGCGTGAAAAATATTGCCGATTTCAAAGCCGTACTTTTTGCCGATCTCGTTGATCCGGCGTATGGTCACGGGCAGCCTGGTGCGCGGGATCACTCCATCCTGGACGTAATAGGTGGGCGAAAGTCGTCCCACAGCGCCAAACGCGTTCTTGCGCCCCTTCCAGAGCAGGTCGCGCTCGGCCGCATCGCGCGCCACTCGAACTTCTCGCGCGTGGTGCACGCGGCAGACGTCGGCCACCGCCTCCGCGTGCGACTCGACAGATTCGCGCAAGCCATCCACGTCGATCAGTAGCACGGCAGCGCTGTCCAGCGGGAATCCCGCATGCACGTAGGCCTCGACGGCGCGTAGCGTCCACCCGTCGAGCATCTCGCACGCGGCGGGCGTGATGCCGAGCGCGGTGATTTCGGCCACCGTTTCCGTGGCGTCGTCGAGCGAATCGAAAATCGCGAGCAGCGTTTTCACCGCTTCGGGCAACGGCGTCAGCTTTACTGTGATTTCCGTGACCAGCGCCATCGTCCCTTCCGAGCCCACGAACAGGCCCGGCAAATCGTATCCCGGCGCATCGAGCGCGGGACCGCCGATTCGCGCGAGCTCGCCATCCGGCAAAACGATTTCGAGCGCCAGGACGTGATTGGTGGTCACGCCGTACGCGAGCGTGTGCGGGCCGCCCGAATTTTCCGAGACGTTTCCGCCGATCGTGCACGCCTTCTGGCTCGAAGGGTCCGGCGCAAAATGCAAGCCGAGATGCGCAACAGCCGCGCTCAAGTCGGCGTTCACCACGCCCGGCTGCACGGTGGCGCGCTGGTTCTCCGCGTCGATCGCAAGGATGCGATTCATCCGCGAGAAAACGGTGAGGATTCCGCCGTACCGCGTCAATGCCCCGCCCGAAAGGCCCGTTCCAGCCCCTCGGCCGACGAGCGGCGTCTTATATTCGTTCGCGAGCCTTACGATTCCGACAACGTCTTGCGTGGTGCGCGGAAACACCACGCAATTCGGCCGCGCCGACTCCACCGAGCCGTCGTACTCGTAGAGCAGCAGGTCTTCCCTCTGGTCGAGGACGGCGTCAGCCCCAAGCTGCTTTCTCAGATCGCGTATGAGACGGGCATCCATCGAAGTTTCAGTCGGCGCGCCACAAATCGTGCACCAGAATCGCCGCGCGATGCGCGAGGTGTGTTTCCACGCTGAACGCACTATAGTCGCCCGTGCGCGGCGGCGTCAATTCGACGGCACGCTCGCCTTTCGCTGTTCTTCCTCGCTTCCCCGCCTCTTTACTTCCTTACCTCTCTGCCTTCCTCGCCTCTGTATTTCTCGTCACTCGCCACTCGCCACTAGCCACTCGCTTTTAGTATGCTACTCAGCGTTGATTCTTATCGTTTGCCATTCCTGAGGTGGTACTTGGCCAAGCCGAAGGTTCTCGCCACACGTCCTCTCTTCCCGGCAGCGCGCAACATCCTGGACGATGAATTCGAAGTCGAATATTGGTCGAATCCCGAGCGCATCCCCCGCGACGAACTGCTGAAGCGCGTCGCGGACAAGGAAGCGCTGGTCTGCCTGCTCACGGAAAGAGTGGACGAGGAACTTCTCACCACCGCGCCGAAGCTGAGTATCGCCGCGACGGTTTCCGTCGGCTTCGACAACATCGACGTGGAAGCCTGCACGAAACACAACGTCGTCGCGACGCACACGCCGGGCGTGCTGGACGACACGACGGCGGATTTCGCCTGGGCGCTGCTGATGGCGCTCGCGCGACGCGTCCTCGAAGGCGACACGTGGCTGCGATCCAAAGGCTGGCCCGGATGGGACCTCGACCAGCTCCTGGGCGGCGACGTGTGGGGAAAAACGCTCGGCATCATCGGCTTTGGCCGCATCGGTCGCGGCCTGGCGCGACGCTCCTACGGCTTCAACATGCGCGTACTCTACACCGACGCGCTGCGCGCGCCGATGAACGTCGAAGAGCAGCTTCGCGCCGAGTACGTCGATCTCGACAAGTTGCTGCGCGATTCCGATTTCGTCAGCGTGCACGTTCCGCTGCTGCCCGCCACGCGCCACCTGATTTCGAAAGACACCCTGTCCAAAATGCGGCCGACCGCCTATCTGATCAACACGTCGCGCGGACAGGTCGTCGACGAAGCCGCTCTCGTCGAAGCCCTCCAGGAAAAGAAGATCGCGGGCGCCGCGTTGGACGTATTCGAAAATGAGCCGGAGGTGAATCCCGGCCTGCTCAGTCGCAAAGATGTAATCCTGACACCGCATATCGCGAGCGCGTCCGTCGCCACGCGCACGAAAATGGCTGTGATGGCCGCGAACAACGTGGTCGCGCGCTTCAAGGGCAAGAAGCCGCCGAACGCGCTCAACGCCGACGCGCTCGGCCTGAAGTAGCAATTGAAGCGCCGGGTGCCGCAACATGCCTCTGGTCACTCGCAATCACTCCAAGCTGACAATTGAAGGCGCGCGAGCCGTCCTGGCCGCCGCGCAGCGCCGCGCCCAGGAGATGCACTGCCCCGTAAATGTTGCCGTCGTGGATGACGGCGCGCACCTGCTCGCCTTCGAGCGCATGGATGGTGCGAAACCCTCTTCCGTTTCGATTGCGCTGGTGAAAGCACAGGCCGCTGCCATGCGCCGGTCTCCCACGGGCCCCTCGATGGCGGGCGACCAAGTCAACCTGCCGCTCGCGATCAGGCTCGCGACGGCCAGCCCGTCCAATCAAACCCCCATTCGCGGCGGCATTCCTTTGATCGTCGATGGCGAAGTGGTCGGCGCGATTGGTGTGAGCGCAGGAACCGAAGACCAGGACGCGGACATCGCGCGCGCCGGCGCGGCCGCTCTCGAAAAGGCGTGAAGCAAACTGCACAGCGGATTTTCCGCAATACCCTCGCGGCCATCGATATCCCCGGCGCGCTCGCCCGCAAAATGGATCGCTGCGGCTCGCGGATTCGCGCGCACAAAGCGCGCATCGATCTCGGCGAGCACCGCGAGATCGTAGCCAGCGCCTTTGGCAAAGCCGCGTTCGCCATGGCCGAAGGCCTCGCTCAAATTCTCGCGCCGGATTATCCAATCGACGGCATTCTCGTGGTTCCGTCGCCGCCCAAACGCGATCTCCCCGGCTGGGCAACATTCATCGGCGGCCATCCGGTTCCCAACACGCAGAGTTTTGAGGCGGGCCTCGCGATTCTGAGCCAGCTTGCGCGTTGCGATGAGCGCACCCTGGTTTTCTTCCTGATTTCCGGTGGCGGATCGGCGCTGGTCGAACAGCCTCTCGATCCGGCGGTAAGCCTTGACGATTTTCAGAAGCTCAACGCCGCGCTCGTCACCTGCGGCGCCCCCATCGAGGAAATCAATGTCATTCGCAAACACCTTTCGGCAATAAAGGGCGGGCGCCTCGCCGCAGCCGCGCCGCGCTCGGCGAAAGTGACGTTTGCGATCACCGATGTGCCCGCCGGGCAGGAATCCTCCCTCGCTTCCGGGCCCACTCTCCCCGATCCAAGCACCATCGCCGACGCGGAAAGGATTGCGAATCGATACGGCCTGCGCGACAAATTCCCGCCCTCGATTCGCCGCATTTTCGACGAGCACAAGCTGCGCGAAACTCCAAAGCCGGGCGACGCCGCGTTTGCGCGCGCGCACTTCGATTTATTGCTCGGCGAACACGAACTGCTGCACGCCGCGCATCACGCGTGCGAAGCGGAAGGCTACCTCTGTGTCTGCGATACGTCCGCGGACAGCTGGCCACTGGAAAAGGCCGCCGATCATCTGCTCGCACTGCTCGAATCCCAGAAACGGGCAAATCCCGGGCATCGCGTCGCAGTTCTCGCGGATGGAGAAGTGATCAGCCCCGTGACAGGCGACGGCATCGGCGGGCGCAATTCCGCCTTCGTTCTGACGTGCGTTCCCAAAATTGGAGGGAAGAAAATCACCGTGCTGAGCGCGGGCACCGACGGCATCGATGGGAACAGCTCCGCCGCAGGCGCTGTCGCCGATGGGGAATCATTGTCGTGCGCCAAAGACGCCGGCCTCGATCCCACCGACTTTCTGCGCCGCAGCGACGCGTACCGTTTCTTCGCGCGCCTCGGCGACGTCATTATCACCGGCCCGACGGGAAATAACTTGCGCGACTTGCGAATCCTCCTCGCCGAGTAAGAGATCGTCGCCCGACGCCGCCGTGAATGCGCCGCGTTACGCCAACCGCAACACTCCTTGAAGCTCCTACAGCAGGCCCTTGATCCAGCCGCCGTCGACGGAAATGGTCGTGCCGTTGATCGAACTCGCCCGCTCTGACGCGAGAAACACCACCAGCGCCGCAAACTCGTCCGGTCGCGCAATGCGCCCAATGGGAACTTGCGAGCTCCAGCCCTGGACCACGTCGTCCAGCGTTTTCCCCGTCGCCTGCGCGAGTTTTCCGCCCAGTTCGTCGAGCCGCGCGGTACGCGTATACCCGGGACAAACATTGTTCACGGTGATTCCGCTCGCGCCAAATTCGTTCGCCAGCGTTTTCGCCAGCCCGGTAACAGCCGCGCGCAAGGAATTCGACAGCAGCAGGCCGTCAATCGGCTGCTTGACGGAAACCGAAGTAATCGTCAGAAACCGTCCCCAGTGGTTCTTCTGCATGCGCGGCAGCGCTTCGCGAGCAAAATACACCGCGCTCATCAGCGTTAAATCGACGGCCGTGCGCCACTCCTCGATCGTGATATCCAGAAACTTCTTCGACGGCGGTCCTCCCGCATTCGTGACGCAAATATCGACGCGCCCGAATTTCTTCTCCACGTCCGCGACGAACGCGCGCACCCCGTCTTCCCCGGTCACATCCATCGCACGGAAGAACACGTTGCCGCCGAAAGCCTTCTCGATTTCCCGGGCGGTTTTCTCCACCTCACTCGCCGTCCGCGCGCAAATCGCGACCTGACATCCTTCTTTCGCAAACTCCTCCGCCACCGCGCGCCCGAGGCCCTTGCTCGCCGCCGCAACGATTGCCACGCGTCCTTTCAACCCGAGATCCATGTCTCGCTCCTATGCTTCCTATGTCTTCGTTCCGCGGCGCAGATATTCGTCGCTTTTCGTGATCCAATCCTCGCGGCGCGGCGCGAAAAAGTCGATATCGACCGTGTCCTCGAGCGCTTCCGCGGCGTGCGGCACGTGCGCCGGAATCACCAGCACTTCTCCCGACCGCACCACCAGTTCGCCATCGTCAAAAACGAATTTCAGCGCACCCGACAAAATCATCGTGTACTGCTCGCTCCGATGCGAATGCCGCGGCACCACTCCTCCGCGCTTGATCAGTACGCGCGCGAGCGTCGCGTCCTTCCCGCTGACCATGTTGCGCGAAATTACGTCGCTCAGTTTTTCGGTGTCGAGTTCTTCCCAGGATTGTGCCGCAAGCATGTTTCTCCTTTTCGTGTCCGCGTCGTCGCTCAACGTCGAATATACCGCGCGAAATGCCCGATCGGAAACGTCGAATCGTCAATGCCCGTCGTCCGCAAACGAACTGGCCAAAGCGCGCCGCCTCGGGCGCTTCGCCGAAAAATATTGTCGCCCCCGCTCGGCTTGGACTAATATGCGCCCCATGAAAGCCACGGCCTGGCTCGCCGCGCTGGTTTTCTTCTTCCAACTGCCGATCCCGCTCTACTGGCTGATTTTTCATCCCGCCATCGGTTTCTGGCGGCGCCATGGAAAGGCTGTTTACTTCGCGGCGCTCCTGGTGTCGTGGGGTCCCGTCACCGCGTTCCTGTTCTTGTTTCACGCTCGACTCTTCCGCATCGGCTGGCCTCGCGCGTGGGAGATCGCGCCTGGGCTCGCACTGATTTTCTTTGAAGTGTGGATCTTCCATCGAGTGAAACGCGATCTCGGCGGCGCTCGCATGGCCGGCCACGCCGAACTTCGCGGCGATATCGCGGTGGTGCGCGGCGGCATCTATTCCCGCGTCCGCAATCCCCGCTACGTCGGGTCGTTTCTTGCGATTGTGGGCGCGTGCCTTCTCGCCGCAACGCGCCTCGCGTGGATCGTCGCCGCCGTCTGGACCGCCCTGACCCTCCTCGCGATTTTTCTCGAGGAGCGTGAGCTGCGATCTCGTCTCGGCCAGTCCTACGAAGAATATTGCAGGCGCGTGCCGCGCTTTCTTCCCCGGCGGCCGCTGGCGAAAAACGAATCGATCAGCGAGTTTCAGCCTTCCGATTCCTTGTAAGGAGGCGCTCATGTGGCGGATTCTGACGTTTGCAGCAGTCCTGGTTCTCCTCGCAAGCTCCGCTGTCGCGCAGATCGGAAAAACCGTCGTAGTCGCAGCCGGCTCCGATCAGGATCGGGCTCTGGCTCCGATCTACTCCGCTCCCGACAACTCTGACAAGATCGCCATGATCGACAAATTCATGACCACCTACGGCAAAGGCGATTACGAACTGCTCGGCGATCAGTTGTACATGCAGACCTATCTGGCGATCAAGGACTACTCCAAGGTCTTCGAGTACGGCGACAAAATCCTGGCGCTCGATCCGGATAATCTCTCCGCCGGCGTCACCATGACTCATGCCGCCGAAGAAATGGGTGATGCGCAGCGCCTCTTCACAATCGGAGAGAAGGTCTCTCAAATCGTGGCGCGCTATAAAGCCCTGCCCGCGCCTGCCGGAACTGCTGCCGACCAGTGGAAACAAAAACAGCAGGACGCCCTCAAAAGCGCGCAGGACAATCTTAACTACGTCGAATACACGATGATGCAAGCCGCCTACAAGACCACGGATCCTGTCGCGCGCGCCGCGCTCTTCGAACGCTACGTCGCCGCCTTTCCCGACTCTTCCTACACGCCGCGCGCCCGCGAGCAGACCGCGTTCGCCTACCAGCAGGCGCGGGACACTACGAAGATGATCTCCAGCGCCAAAGCCGCTCTCACCGCCGATCCGAACGACGCTTCCATGCTTCTGCTACTCGCCGACACCTGGAGCGACAGCGGGCAGCACGTGGAAGAAGCGGCCGCCAACGCGAAGAAGGCTCTCGACACCCTGCAGCAGGCGAAAAAGCCCGACAACGTCAGCGATGTGCAATGGCAGCAGGAAATCGCGCTGGAAAAAGGCCTCGCCTATTCCTGCCTGGGCGAAGTGGATGTCATCCGCGGACGCAACGCCACCGCCGTTGAATCCTTCCAACAGGCGAATCCCCTGCTGAAGTCGAACGCCTTCTACTACGGCCGCAATCTCTATCGCCTGGGCTTCACGCTCGCGAAGATGCAGCGAATTCCGGAGGCGCGCACCGTGCTGACCGAAGCCGTCTCCGTCGACAGCCCCTACAAATCGCGCGCGCAGGAAACACTCGACAAGATCGGCGGCCCCGCTTCCCGCCGTCCCCGAAAGCGCTCGTAGGGGCGTTGCTCGCTGCGCCCTCGTACCCCGTTTCCGGATGGGGTGGGGCCTCCCTGGCGCAGGCCGGGATCTGCTTTTGTCTTCGCCTGGAAAGCGGCCGACCTATCTTCCGCCTCCGCTCCGCAGCCGTTCCACTTCGTCCCGCAACCCGCGCAGCTCGCGCTGCAATTCCGGCAACCGGTTGAACACCGCGACAGATTTTCGCCAGTCCAGATTCGGCATGGCAGGGTATCCCGAATAAATCGCGCCGGGCGGAACGTCCGTCGGCACGCCGCTCTGCGCCGTCAGCATGGCTCCATCGCCGATCGTCAAATGCCCGGCTGCGCCGACCTGCCCCGCCAGAATGCACTTGTTTCCGACGCGCGTCGTTCCCGCGAGTCCCACCTGTCCGCACAGGAGCGTGTCCTCCCCCACCTTGCACGCGTGCCCAACCTGCACCAGATTGTCAATTTTGGTTCCGCGCCCAATGCGCGTCTCGCCGACCGTCGCGCGGTCGATCGCCGTTTGCGCCTGAATTTCCACATCGTCTTCAATCACGCATCCGCCCGCCTGGCGTATTTTCCGCCAGCGGCCGCCCGCATCGCGCGCGAAACCGAATCCGTCGCTGCCCACCACGACGCCGTTCTGCAGCACGACGCGGTTCCCGATCGTGCATTCTTCGCGCACGCACGCGTGCGAGTGCGCGAAGAAATCGTCACCGATGCGCGCGCCGCGATAGATGCTGACGAAGCTGTGCAGCACCGCGTTGCGCCCGATCTGCGCCTCTTCGTCGATGAAGCAGTACGGCCCCACGTGCGCGTTCGCCCCAATTTTCGCCGACTTCGCAACGACAGCCGTGGGGTGAACGCCTGGCGCATACCGCGGCGCGGGATGGAACATTTCGACGGCGCGCGCGAAATCCAAATATGGGTTCGCCGAACGCAACGAAGCCATTGGAACCTCACCCTCCTCGCGCGAAACAAGAATCGCGGACGCCTTCGTCGCGCGCAGCGCCGGCCGATATTTCCGGTTCACGAGAAATGTCAGCTCTCCGGCCCTTGCCTCTTCGATCCCGGCCACGTCCGTGATCTCCAGCCCCGCCTCTCCTTCCAATTCGCATCCCAGCTTTTCCGCGATCTCGCCCAGCTTCATCGTCGCTCTCCTCGAACGCGTTCGAATACGGACACTCTACATTACTCAAGGCTCGCCGCACGACACCCCGGCGCAGACGGTCGCGGGCGGTGTCATTCTGAGCGGAGTGCCCGACGTTCTCATCGTCCCGCACCTGCGGGACGTCCGGTCCGGAGCGAAGAATCTCTCCTATGCTTTCGGGTTAGTCGCGGAAAAAGGCCGGCTCACTCGTTGAATAATTTCGTTTGCGCCGGCTCGCCGGCCTCAGCCTGCGCCGCGGCAGGCGGTCGCGTGGCGCGACGCGCGGCGCCCACGACACCGAGGACCTTCATTTCGAGAAGAGCGGAGCGAGGAACGAACACGCGCAACGTATTTCCATGCAAGTCCGGAGGAGTCAATTGCACGCCGAAATTCAGCAACCCGAGCAGATCGTTCGCGACGATTCCTTCCAGCACGTCCTCATCGCGAAATCGCAATCGCACCCACAGACCATCCAGCTTCGGCCGGCTCAGGAACGTCTTGCGCTCGAGATCGAAATCAGCGCCGAACTCACGGACGAAGTAAACGCATTTCACCTCGTCCGTCGGAATCGAGCGATGGTCGCCATCGGGCGTGAGCAGGTCAATGGCTTCCACATGGCCGAGCAATCCCGCGTCGAGGTATCCGCGGATCGGCGGGCCGTGCAGCAGTAGCGCCACCACTCGCTTGTGCGTCGAGGCCGGTGCTGGTTTTTTGCGGAACATGATGATTGAGGCGGCGTGCTCTCCTGCACGCGTCCTCATATTAGCGCGCCCTTCGCGCGCGCCAACCGGGTTTCTCCTCGACACTCACAATAAGGTACGCAGGACAAAGCAAGAAGAAAGTCACGTAAGGACGATTGAGGATGTTCTCGCGCTTTTGTTAATGTCGCGCTTTTTTCGCGCCGCGCGATTTCGGCTTGGACACTTCGCGCGACGCACTTTTCCGCGCAACCGTGTGCCCCGCGGGGCTGGTGTTTGCGTGCGATTTCGGTGAGGGATGCCCCGCCGCCGCGCGCGCCTCTGCGGCCTTTGCGGCTCCTTGCCTTCCTCCTTTCTCTTCGGTCTTCGCGGCCCCGTGTTCCCCGGCCTCGCCGTGCTTCTCCGTGGATTTCCCTTCCGCGTCGTTTCCCTTCCGCGTCTTCTTTTCCTTTTCGGGCTTCTTCTTCTCTTCCTTGATTCCCGCAAGTTTACGCAGAATCTTCACGCGCGATTCGGGATCGCGTCCGCGGCCCTTGAGCTGCGCTTCGAAAAGTTCTTCGAGCACTTTGTCGAACTTCGGCCCACGCGGAATCCCCAGCGCATCCAGCTCCGCGACCGGCAACGCCAATCGCATCGGCCGCCACTTCTGCACGTACGCCCGGATTTTCGACATGGCCGCCGGGTTTGGCATTTCGACCTCGATGAACGCGAGCATCTCCGCCGGCAGCGCAGCGAGGTAGAAATAGGCTTCCTTCGGCGACTGCATCTTGCGGCCCTTGAGCGTCTTCACGATCGCCTGCGCTTTCGGAACCAACTCATTGATCGCGTCGATTTCGCTCGACCGGAATCCGACGTTGCGCAGCGCCGACGCCGCTTCTCGCGATTTCAGCCGCCCGAACGTGTAATAGATCACCGGCAGCGCGAGCTTGGGCCGCAATCCCGCCCCAAACAGATTTCCGCGAACCTTGCCCAGCTTGTTCAGGCTGTCGTAGTCCGGCTTCCGGCGCTGGAGTTGCGGGTGAATCGCCTCGAGAAATCCTCGCGCGTCCCATTGTCTCAGCACCGCCGCCGGATTATCTTCGTGGCCCAGGCTGCGAACCTCGTCGCCCACCGCCGGCCCCTCGAGATTTTCCTGCAGCCCGCGCTCCAGGGCGAGATCGAACCACTCCTGCGTGCGCGATTCCATGCGGAATCCCATGCGCGCCGTGTAGCGCAGGATGCGCATCAGCCGGATCGGCTGGTTCGTAAACGAATGGATCGAAAGCGCGCGAACCTCTTGCTTCTCGATGTCCGCCAGCCCGTTCGTCGGATCGAGCAGCAGTCCCCGCGACTGCGTGTTCAGCGAAATCGCGATCGCGTTGATCGAAAAATCCCGCCGCCGCAGGTCCTCCATGATGCTCGAGAAGCGATGCTCCGGCTTCGTGCCCGGCCGTTCGTAATATTCGTCGCGCGCCGCGGAAACGGAGCCGTCCACGTCTCCCGCGAAGACGATCTCGTAGTGGCGCAGGCGCTCGTTTTCCAGCGTTGCGCGCGCCCCGCCCTTCTCCAGTTCCGCCACCATCCGCGCCGGATTGCCTTCCACCGTGAAATCCAGGTCGCGAATGGGCTGCCCGGAAATCAGGTCGCGCACCGCGCCTCCGGTCAGGTAAATGTTCAGGTCCTGCGAACGCGCCAGCTCCTGCACGCGCTCCAGCACGGCCCGCGACTCGGGGGAAAGCCGGCTTTCCAGCAAGAACATGTAATCGGGCATGAGGGTGTAACGCCTCCTGGAAGTGCCGCGCGAATCAGGCGCGCGGGTGATGCGCCTTATAAACCTGTTTTAGACGTTCCTCCACCACGTGCGTGTAGATCTGCGTCGTCGAAATGTCCGCGTGGCCCAGCATCAACTGCACGGAGCGAAGGTCCGCGCCCCGGTCGAGCAGGTGCGTCGCGAAGCTGTGGCGCAGCATGTGCGGGTTCAGGGACTGTCGCAGGCCCGCTTCGCGCCCGTACTTCTTGAGCGATTGCCAGAACTGGACGCGATGAATCTTCCTCCCGCGCGACCCCACGAACAAAAACGGGGACGTCCGATCGCGCAGCAGCTTCGGCCTGGCCTCGCGCACGAATGTCGCAATCGATTCGAGCGCTCTTCGTCCCACCGGCACGATGCGCTCCTTGTCTCCTTTTCCGATACAGCGCAGGGTTCCGGCGTTCACCTGAAGATCGGAAACGCGAACGCCGCAAAGCTCCGAAACGCGGAGGCCCGTGGAATACATCAGTTCGATCATGGCGCGGTCCCGCAGGCCCACCAGAGTCGAGAGATCCGGCTGCGACAGCAGGCTGTCCACCTCAGCAACGCTCAGGAAATGCGGCAGCGTCCGGTAGATTTTCGGCGATTCAATATTCGCCGCCGGATCGTCTGCGATGAGGTCGTCTCCCAGGCAGAAGCGGTAAAAATTCCGGATCGTCACCAGATGACGCGCCACCGAACGGCTGTCGAGGCCTCGCCTGTACAGGCTGCTGAGGAAATCTATGATGTCGCTCCGAGTCGCGTTAATCAGCGGAACCTGTCGCGTTTCCAGAAATTCGACGAATTTCAGCAGGTCGCGCCGGTAGGCCAGAATCGTATTCGTCGAGAGGCCCTTCTCGGCGCGTCCGTAATGCAGGAACGCCGCCACGTGAGGATCGCTCGCCGTCGCGAGACTTTGTTCGTGGCGTTCTTCGTTTTCGTGCCGCTTCATCAGCGTTGCCCCACATCTATGCGGCTCAAGGTTCCAGCGCGCCCGGAGTAGCAGTTGCCGTCCCGCCGCGCCGCAAAAGCTGCACGGTTTCGGGCAACTCCTCGCAGCGAAGGAGCCAGGCCACCCCGAAATAGACGGCCGCCGCAGCCGCAAGGGTCCCCGCCAGAAGCCCGGTCCGCTCCAAAAAGCTGCGCGCCTGGTCGAGATGCGCAAACCGCAGCCCCGCGAAACACACTCCCGCCATCGCGACCGTCGACCACCCCATTTTCATCACCGAGGACAGGATCCTTCTGCCGTCCAGCCGCCCGTACCGCTTCCGGAAAATCGCAAACAGCGCGATGAAATTGAAATACGCCGTTAGCGAGCTCGCCAGCGCCGGGCCCCCGTTCCGCAAATACCGGAACAGAAAGAGCAGGAAGCAGGTGTTCAGCGCGATGTTCATCCCCAGCGCGTAGCAACCCACTCGCGCCGGCGTGGTCGTGTCCTGCGTCGAGTAGTACATCGGCGTGATCAGTTTGATCGCCGCGTAGGCGGGCAGGCCCAACGAATAGAACAGCAGCGCGTGCGCCGTCAGCGCGGTCGATTCCGCCACAAAGTGTCCGTGCTGGAAGAGAACCTGCACGATCGGACGTCGCAGGAGAATCAGGCCCACCGCAGCGGGAATCGTGATGAACGAGACGATCCGCAGCGAAAAGCCGAACGTGTTCTTCATCTCCCCGAACTGCCCCTCGGCGGCCTGGTGCGACATTGTCGGCAGCAGCGCCGTCGACATCGCGATCGCGTAGCTTCCCAGCACCAGTTCCATGATGCGATCGGCGATATACAGCGACGTCACGCTTCCAGCCGGCATCCGCGACGACGTGGCAAACACCGTGTCCACGAAGAAATTGATCTGATAAATCCCCATCCCGAAGAATGCCGGGCCGATCAGCTTTCCCACCGCGCGCACCGCCGGATCGGTGAATGAGACGGCCGGCGCAAACTTCAATCCTCGCTTGGCGACGGCGGGGACCTGGACCAGGAACTGCAGCGCCGTCCCCAGCAGAACCCCGGCCGCCAGCGCCACGGCAGGGGTTTGAAAAGCTGCCGGCGCACAGCGCATGATCGGCCGGTACAAAAGCCCGAAGGAAAATAGGATCACGGTGAGGTTGAAGAACACCGGCGTTGCCGCCGGAATCCCGAAAACGTGAAAGCTGTTGAGAACGGCCCCCAGCAGCGCGGCAATTCCGATGAAGAACACGGAGGGGAAGATGATTCGATTCAGGAAGACGGCCATGTCCCAGCGCATGTGGGTCGCGCCGAAAAGCGTGAAGACGTAGACCACCTGCTTCGAGAAGACCGACCCTAAAATCGCCACAACGGCCAGCACCAGCGCGATGTTCCACAGCATTTTCTGCGCGAACGCCAGTGCTTCGGCCCGCGGACTCTCCCGTAAACGCCGTGTAAACACGGGGATAAACGACGCCGAGAGAGCGCCTCCCCCGCTCATGCGGCGGATCAGATTGGGAATGCGGAAGGCTAGAATAAAGGCATCGGCGGCGGGCGACGTCCCGAGAAGGAGGGTGATGCGTTGATCGCGTAAGTATCCGCAAATCCGGCTGATGGCGGTGACGAAGGCTATGATCGAAGCGGACTTGAGTATCTGTCGCTTAACGCTCAATCGGCCGGTGCTCCGACGCTAAGCCTTTATGCACCAATAGGTTAACAAATCCGAGCATGAGATTAACATAAGTGCAACGTCGATAGCAACACTTCTGACACTCAACTCGCCGTGCTGCAGGTTTCAGAGCGGACAATTCGGCGACCTAAGTGGTGTGATTGTTATCTAGAGTGAGCTGTTCGCGAGGGAGAGCCTTGTTCAGAGAGTCGGAGCCGCGGGGCGCGCTCCAGGCTCTTCGAATACCTGCATACGACTGTCTCTTGGCATTGCTTTCGCAAGAAGCAAAGCGGCACCGCCGAAGGCCAAGGTGCTTACGAGAAAATTAAGTCCGTCGTTTATATCAGACGGCTTGGCCGCCAAAATAGGTAGATATACGAATAAAATCAAAAGAAGAGCCATGATACCGAGGCACGTTGCTGCAAACCGTGTCTTCCGATTCACAATGAGGCTCATCCCCGCAACCAGAAAAACGGTTCCCGCAAGGTAGCTCCAGAATACGTGTACTGGAACCCAGGCTGGCATACTTCTGTCAAAGTCAACGCCGGGCATAAATTCGGGATGAAGGAAGTGTTCCACACCGAAAAAGATGGCAGACACCGAAAGAAAGACCCGCGCAAGTGTTATGAGGATATTCGTGCCTTCGCCTTTCGGCTTCTCGGTCTGAGTTCCGGCAAAAGCCAATGCGCCGCCGCTGAAGGCCAGATCACGGAACGCAATGGCCCACGCGATCACGTTCTTTGGATGGGCCATTATCGCGGGAACATGCAGCGACAGTTCGAAAAGAATTAGGGTGACGGCCAAAAGGATGGCCGCCAATCGTGCTTGGATCTTTGCGACGATGCTTAGGGAAGCAGCGATGATCGCAGTGCCAATAAAATACGTCCAAAATAGATGTCCCGGAAGCCAGGACGGCACCAGGGTGGCAACCGCTTTCGTCTCTGTGAAGTGCTGCGAAGCAAAAACGGCCATGGGAAGAGCAAAAAATAAAGGGCCTAGAGTCAAAATCTTGTCTGTCCCGTGCGCCTGCAATACTCCCTTGCCGTCCCTAAAAATGCCGATCGCCAAAATTGATATCCCAGCGAAATACGGCCAGAACACAGTCCCTGGAATCGAGGCGAAAATCCATTCGCCGAAGAGAATGCAAAAAGCAGGAGTGTTCAATCTCAATCTCCGTCTTTCCGTTTCAATGGCTGGCGGCCCAGTCTTTCCTTCGACGCGGGAGCCTTTATCGCCGTCACGCGCGCATGATAGCATCGCGCCACTTCACTGCGGAGTATGTTTTGCGCGTGCCGCGTCCGTTGCGGCGTTGGCAAAGGGTGCGCGGCCCTGCCCCACTGAGAATCACCTGGAACAGCTACGTTCACCGGCATCTGCATTTCCATCACCTGCAGTTGCTATCGGTGGCTGCCGCTTCTCCCCTCGGCCCGGAGACGCGATCGGCTCCTGCGAATTCCCGGCCAGGCGCGATCCCGCTCTCGGTCTCTTACCGGTGGGCTGCGCCCAAAGAGATTCCCTGCAGCCTGCTGGAGTAGAGCGAAACTGGTCTCGCGAAAAGGGTCTGTCGGAGAACGCATTGGGATCGCTAACGGCGAAAGACAGATTTGGTTGACTGGTTACGCCTGACTAACCAATCTTGCCGGATGCAGTCTCGCTCGGGTAGTTGAAGAAGAGCTGATTGCCGTCGGGATCGTCGACCACCAGGAGACGGTAGCCCCACGAACCTTCCTTGACCGAAACGCCGTTCGCCTCGAGTTCCGTGCGCAGCGCATCCAACGCGGCGGTCACGGCCTCCGGCGCTGGCGTCTCCTGCTCGACGTTCAGTGAAATGAACATCAGCCCCTTGCCAATCTTCTCCGGCCACGTGTCGGCCAGGATAAGCGCGCAGCCCTGCCGGTCAACCTGTGCAGCGTGCGCTTTGCCGTCCTCCTCGTAGCGCCATGGGCTCGTGAAGCCAAGCCGGTCAACGTAAAAGCGGAGTGAGGCCTCAACGTCGGTCACGTGTAGGACGGGGCGTGCGAACCAGTCTGTCATCGGCTATATATCCTCGAATGAAGAGAACTTCTTCCTGCGTTTTGAATTCTACGGTTATCTTAGACGGCGGGTGGCCCAGTCTCTCCTTCGACGCGGGAGCCTTTATCGCCGTCGTTTTTTCACGGACGGCAAGGCCGCGCACCCTTTGCCAACGCCGCAAAGAGTGCAGCACCCGCAAATTCAAAACCAAGGCCAGCCGCTTCGTCGTTAACTAATGCGAGTGCTATCATTGCGGCCGCTTGCGCGTCAAGCAGCGAATCGCGCTGACGGGGCGCTTGGAGCGAACAAGGAACATGGGGAAAGCGCGCGCCACCCGCCTTAGTTAATCTCCTTCGCTACGTCTCCGTTTGTAAAATGCGGGCCGAGCAGCTAGTCATGTTGGTTGTCGGATGCGATAATCAGAACACAGGAAGGAGGTTCGCCATGGCCACCAGCTCGGAGAGCGTAATCGTGCGAGACCCTGAAATCCTCAGT
>DATGHM010000133.1:0-19444 GCA_035307985.1 Candidatus Acidiferrales bacterium
CCGCGGCCGCCCGAGCCACCAACGCACCCCGCCAGCCACTCGCAACCGCATCCTGGCTCTGGCACGCACGCGCTACGTTGGTTTCAACGATCATCATCTCCACGAGAAGCTCGTTGAAACAGAAGGACTCTCTCTGAGCCGCGAAACCTTGCGCCGCCTGCTCCGAGCCAACGGCATGGGCTCCCCACGCAAACGCCGCCCTCCCGCTCATCGCCAGCGCCGCCTGCGCTCGGCCCGCGAAGGCGAACTCGTGCAACTCGACGGCTCTCCCCACGACTGGCTCCAGGGCCGCGGCCCCCTCCTCACCGCCCTGGGCATGCAGGATGATGCTTCCGGCAAAATCCTCGCCGCTCAGTTCTTCCCCTCGGAAACTTCCCAGGGCTATTTCCGCCTGCTCCACAGCCTCTTGCGCCGCTACGGCGTCCCCCTCGCCTTCTACGGCGATCGCAGCGGTATCTTCACCCGCAACGACGATCACTGGTCCATCCACGAACAACTCGCCGGCCAGCGCCCACCCACTCAGTTCGGCCGCGCTCTCGCACAACTCGGCGTCACCTTCATCGCCGCCCAAACTCCCCAAGCCAAAGGACGCATTGAGCGCCTCTGGGGCGTGCTGCAAGACCGTCTCACCAGCGAACTTCGCCTGGCCAATGCTTGCGATCTCGACTCGGCCAACGCCGTATTGCGGAGGTTCGTTGCCGATTACAACCGCCGCTTCGCTCGCCCTCCCCGCGCTGCCGAAGAGGCCTGGCGCCCGGCTCCACAAAATCTGGAACGCATCTGCTGCTTCACCCACGAACGCATCGTCAGCAACGATAACGTCGTGCAATGGGATGGCCAGCGGCTGCAAATTCATCCGCAGCCTCGCCGTTACAGTTTCGCCGGAGCCAAAGTGCAGATCTATCAGGCCCTCAACGGCCGCGTCTCGCTCTACTACCGCGATACTCGACTCGAGCATTCCAACCTTGCTGGAGGGTGACATTTTCACGTTGCCATTAGGGTGACATTTTTACGTTGCTACAACAGCGCCGCGTTAGTAGACGGAGCGGTGACACGAGCGGGTACGCTATAATTAAAAGGAAATGTCAGATGAACCGAACTCCAAGCCGCCCGATCTCGGGCGCAAAATTCGCCGCATTACGTCAATCGGCGTCGTCGTAGCTGCAATCTACGCGGGAGCCATGCTCTTGTACCGCTGGAACCAGGACCGGGACTTCCGGGCAAAGGAAAAAGCTCAGGCTGCCGCAGCCCAGCGCGCAGAAGACGAAAACTCCATCGAAAACATGGGTGGCACCGAATTCAACATTCTGAACTTCTATGCGATGCCTGGCGAGATCCATCGTGGAGAGAGCGTGGAGTTGTGCTACGGAGTTGCGAACGCCCAGAGCGTGAAGATCGAGCCCGATATTAAGCGCGGCATGTGGCCCTCGCTGACCCGGTGCATCGACATATCCCCGGCAAAAACCACAACCTACACCCTCACGGCGCAGGACGCTCACGGAAAGACAAAAACCGCATCTCTAACAATCAAGGTGCACTGATCGCCTGTCGAGCACCCAGAAAGCGTTCCCGGAGCAGCTCGGCGCAAGTCTCGGCACCTCGTCAGACGTCTCTATCGTCCTGTTTGTGTCACCGACGCCGTCCGCGGTGCGAATTTCTCCGACCAGCGGACCCGCCCGGTCACTTGCATCGCCACGAACAAGCTGAGAATTGCGCCAATCGTAACTGCCAGGCCCGTGTAGCCTTCAAAGAAAAATGCGTACGAAAAAAGGACGAGGTAGACAAGCTGAGCGATTCCCGCTTCCACCGCCGCGAAACGCATTCCCACCACGAGCCGCAAGTAACTGACCACCAGAAACATCGAGACGCACGAACAGATCGCGAAGGCCGCGTGAATCGAGATGTGATCCGCCAGGTATGCCATGAGCAGGTGGAAGGAGAAAAACGCGCAGGCCAGGAAGAAATAATTCATCGGATGCAGTTCGATTCCGTGAATCGCGGTCAGCGTAAACAGCACGAAAAAGAAGAACAGCAGCGAAACGGGCGCGAAATAACTGATTCGTCCGGCCAGAGGGCCCGGTTGAAGCTTCTGTGGCATCGAGATTCCTATCGTGTACCCGGAGACGAGATTCTTGTAGTTCCAGATCAGGTCCCAGCCGCCCGGAACGGCGCGCTCTTGCGTGGGCGAGAGAGTCGTCTCCGGAAAATCGAAACCGCCGAAATCCGTCGTGGCGTGAAGCTCGAAGTCGCGGACCTGGTTGACCCCGCCCCCGAAATTGTATTTCCAGCTCTCGAGGCCTTGCGACTCGTAGGCTACCGCCAGTATGGCTCTCTCGTGCGACTCGATCCGCGTCGTTCCGTGCGTGTCCATTTTGTCGTTGGAGATGGCTAAAGGCCTTCCATTCACGCTGAACGCAACACCATCGTAGATGGCTTTTTCAGCGGGGAGATGAAGCGTGAAGGTGACGTCGCGCGCGACGTCGTCGGGATTGGTGAATTCGTAGGCGCCCGCGAATTTCACCCGATAGGCGCTGTACCACAGAAGCCCCTTGCGGCGGTAGTTGAGGTGTAATCCGACTTTCACCCGGCTTTTCTCGATCGGAAACGCGCAGAGCCTTTGGTTCTCCTCGGTGCGCATGGTTTTCTTCCCGTTTTCCTCCGACACAACCTGCTTCGAAAATTTGATGTCGTAGGTTGCCGTTGGAGGCGCTTGTTCCTGGGGCGCGCCCCAGTTTGAGGCGACGCGCCCCCGCAACTGCGAGTGGGAATTGTAGGTGCGGTAGAAGATCGTGCTTCCCAGAATCATCCAGGCAATTGCGGTGCACATGAAGATGAAAAGAATAGCGGCAATACGCTTGGCCACGCCCCGTCTCCTTTTGCAGAGATCGCGAAGGAATCGGGGACAACTCTACGCCAACTAATTCTAAACGTCAAGTACTTTGTGATATGAAGTATGGTCAAGACTTTTGGGGACCTTCTCTTTTGACGTTTTATTCCCCCTCCCCTTCTTAAGGGGCGCCCCCGAGAGGGTTTGCGGGAGGCCAAGCAAATCTTCTATACTCAAATTGGTGGCCTCGCACGGAGCCGGCAGCTCCATCCGGCTCAGCATCTTCATCGATTAGAGACATGACCGATCTAGCTGAACGAATTAAGAAAAAGCTGAAGGACGAGATTGCTGCGCTGGAGCACGAGCTTCACAGCGAGCTGCCCAAGGAAATCAAGGTGGCCCGAGCCCACGGAGATCTCTCGGAAAACGCCGAGTACAAGTACGCCAAGGAGCGCCAGGCCTATGTTTCGGCGCGGCTGGGACAGCTCCATAAGCGGATGGCAGATATCTCTCTCATGAATCTGAACAATCTGCCTAGAGACCGGGCCGCCTACGGATCCCGAATCCTTGTCCTCGACGTTGCCAAAGACGCCAAAATTGAATATAAGCTCGTTA
Source organism: Candidatus Acidiferrales bacterium (assembly GCA_035307985.1). Classification (GTDB taxonomy): domain Bacteria; phylum Acidobacteriota; class Terriglobia; order Acidiferrales; family UBA7541; genus Palsa-295. The sequence goes on from DATGHM010000133.1 coordinate 3,443, forward strand.
CGACGGAAGAAGCCGACGCCGCCAAGGGACTTATCTCCACCAGTTCGCCAATTGGCCGCGCGCTGTTGGGCAAAAAGGTCGGTGACGAGGTGACGGTTACGACCCCGGCCGGAGTGAAGGAATACGAAGTGGTTCGGTTGACCACCATCTACGATGAAGCTTGACGGGGGTCACGTCCTTTCATGCTGACGCGGACCATCGGCCGCTATCTTTCCTGGCCCATCGGAGTCCTCTCCTTCCTTTTGGCCTCGACAGGCATTCCCCCCAACGTCATCACTTGGTCGGCGCTGGTTCTGAATCTTTGGGCCTGTGTCTTTTTCGCGGCTGGCGGATTTGCCGCCGCGGCTGGCTTGATGATTCTTGCGGGGACCTGCGACTTGCTTGATGGTCCGGTGGCTCGTCGGCAGAACCGCGTTTCCAGGTTCGGCGGGTTTCTCGAATCGATTCTCGACCGCTACGCCGATCTCGTCCTGTTTCTGGGCCTTCTCGTTTACTATGTTCGCGTCGACCGCTTTTCATACGCCATTCTGGCGGGCGTGGCCATGGCCGGAGCCGTGATGGTCAGCTATGCGAAAGCGCGGGCTGAATCCCTGGGACCCTCATCCGACGTCGGCTTCTGGGAGCGGCCCGAGCGGTTAGTGCTGATGATCATCGGCGGCCTCGTCAACCAGATGGGTCTCACGCTGTGGATTCTGGCCATCGGCTCCAATCTGACTGTGATTCATCGCATCGTCCACACCTGGATGGAGACGGAAGGCAAACTTCGCAAGCAACGAGTCGAGAACGCGGATGCCGGTCCGGTGCGCCTGTCGCCAAGAGTTTCACCGGAGCCGCCCGACACGCCCGCGCGTTCCCTCCTCACGCGTTCTGCGGGGCGAGGCGACTGATATGCCCAAATTGCTGGGCGTTATTGGCGCCCTCGTGATTTGCGCGGGCCTCGACCTTCTCTGGCAGTCGCGCCACGAGCTCCGATTTTGGTTTTCGGCGTACCGGAATCTTCTTCTCGCATTGTTTCGGCTTGGGGAACCACTCCGATTTTTCCCAATCAAAGAGGTAGCCCAGCGACGCCACAGCGCTGTTCGGTTTCTCCTGGGGCTGGGCTTTGCGTTTGTGCTAGGACCCATGCTGATCGCGTTGGGCGTCACCTTGGTCCTCTACACAAAGCTCTGACCTCCCTTGCGACCCTCTCTCATCGTTCACGGCGGCGCTTCGCCAATCCCCAGTGAAAGGTTCGCCGCATGCCGAGGCGGCCTCCGGCGGTCCCTCGAAGTGGGCTGGAAGATTCTTTCCGCGGGCGGCAATGCGGCCGATGCGGTCGACGCGGCCATTGTTGTCCTTGAGGACGATCCAGTGTTCGACGCTGGATTTGGCTCGCACCTCACCCTCGACGGTCGTGTTCAACTCGATGCGATTCTGATGGATGGGGCCACGCTGAAGGCGGGCTCCGTCGCCGCCGTCGAACGCGTGCGCAACCCCATTCGGCTGGCTCGCTGTGTCCTGGAGAAGAGCAAGCACATGATGCTCGTCGGCATGGGAGCCGAACAGTTCGCTGAAGAAAACGGCATCGCGCTCTGCAAGCCGGAAGACCTGATCGCGGAGCAGGAACGGGCGGCGTGGCTTCGTTGCCGCGAAGATTCACACGCTGCTGAACACCATGCAAGTCACGCGCAAGGCACCGTGGGCGCTGTCGCCCTCGATTCACGTGGCGGCCTTTTCGCAGGAACATCAACCGGCGGGACGTGCTGCAAGCACGCCGGCCGTGTTGGAGATTCTCCGCTGATCGGCTGCGGGTGCTACGCCGACTCGGAATGGGGCGGCGTTTCCTGCACGGGGAATGGTGAGGGCATCATGAAAATCGTTATGGCCAAGATGGCTGTCGATCTCCTCGCCGAACCGCCCCAGGACCCCTATCAATTCCACCCCAAGCCGGAGGGCTCGCAGTCCGAACACAATCACGCGCAGTTCGTGGCCGACGCCTGCGTCCGCAAACTTGCCCACCGCGCCCGCACCACGGGCGGCCTGATCCTGCTCGACCGCGAAGGCACCCCCGCCGCGGCGTTTAGCACTCCGCACATGGCCTACGGTTTTGTCGAGCAGGACGGCAGTTTCCGGATCGCCCCATAAGTTTCTCCAGGCAGACGGGCGACGCGTTTACCGGCTCACTGACACGGGTAGAGATGAACTGAAGAAGTCGGCCGATTCCGTAAAGAAAATCTGGGACCGGGCGCAAATCCTGGGGGATTGGGCTCCGTGGATGGGTCCGGCAGCAAGCATGGTTGCAGGCCCGGCGGCGAGCGTCATGAAGGCCGCCACGCGCGGAGCCACGCGTGCCACCGACCACCCCGAGCGGATCACACGAATACGCGAAATCCTCGAACGTGCGAAGAAGGAACTTGAAGATCTGGGCGACCGCTGAGTTCTGCCAGCGCTAGGAAAAGCGTACTTCGACGGCGGGGTGCTTTTCGAGATGCACTGAATCGACGAAGCGCACCTCGCCTCCCTCGCGGGTCATGATGAGCGAGTGGGTTCGGATTCCGTCCCGGAAGAAGCGGATGCCGTTGAGCATGCCCCCTCCCGTGACGCCAGTGCAGGCGAAAATGATGCGCTTCCCTGGCGCGAGGTCCGCTGTGTCGTAAATTCGCTTGGAGTCCGTGATGCCCATTTGCGCCATCCGTCGCTCGTCTTCCGGCTTTGTGAGGACGAGTCGCGCCAGAATCTGCCCATTCAGGCAGCGCAGCGCAGCGGCGGTAAGCACTCCTTCCGGAGCGCCGCCGGTGCCCATGACTGCGTGAACAGCCGTTCCGCGCACGGCCGCCTTGATTCCCGCCGAGAGGTCGCCGTCGCCAATCAGCTGAATGCGCGCGCCGGCGGTCCGAATGTCGTTGACCAACTTCTCATGCCGCGGGCGATCGAGCACGATCACGACGAGATCCTCCACGTCGCGATCCAGGCGCCTCGCAATGGCCTGAAGGTTAACTTTGACGGGAGCGTCCAGGTCGATCGCGCCCTTGCAGGGCGGTCCGACGATGATCTTCTCCATGTAAATATCGGGCGCGTGAAGCAGTCCGCCCGGCTCGCTGGCGGCCAATACCGTGATCGCGTTTGGTTCACCCGTCGCACACAGGTTCGTTCCTTCGAGCGGGTCGACGGCGATATCCACTTTTGGAAAACTTGGATTCTTCTCTCGAACGGCGGCGCCTACCTTTTCGCCGATGTACAGCATGGGGGCTTCGTCGCGCTCGCCCTCGCCAATGACGATGGTGCCGTCCATGCCAACGCGGTCCATTTCCTCTCGCATAGCTTCGACCGCGGCCTGATCCGACTTGTGGCGATCGCCCTGGCCCATGGTTCGCGCTGACGCGATGGCCGCCGTTTCGACGACGCGCAGAAATTCGAGACTGAGTGCTCGCTCCATGACTGGCTCCTGAATTAGGGAATGACGAACGGCAGACGAACGGTTAACTCACCCAAATCTATGATAATCCAACTGCGTGCAGCTCCACCGGATTCTCTTGCGCGATAAAGCGGCGGTCTCAAACGAACGCGGGAATTCCCGTGATTCGCTCGCCGACGATCAGTTTGTGGATGTCGTGCGTCCCTTCGTACGTGTAAACGGATTCGAGATTGTTCATGTGGCGCATGATCGGGTAATCGTCGACGATTCCGTTCGCTCCCAGGATGCCCCGCGCCAGGCGCGCTGATTCGAGCGCCATCCAAACGTTGTTCATCTTCAACATCGAAATGTGCGAAGGGTGCACGCGCCCGCTGTCTTTCAAGCGGCCCACTTGCAACGCGAGGAATTGCGCCTTCGTGATTTCGGCGATCATCCAGACAAGTTTTTCCTGCACGAGCTGATGCGAGGCGATGGGCTTGTTCGCAAATTGCTTGCGCTCTTTCGCGTAGCGCAGCGCGGTGTCATAACAGGCCATGGCCGCGCCGATCGCGCCCCAGCCGATCCCGTAACGCGCCTGGTTCAGACAGGAAAGCGGGCCTTTCAGCCCTTCGACGCCGGGCAGGAGATTGTCCGCGGGAATTTCGCAGTCCGTCATGGCCAAGCCCGATGTGATCGAAGCGCGCAGCGACCATTTGCCGTGCACGTCCCAAGCCTTGAATCCGGGCGTGCCCTTTTCAACCAGGAATCCGCGAATCTTCTCGTCTTCGCATTTGGCCCAGACGATCGCGACATTCGCGATCGAGCCGTTCGTGATCCACATCTTTTCGCCGTTGAGCACGTAGCCATCCTTGCTCTTTACGGCGCGCGTCAGCATTCCACCGGCGTTTGAACCGAATTGCGGCTCGGTCAGGCCGAAGCATCCGATCGCCTTGCCCTGCTGCAGTTGCGGCAGCCATTTGTCTTTTTGCGCGTCGGAACCATACTTGTGGATCGGAAACATCACGAGCGCCGATTGGACGGAGACGAAACTCCGAAGCCCCGAATCGCCGCGCTCGAGCTCCTGTGTTACGAGCCCGTATTCGACGTTCGACATTTCCGCGCAGCCGTAGCCCTTCAGGTTCGCGCCGAAAAACCCGAGTTCGGCCATCTGCGGCACGAGTTGAGTGGGGAATTTTCCCTCGCGGTTGCACTCCTCGATGATGGGGAGGATCTCGTCATCCACAAACTGCCGAGCCGTTTGCCGCGCGAGCTTTTCCTCGTCGCTCAGCAGGGAATCGAACTCGAGAAAATCGACGCCGGCAAAAGCCATGAGCTTCTCCTTGTCGCGGTTATCCTAAGTGCAGTGTACCGTTATGAGTGAAGCGAAGCCTTTCTGCCGACAGGCAGGGCTCTCTCTTCGAGGCTGGTCTTCTGCGGCCGCACCGCTGCGCCATTCTAGCGGACGAATGCCATTCCACGCCAGCGGCGCGACCCGCATTGCGAGTGGCTGACTGAAACTTTTCTGCGGCGTTCGCCGTATTTCCGGCTCGACCCCGACTCCAGGCCTCTAAAAGGGAGGGAATATGAAGGTGCCCCGCAACCCTGGGAGAGTCGCCGGATTCTGGTACCTGCTTCTCTGCATAATCGGCCCGCTGCGCCTCATGTATATTCCCGACAAGCTGTTCGTGCACGGGAACGCCCTCGCGACGGTGAACAACATCGGCGCGCACGCGCTGCTCTTCCGTCTTGGTATCGCCGGCGACTTGACCTGCGGAGTCATTTTGATTTTCCTTGCCCTGGCGTTTTATCGGTTGTTCAAAGACGTGGACCAGTATCTGGCGGTGCTGGTGGTGATTCTCGGCGGCGTGATGCCGGCCGTCATCGACTTCGTCAACGTTGTGACCGACCTCGGAGTTCTGACGTTTGTGAGTGGCGCTAATTTCTTATCCGTGTTCGACAAGCCTCAACGCGACGGGCTGGCCATGTTGCTCCTCCGCCTCCACGACCATCAAAATACTGCCGCTGAGATTCTTTGGGGCCTTTGGCTTATCCCCTTGGCGCTGCTCGAGTACAGGTCGCGTTTCCTGCCGCGATTCCTAGGCGTGTGGCTTGTCATCAACGGCTGTGCCTACGTGATCCTGAGCTTCACGGGAATTCTGTTACCGCAATATCAGGGCGAGGTGTTTCTCATCTCCCAACCCGCCCTCTTGGGGGAGATAGCGCTCATGCTGTGGCTCGTGATCAAAGGCGCCAGGCCGCCGCAAGCCCGCGAGTCCGCAGCGTCATTTTCGGCTGTTTAGCCTGCATCGGCGGGTTCGACAGTTCCAGCGCTCAGAAGTAGTCCACTCGGCTCGCACGGTCGGGCGTGGCGAGATATACTCCGTGCATGCGACGAGGGTTCGGGTGTCTCGCGAAGCTTTTCTGGTTGCCTGTCTTCGGCGTTGGCGCCGTAGGGATGTTCTACGTGCTAATCGCCATCACTGACCCATGGGCGTTCCACATCGGCGGGCGTTCGACGCCGTTCCTGATGTGGCACGGATCAGGCCAGCTGCACACCAAGAGTGGAATCGAATATCCGCTGTACGTAAATTTTTTCCCATCCTCCCATTCGTCCCATCTTCGCGTATGGACGGCAAGCGTCCCACGGGCGGTTTGCACGATTCGGCGTGGCTGTGCACCTCGCCCGGTGTGACGCAGTACCTCGATCTGACCGGCACGATCTATGGCGGATGGAGGAGCACCGAGAACAGCACAATAGGTTGGCGTCTGCTCGAACAGAAGATTTTCGATGTGGGCCAACAGCAGGGCTTCTTCGACCTCGTGGGCAAATGGGACGGGCCGAAACTGGTGATGGACGACCGCGGAAGCTACTCGAGCACGTTCCGCTCCGGCCTGCGGATCGAGCATGCATCGGTGACCCTGGAGGAATTACTCTAACTTCAAAGCCGCGTGCGCGAGCGCGACAAATTTGCCGGCGCGTCGATGAGAACCAGATGCAATTCCATATCGCTTGGTCCAGGTAAATGAGCTTTTCGCGACTACAGCCGCCACTACGCTCTTCTCGTGCGATCGTCGCTATAGCGGCAGCGCTCTTGCTGCTCGCGTTGCCGTTCGCGTTCGGTCGAACCCTGAACAATTGGGCGAGCCGGGGCTCCATGAATCGCTCCGAACGCGAGCGGGCGCTGCGCAACCCGCGCGATCCGCTCTGGACGCGCCCCGCGCCGGACGTTTATCGCGTAAAGATCGAAACCACGAAGGGCGATATCGTGCTCGAAGTGATGCGTTCGCTCGCGCCGCGCGGTGCCGAACGGTTCTACCATCTGGTGGAGACGGGTTTTTACGACAATTCTCGGTTCTATCGCGTGATAGCGGGGCGCTTCTCGCAGTTCGGTATTGCAGGCGATCCGGCGATCGCGCAGATTTGGCGGAGCCAGCGCTTTCCCGACGATCCTGTGCGCGCATCCAACGTTCGCGGCACGTTCGCTTTCGCCATGACCGGACCCGACGCGCGGACCACCCAGATTTACATCAACACGGGCGACCAGTCGCGGCTGGACGCGATGGGCTTCGCGCCATTCGGAAAAGTGGTTCAGGGGATGGACGTCGTCGATAAGCTCTATTCCGGCTATGGAGAACGGTCAGGCGGAGGGATGCGCGCAGGGCATCAGGGCAAACTCTTTGAGGAAGGCAACGCCTATCTCGACCGCGAATTCCCCCTCCTCGACAAACTCGTCAGCGTTAACATCATCCCGCGAACTTTTCGCAAGAAGAGATGAGCGTGTCTGAGCCGGCGAGGGCGGCCGGGCTCGGCGGGGCCCCGCTTCCAGGCGCCAGTCCGGTGATTCAGCCCGATTTAGCCTGATATCAAGATCCTTGATGTCATTGCGACAGCTTTTTGTTCGCCTAACGTTCGCTGTGGACCGCTCGGAGGCGCGAATCGATCGACGCGTCGGGGGAAACTAGTTTTCGGGGACGACCCAGTCGTCAGGAGGGAAATCAATCTGCCAGAAGGAAGCCATGGGCTTCTCAAATTCAATTCCCATTTGCGACCTTCCAGCTTGGGGCTTGCTGGCGTAGACGATTCGGCAGTTCAGCGATTGTTCCGTGGCCTTGTTCGACACTCGGATCTGCTGGCCCGCCGTGACCTGCGTTGCCAGCGAAATCAGGGCGCCATGGGCATTCACGACGAGAGTACGCGTCTCTTCCTTGAAATCCTGGCCTGACGGGCTTGTCCCGCTGACCAGGATGGGCACGCTGAGGAGGACGCGCAAACTCCTGCGCCGTCCGGGATCCGCAACCCAACTCCTCGTCTCCGCCTCTGCGACCGTCGGGAGCGCCATAATCGAAATACATTACTGGTACGGGACGTACGCCGCAATAGGACTAACGTCCCATCGCCCCGGTCTCTGACCCGTCTGCTATCTTATTGATACTGAGGCGCTTGTCTGGCGTGGGCGCTAACAATGCAGGATTTTGTCGCGCCCGCCTTTCACGTTCCGTGTCGCGTTCCTGGTGTCAGCAATCAGCCGCGCGTGCCGCACGATGGACTCGTAGTCATACGCCGAGTGGTCCGTCGCGATCAGAACGCAATCGTAGCTCGCCAGCCGCTCGGGAGTCAGGTCGACAGAGCGCATGTGGGAGAAATCATAGTGACGCATCTTCTGCAGCGCGGGAAAGTATGGGTCGTTGTATTCGATCTTCGCGCCGCGGTCCGTCAGGAGTTCGAGAAGCTTCAGGGACGGCGACTCGCGCAAATCGTCCACGTCTTTCTTGTAAGCGACTCCAAGGAGCAAAATCTTCGATCCCTTTATGCTCTTCTCGCGCTGGTTCAGCGCTTCGCCGACCGATTCAATCACCTGGTAAGGCATCAGCGTGTTGATCTCCCCCGCCAGTTCGATGAATCGTGTGGCGAAGTCGTACTCGCGCGCTTTCCAGGAAAGATAAAACGGGTCGACTGGAATACAGTGGCCGCCAAGGCCGGGGCCGGGATAAAAGGGCATGAATCCGAACGGCTTCGTCGCCGCGCCGTCGATTACTTCCCAAATGTCGAGGCCCATGCGGAGGCTGAGAAGTTTCAATTCGTTCACCAGAGCGATGTTCACGCATCGAAAGATGTTTTCGAGGAGCTTGACCATCTCCGCCGCGCGCGTCGAACTTACCGGCACAACGCGCGAAACGATCTGCGCGTACAGATTCTGCGCTGCCCGGCTGCTTGCCGGATTCACGCCTCCGACGATCTTGGGAATCTGCGCCAGACCGTAATTTTTGTTTCCGGGGTCTTCGCGTTCGGGTGAAAAGGCGAGATAAAAGTCTCCGGCTACATCCTTGCCGCTCGAGCCGTTATCGATCGGGCAGCGGAGGCCGCTCTTTTCAAGGATCGGAAGCACCAATTCTTCCGTTGTTCCGGGATAGGTGGTGCTTTCGAGGATCACCAGTTGGTCGCGTTGCAGATTCGGCGAAATCTCGCACGCGGTATTCTCCACGTAGGTCATATCCGGCTCGCGCCGTGCGTCCAGCGGCGTCGGGACGCAGATGAGGACTGCGTCCATTTCCTTAAGCTTGGAAAAATCGGTCGTGGCGGTGAAGTGCTTCGCTTCCACGTGCTGGCGAATCTTTTCTGCCGGGATATGCTGGATGTAGGTCTGCCCGGCGTTCAGCTTGTCAACCTTCGAGGTGTCAAGATCGAAGCCCGTCACGCGGTGGCCAACGTCGGAGAAACGGAGGGCCAGCGGCAGCCCCACGTATCCACATCCGATGATTCCGATTTTTATGCCCTTGCCGGAGAAAAACTCAGGAGTGCGTTCGGCGCCCATTCAATATCCTCGCAGTATGAATTTGAAAGTGGCCAGCTTCGGGCTGCTGGCGTTGTGAAGGACGGGTTCGGTCCCAAGCACCTTCAATCCAATATAGCAATTTCCGGCGACGGACCAAAGCACCGCTCCTGCGTTTGCCGATCAAACTTCGATCGTTTCCGGAATCACCCTTAGAACCGCATCGGAATCGGCCTTGGAAGCTCTTACGAACGGCGGTCAGCCGTCTCATCTCGTGGAATTCGGCGCAGACCGCTTCGGCATCCGCTTCCATGATCGGCAAAGCGTTGACGTGAGCCGGGCGCGATGCGATAATTCGCTTCTTTGTGCGGACGCTGAAACCGCGTTCGTGCGCGGGGCCGGCCATAAAGAGGGGTGGCCGCTCGCAATGCAACGGGCACGCGCGGGCGAGGCGACTGCAAGCGAGTTCATTCCTGAACGATGGACATTCTCCACCAGCTCGGCGAACTGTTCCTTCAAGCTGTGCCCACGATCATTCTGGTTTTGCTTTTCTATTTGTTCCTGCGATGGTCGTTCTTCGGGCCGCTGCAAAAGGCCATGGCGGAGAGATCTTCGCGGATCGAAGGAGCGCGCGCGGAAGCGGCCGCGCTGGAAGCAGAGGCGAAGCAGGAACTCGATTCCTATCAGCATGCCCTCACCAAGGCGCGGCGGGAAATCTATCAGGAACAGGAGCGGGCCCGGCAGGCTATTCTCGACGAGCGCGCCCGTCTGTTGAAGGCTATGCGTGCACGGACGCAAGAGGAAGTCGCGGCCGCGAAGAAGCGGATCGCGGCGGAAATCGCCGATGCGCATCGCGAGACGGAACGGCAAATTCCCGAACTCGCCGCCCAGATTGCCCGGGCCATTCTCGACCGTCCTTCCGGCCTGGCGGGAGGTCCGACGCAATGAGACGCGCTTTGGTTCGTTTCGCATCCCTCGGACTGCTCATTTTCGCCGCCGCTGTGCCGCTGCTGGCGCAGGAGGCAGGCCAGTCTTCAGCGGATACTCCGGTGGGATGGGTTTTCCGGTGGATCAATTTTGCGATTGTGTTTGGCGCGATAGCATACTTAGCCGTCAAGAAGGGAGGCCCGTATTTCCGGCGCAATGCGGAGGTGATCGCGGGGCGGGTCGCGGAAGGAGCTCGGGCGCGCGAAGCGGCGGAGGGCCACCGGCGCCAGATCGAAGCAAAACTTGCGGGTCTGGATAAAGAGGTCGAGGAGATGCGCGCTGCCGCAAAGCGCGACTCCGAGGCGGAAATCCAGCGGTTACGCGTCCTGGCTCGCGAAGATGCGGAGCGGATCGAGAAGGCGGCTCAGGCCGAGATTGCCGCGGCGGAACGTGCTGCCCGGCTCGAACTGAAAGCCCTGACGGCTCGCTTGACGGTCGAGCGTGCGGAGGTGCTGCTCAGGCAGGAGTTCGATCCCGAAAATGACGCAGCCCTCTTCCGCGTGTTCGTGGGCGAACTGGGCGGGAGAGCGAATTGAACGGCCCGCTGGCTCGAAGATATGCGGCCGCTCTCGCCGATGTGGCGATTGAGCAGAACAACAGCGAAGCGGTCAAGAGCGGATTCGCATCGTTTGTCGATGCGTTCTTCGAGTCGGATGATCTGAGGAACTTTCTTGGAAGTCCAGGTTTGGACGCGGAGGCCAAGCGGAGCGTCATCGAAAAAATCGCGGAGCGCATGAACGTGAGTTTAGCCGTGCGAAATTTTATATGGATTATCGTGGACCACCGCCGCACGGAAATGCTGCGCGAGATTGAGGCTGCCTTCCGCGAGGAGCTGAACGCACGGCTTGGCATCGCCGAAGCTGAAGTGACATCGGCGCGTTCGTTGAACGACGGCGAGAGAAGGGAATTGACGGCGGCGCTCGAGCGGCGCACCGGGAAGAAAATCGAAGCCACGTTCCGCGAGGACAAGGATTTGCTCGGTGGCGCGATGGTGCGCGTCGGTTCGACGATCTATGACGGTTCCGTGCGCGAACAGCTCGCGCGATTGCGCGCGGAACTCGAGATGGAATAGGAGCAGGGATGGCGAACATCAAGGCGGACGAGATCACGAAAATCCTGCGGGAGCAGATCGAGAACTACAAGCAGGTCGTCGCGGTCGAAGAAGTTGGCTCGGTGATTTCGGTCGGCGACGGCATTGCTCGCCTTCACGGGCTCGACCGCTGCATGGCCGGTGAGATGCTTGAGTTTCCGCATGAAGTTTTCGGCATTGCGTTAAACCTGGAAGAGGACGAGGTCGGCACGGTTTTGCTGGGCGACTACACCGAAATTTCCGAAGGCGACACCGTGAAACGCACGGGCAAAATCATGTCCGTGCCCGTTGGAGACGCTCTGATCGGGCGGGTGGTGGATCCGCTGGGGCAACCGCTCGACGACAAAGGCCCGGTGCTGACGGACACACGCAATTCGCTGGAGCGGCTTGCGCCGGGGGTTGTCGATCGGCAACCTGTGCGCGAGCCCGTGCAAACGGGCATCAAAGCCATCGATTCGATGATCCCGATCGGACGCGGCCAGCGCGAGCTGATCATCGGCGACCGGCAAACTGGAAAAACCGCTCTGATTCTGGACACGATTCTCAATCAACGCGGCGGCGACCTGATCTGCATCTACTGTGCGATCGGTCAGAAGCGTTCGACGATCGCGCAGGTGATCAAAACTTTGACGGATTACAACGCGATGGACTACACGATCATCGTGGCTGCCTCGGCCGCCGAGCCGGCCACGATGCAGTACATCGCACCGTTCGCCGCGTGCGCCATGGGCGAGTTCTTCCGGGACAGCAAGCGGCACGCGATCTGCTTCTACGACGATCTTTCCAAGCACGCGCAGGCCTACCGCGAGATTTCGCTGCTGCTGCGGCGACCGCCGGGGCGCGAGGCCTATCCGGGAGACGTCTTCTTCCTGCACTCGCGGCTGCTCGAGCGCGCTGCGAAACTAAGCGACCCGCTCGGCGCTGGATCGCTCACCGCGTTGCCTGTCATCGAAACGCAGGCGGGCGACGTGTCCGCTTACATTCCGACGAACGTGATCTCGATCACGGATGGACAGATTTATCTCGAAGCCGATCTCTTCAACGCGGGCATCCGTCCTGCAATCAACGCCGGTATTTCCGTTAGCCGCGTCGGCGGAAACGCGCAGATCAAGGCCATGCGGCAGATCTCGGGAACGTTGCGCTTGGATATGGCGCAGTACCGCGATCTCGCGGCTTTCGCCCAGTTCGGCACCGAGCAGCTCGACAAAGCGACTCAGGCGCAACTCGCGCGCGGCCAGCGATTGATGGAGGTTTTGAAGCAGGATCAGTACCAGCCGCTGCCCGTCGAAAAGCAGGTGATGATCATCTTCGCCGGCGCAAACCGATACCTCGACGATCTGGAAATTTCCGACGTACGAAAATTCGAGAAGGAACTCTATCCCTTTCTCGATACGAATTACAGCGACCTCTTGAAAACTTTGCGCGAGAAGAAGGCGTTTGACGACGCTCTTCGCGCTGAGGCGAAGAAAGCTCTGGACGCCTTTCGGCAGGGCTTCAAGGCGAAGGAAAGCGCGGTCGCAGCGGATTGACGCTCAGCTCCTGACCTATGCCCACGCTCCTCGATTATCGCCGGAGGATTCGTTCGATCAAGAGCACGCAGCAGATTACGCGTGCGATGAAGTTCGTCGCCGCCGCGAAGCTGCGCCGTGCTCAAACGGGCGTTTTCGCCGCTCGCCCGTACGCGCATGAGATCGTTCGCGTGTTGCGTTCGGCTGCGGCGCGCATGGAGACGGCGGCGCACCCGCTTCTCGAGCGGCGCCCGGAAGAGCGGGTCCTGGTCGTGATCTTGACGGGCGACCGGAGCTTGGCCGGGGCGTTCAACGCGAACGTGATCCGGCGCGCGATCCAGTTCCTCCGGGAGCGCGCGGCCAACAAGAACGACATTCTCATCGTGGGAAAGAAGGGCCGCGACACGCTCCGGAAGCGGGGCTGGAAGTTCGTCGCGGAATATCTGAACGTTTCGAGCGCGGTTGATTTTGGCAAGGCCAAGGAAATGGCGGCGAAAATCGCGGACCTCTATACGAAGAAGGAAGTGGACGCGGTCTACGTGATCTACAACGAGTTCAAGAATGTGATCGTCCAGAGACTTCGGGTGGAGAAGCTCCTGCCGATTGACCCGGCCGTCGTCGCCGAGAAAAGGGGCGAAGCGGAAAGCGCGGCGGGAGGTGGGGACTCCGAATCTTCATTGCCGCGTGAGCTTTCGCCTTCCGGAAAATCCTTTATCGTTGACTATATTTACGAGCAGCCCGTGGAGGAAATATTCGCGCACCTCGTGCCCCGGTATCTCGAAGCGGAAGTATTTCGAATACTGCTGGAATCGGCTGCCGCCGAACACGCCGCGCGGATGACAGCGATGGATTCCGCCACGCGAAATGCGTCGGAGCTGATCGATCGGTTGACCTTGCAGATGAACAAGACGCGGCAGGCGGCGATCACGAAGGAGCTGATTGAAATCGTGAGTGGAGCCGCCTCGGCCATGTCGTAAGCGGTGAACCACCAATCACGAATTTAGGGGTTGCCATGGCAAATGAACAGGCAAGAGTCGGGCGTGTCGTCGAAGTCATCGGCCCGGTTGTGGACATTCAGTTCGAGGAAGGCCACCTGCCCTTGATCCACAACGCGGTGCACATCACCAGCGAAGGGTTCGATGTTCCTGAGCCGCTGGACATCGTCGCTGAAGTCGAGCAGCACTTGGGCGAAGGGCGCGTGCGCTGTGTCGCAATGAAGCCGACCGAGGGCATGGTGCGCGGCATGAAAGCCGAGGACCTGCAACAGCCGATCGAGGTTCCGGTCGGGCGCGCAACACTGGGGCGGGTCCTGAACGTGCTCGGCGAGCCGGTGGACAAGCTGGGCCCCGTGAAGACCGAGAAGCGCTATCCCATTCATCGTCCCGCTCCCTCCCTGGAGGACCAGTCGACGACGCTCGAAATGTTCGAAACTGGCATCAAGGTGGTGGACCTCATCGAGCCCTACCTGAAAGGCGGAAAGATCGGGCTCTTCGGTGGCGCTGGCGTAGGTAAAACGGTGCTGATTCAGGAGCTCATCCACAACGTCGCGCTTAAGCACGGCGGCGTTTCGGTGTTCGCGGGAGTGGGCGAGCGCACGCGCGAGGGCAACGACCTGTGGCTCGAAATGCAGGAATCAAAGGTTATCGTGGCCGGCGACTCGGAAAAATCGCGTTGCGCGCTCATTTACGGGCAAATGACGGAACCGCCCGGCGCGCGCCTTCGCGTCGGCCTGACCGGGCTGACCGTTGCCGAGTACTTCCGCGATGAAGAACATCTCGATGTTCTGCTTTTCATCGACAACATTTTCCGTTTCGTGCAGGCAGGCTCGGAAGTTTCGGCGCTGCTGGGCCGCATGCCTTCGGCGGTCGGCTACCAGCCGAACCTGAACACCGAGATCGGCGAACTTGAGGAGCGCATCACTTCGACGAAAAACGGATCGATTACGTCCGTTCAAGCGGTCTATGTTCCGGCAGACGATTACACGGATCCCGCGCCGGCCGCCACATTCTCGCACCTGGACGCCACGACGAACCTCAGCCGGCAGATCGTCGAGCGGGGAATTTACCCCGCCGTGGACCCGCTGGCCAGCTTCTCGCGAATTCTCGATCCGCGCGTCGTAGGAAACGAGCATTACAACGTGGCTCGCAGCGTGAAGTCCGTTCTGCAGCGATACAGGGAGCTGCAGGACATCATCGCCATTCTCGGAATCGAGGAGCTGTCCGACGAAGACAAGCAGACGGTGGCGCGAGCCCGCAAGATCGAAAAGTTCCTCTCGCAACCGATGTTCGTCGCGGAGCAGTTCACGGGCCTCGAAGGAAAGTACGTGAAGATCGAGGACACCGTGCGCGGCTTCAAGGAAATCGTCGAAGGCAAGCACGACGAGCTTCCCGAACAGGCGTTCTACATGGTGGGAACCATCGAGGAAGCGCAGCAGAAAGCGGAGAAAATCGCCGCGCTGGCGTAAGGTTGCGACGAGGCGTATCGGAATAACTCATGCTGCCCGACAAAATCGAACTCGAAGTGGTCACGCCGCAGCGGCTCGTCCTGCACGAGGACGTAGAATCGGTGGAGCTGCCGGGCCGCGATGGCTACCTCGGCGTTTTGCCCGGCCATGCGCCGCTGCTCACCGAGCTAGGTATCGGCGTGTTGACGTATCGTGCGAACGGCCAGGGCCACGTCCTCACCGTAATGGAAGGCTTCTCGGAAGTGCTCCCGGATCGCGTGATCGTGCTGGCCGAAGTTTCCGAGCGCGCTGCGGAAATCGATGTCGAGCGGTCGCGGGCGGCCTTGCAAAGGGCTCAGGAGTTGGTTGCAAAGACTGGCTCGCCCGACATCGACTGGAAGCGCGCGCAATCCGCCCTCCAGCGCGCCATGGTGCGCATCCAGGTCGGATCGAAGGCAGGGAACTGAATCCGGCCGCGAGCGTCCGCATCTAAATCCATTGATGGGTTGCTGAGGTTTGCTCGCGTGACGAATTGCGAGCCAGAACCGATGCCTCGCGAATCGCGGCCCGGCGCTGACCAATCGTCAAACAATGGCTGACATCACAATCTACAGTACATTCTGGTGCTGCGATTGCCGGCGGGTCAGGCAATTCCTTCGCGAGCGCGGAATCGCATTCCGCGAAGTCAACATCGACGAGGAACCAGGAGCGGAGGAAGTTGTTTTGCGCGCGAACGACGGGCGCCGAAAAGTCCCCACGATTGAGATCGGCGGACGCTACTTCGCGTGCAGCCCGTTCGACCCCCACCAACTCGCGGAAGAATTGAACAT
>DATGHM010000134.1:0-20834 GCA_035307985.1 Candidatus Acidiferrales bacterium
CCTCCGCCAGCTTGCCCAGTCGCGCGTCCGGAACGCGCGCGATTCCCACGTGCGTCTGATTCGGCGCGGCATGCGCCTCGACGCGCGCTCGCGTCAGGATGCGGAACAAACTCGTCTTCCCCGCCCGTGGCAGCCCGATAATTCCAGTTTGCATAAGCGTTCGATAGTAGCATAGGCGTCTCGCTCGCTGAGTTCCCGGGCAGTCCCTGTGTCGACGGGACGGTTCGATGCCCTACCCTTACGCTTTCGCGCGCTTCCGCTCCGGTCACGGTAGTGTCCTAATTTGGTTGTTTTTATCGCTCATGTTAGATGCGCGTGTCCTAATTTGACTTGAGCGCCGCATTGATCGTGCTCCGAATCCAATCCGAAACCGTTTGCTTGGTCGTCTTTGCCGATTGCTCAATCTGCCGCAATTCGTCGGGCGTTACGCGCACGCGCAGCGTGCCCTTTTTCGCTTCGCCTTTCGGCAGCGGGGGCCGCCCCGCCTTATTCCTCTTGCGCTGACTCACTGGCCCTAAACTCCTGAATGATCGCGGCGCGAACGGCTAAGACAGGCGACGTAACAGAATCCATGTGTAAGACGGTGACATGCCGTCGCGGGCTCCTGGGATCGTCTGTTTCATCTGCCCATGCGTAAACCCGCGTTGCCTTTGGATGACCGATCAAATCAAAAACCTCTATAATCCCCTCCCAAACTGTGCGGCCCTGAAATGTTTCTTTGACAGGTACGCTTTCGATGTGCTTAGATTCCACTCCGTGTAGTTCTTTAATGACCGTTCGTAACTCGCCAACATAATCCATCGGATTCACTAACAACCTTCCAGGGAGGATAAAGTCAAATGGCAAAAGTATCGTCGTACCACACCAACTCTGTCGAAGAGCCGCCAGAACACAGAGAGGTCTATCACGACCATGACGATTGCTTCGAGGGCAAGAAAATCCAGCCGAAACACTGGGAGAGGGGAACCGGCGGCAAGCCGCGCTGTAAAGAGTGCATCAAGCTCGGTTAGCATAGCCTCCACATAAGCCCACAGCGTATCGGCGGAAATTTGCACGCGGTTCCGAAGGCGCGAGGCAACGTCCGCGACGAAGGCATTCACCGTCGCCAAATCGCGCTTGCCCGCCTTGTAGGCCGGAACCAGCTTGGTTTCGGGGTCAATCGCACAAAAAGGTCCACACATCACCTTTAGTCTGGTCGTCGTCCGGGCGCACATGGCGTTCCTTTTTGCCGATGAACCCCAAATCTCATCGAATCGAAGTCGACGGCAGGACAGGTTCCGCGTCTTGCTATCAAGCAATTCTGCGCAGCCCTGACCGACCCGCACGCCAAGCCGCATGATCGTATCCCGGTGAACACCAGTCATACGTTCGATCTGCCGGATTCCAGAGCCTTCTGCCAATGCACCGATGATCGCCGTTTGCTTTTCCATCGGGAGTATGCTTGCCATGCGCGCTCTCCTTATGGCAATTACTGTACCCCACTAATTAGGACTTGGCAAGGGGAATTGCTGTGGTACAGTATCTCCTAATTCTGGATTAACTCTAGGAACTGACGATGGATGAGCCAAAGACCGAAGGCCATAAGGAGAACCCCGAATCCGATAGCCAAGCCTCCAACGATGGCAGCCCCGCAGAGAGAGTCGTCCAGAATGTGAATTCCGCACCACGCGCAGAGGCCCCCAGTGACCCACGAAAGGAGACCCCAAACCAGAAGGGTGATTCCTTTTGGCCCAAGATTGCCGAAGCCATCCGCTTCTGGTTGCATCGTTATTGGGAGACCCCACGCGAGAAAGCAAAGTGGACCGATGGAGCCACGGTCGTACTGACCCTGCTGATAGCCATAGCAGCCTTCTGGTCTGCTTGCATCTTTCAGGGCCAGTTGACTGTAGCGCGCCAAACTATGGAGGCCCAGACACGTCCGTGGGTAGGCAGCGGAGAAGTCAAAGTTAAGAACCCGATGTTCGTTGTTTATCCCAGCAATCCGATACAGGGCAGAACGCAAATAAGTTTTGCGATAGACATTCCAATTAAGAATTTTGGAAATTCGCCAGCCTTTCACGTTGACACGGAAGTGGGCGGCACGATGACCGAACAGGTTGGTAGTTCCCCAAATATAGACGCGGAAATGGAATACACTTGCGGTCGGGCCGACGGGAACGCCAAAAGTGTAGGTGGAGTACTGTTCCCAAATAGTTCAGGGACGACGCTGGAGGTGCCTGAAAATATTGGGGTTCCCCTCATCAAAATCACCGAAGTGCATCGCGTGTGGATTGTCGTCTGCATCGCGTACAGCGAGACAACGTCCGGCCAGCAACTTCACCACACTAAGCTCTGGCTGGCTTCTTGGCCGATTACCAAGCAACCCACAGAAATTCGCCGTAGTACTCAACCGAAAATTATTTATTACTCGCCCCCAATCACTGGCTGGGTTGTAGCAAAAACAGAGGCAGACTAAAGCAAGAACAAAAGAGCAAATTAGGACACACGTAGCCACAAGGCGGCCCAATTTAGCCTTCGTCGGACACTACCCCGGTCATGCCTAAATTGACAGAAATGGAAGCGTTGGATACTCTTAGTAGTTCGGATTACGCAAAAAGGAGCACTGAATGCCGCAGGGCACGTCCGTAAAGCAGAAGAAAAGGTCGAAGTCGGTATTGAAGAACGCGCGGCAAGCGGAGCGTCGCACCGCCACCAATCGCATGAACCGCACACGGGTTCGCACGGCTATGCGCAAGATGCGTTCCGCGCTCAGCGCCAGCGACGCCGCGGCAGCCGGCAAAGCGGCGCCGGAAACTTTCGCGGAACTCGACAAGGCCATTCGCAAAGGCACCTTGCACGAGAACACCGCCAACCGCTACAAGTCTCGTCTCCAGTTGGCGCTCAACGCGCTGAAAACGAAGAAGGCGTAGTCGAGTCTTCCGGGCCCTGGCACAGTTGACGTCTACTCGATACAGCCTTCGAGTAGAAATCGCCGCAACTGCTTGAAAACAAGTGACCTGAGAATTTCTACTCGATACAAAATCCGTTTTCTGGCGTTCTCTTTTCTTTCGCCTTTTTCGTCATTTCGACCCCTGGGTCGCCGGATTGCGGTCGCGTAAGACTCGCGCCTGAATGGCTCAAGCGTCAGCGCCCGGCTGCCGCGGATGCGGCGGGTGAAGTCAGCCGCGCGATCAGGAACTCTAGCGCCGCGCGAGGATTGGGGTTTCCGGACTTCAGTTCGCTGTCCGCTTCCGCCAGCGCGGCGAGCCCGGCAAGCAGATCCTTCTTCGCGATCCGACGCGCCTGCCTCAGGGCGATCTCCGCCGTCTCCGGTCGCATGCCAAGCGTGCGCGCCGCCTGATAGGCGTTCGCACTCGCGGGGAGCTCGCGCGCTTCGATGAGCTTGCGGTACATCCACGCCAGCGCGCCCACGATCGCAGGCATCTGCTCGCCCCCACGCAGAAGATTATCGAGGAACGCGAGCGCGGAATCGCGTTTGCGGCTGGCGATCATGTCGGCCAGCTGCCACACCGTGTTTCTGCGTGCCGCGACCACCAGTTCTTCGACGTTCTTCGCGGTGATGTGGCCGCCGGCTCCCACGTAAGCCGCCAGTTTCTCGATTTCAATGCTCATGCGGGCCGGCTCGCTGTTCAGGATGTCCGCCAGCAAGGCGGCGGCGGCGCGGTCGATTTCAGCGCCCGATTTTTTCGCCATTTGCACCGCGAGAGCCGCGGCCGATTCGCCGCCGATACTCAGCTCCACCACCAGCGCCTTATCCGCCAGCAGTCTCGCGAACTTTTGCCGCTTATCGAGAGTTTCCGCTTCCAGAACCAGGACGGTGAACGGCGCGGGAGAGGAAAGATAGCTGCCAAGCGACTTCGCGATTTCGTCGCGCGACTCGTCGCCCAGTCTCTCGATCGAATCCACCTCCTCGACGATCAATACCTGGCAGGAAGAAAGCATCGGAACGGTTTGCGCGCGATCGAAGAGACTGTCCCACCCGGAGTCGCGCACGGAAAACCGGAACAGCGCCCACTCCCGCGCGCCCTCCTCCACAAACGCCTTGATGATCGCGTCGCGGCACATGTCGCGCAGGTAGGAATCCGCGCCGAGCAGGACGATCGCGGGCACCGGCTCCCGCTTTTCCAGCCGGCGCATCAGATTTCCGATGTTCGGCATGCTTCAGAAGCCCTCAACGACATTCGAGACCAGTTTGGCGGCCAAATCTCGCGACATGCGCTCGAGCGCGGGATCCTGCTCCTGAAAAAAACTCTGCACGTCGGTCGAAATCTGATACTCCTGCCGAAACACCATGTCGTCCATCTTATACACCGGCTTTTGTGTTCTGTTGTCGACGAGCGCCACTTTCGTGTGCACGGTCACCAGCATCGTGGTCACTTCGCCGGTCGTCGCATTGAACAGCATGGGCGTTGCATCGACCGAAAGAACTTCTCCGTGCAGCACGGCATCGGCGTGCGCCGGATCCTGGATGATCCGGTACTTCGTCCGCGCCACGAATTCGCGGATCACGGATTCGGTCATCCGCTGCTCGATGCGATAACGCGTCGTGTCGTTCTTGAACGCGGGGACCGCGATCGTTTGCCAGCCGGATGGTAAATGCGACGAAACTCCTGCGACGTGATAGCCGCAACCTGTGAGGAACAGCGAACCGCAAAGAACCAGGCCTGCAATTGCGCCCGCGCCCGGAAAACGGCATGGCGTCCGGCCTCTACTCAGCGGACTTGCCAAGAAGCTCCTCCGCGATGCTCACCGCATTGGTTGTGGCGAGCCGCAGATTGTCCGCCGCGCCCCACAGCCAGACGCCCGCGGCCACATTCGGATCCCGTTGAACGCGCGCCAGGTGAATTTCGCTTTCGCCGGCCACGCTCACGTTGGTCGGAGCGGAATCGCCGGGAGCCGCGACCTTCACGCCAAGATTCGCGAACGCCGTTTCGAGTTGCTCCTCTTGCGGCGCGGACTCAAACTCCGCGTACGCAGCGAACGCATATCCGTAAAACACCGGCGCTTGCACCAGGTGAATCGCGGGAACCGGCGCTCGTCCGCCCAGAAGCAACGCGACGTCGCGCGCAACCGCGTTTCGCGCATCTCCGAGCGCCGGCTTGCTTCCTCCCTGCTGCTCCGAAAGCAGATTGAACGCCACTTGCGCGCCAAACACTGGATTCTCGATGGGACGGAAAGAAAGCAGGTTCGTTGTTTGGCTTTCCAGCTCTTCGATTCCCGCCTGATCGTGCTCGGAGACGGGAGGAAAGAGAACCAGGACGACACGTCGCGCGTCGAATCGTGCCAGCGCCGTCGCCACCGTACACGCGATAATCACGGGAGCGGGTGGCGCGTAAATCGGCGTCGCACCCGCCTTCTCTACCGCCGGACTCGACCCCGCCGAAAGGCCCAGCGACGGAATACGCGCGCTCGCCCGCGCTGTTTCCGCCAGGGCGCCGGTCAGGTCGATGACACTTGCTCCGGCGCCGCGAGCCGCCTGCCAGTTCTGCTCCGCGTCGATCGCGACGCCGCTGAAAAACGCGAATCGAAAACCGTCAAAGCTGTCGGCATCGAGAGCGCGAATGAACGTGGGCTCGCCCCCAGCTTCCGTAAGAGTCCCGGCCATGACGCTCGCATCCAGCAACACGATATCCGCCGCCGGGAAATTGCGATCTTCGAGGGTTTGTTTGAGTTCCTTACCGCGAAGGGAGGAGGCGCCTACGATGGCGACTCGAGCAAGCTTTCGGGGTTCCGGCGGCATCTCTATGCCGCGCGGGACGCGATGCGGTGGCGCACGTAGCGCACAATGTGGAAGATGACGCCGTGGATCACGTACGCGCTGGCCACAAGCATCAGAACGATCTGCGAAAAAAGCACAGCGGCGCCAATCAGCAAAACCATCAGAACCACCGCGAGCGAAGGCTGCCGCCTCGCCCATTGGATGTCCTTGAAGCTGTAATAGCGAATCTGACTCGACATCAGCACGCCCAGCACCAGCACGAGCAGCAACCACATCAGCGAAACGTGTACATCCTGGATGGGCGAGCTGAATCCATGCACGCACGCGGCAATCATGCCGGCTGCCGCGGGCGTTGGCATGCCGACGAAATACCGGCTTCCTCCGGGCGCCATGCCGTGAATGTTGAACCGCGCGAGCCGCCACGCGCAGCACCCGAGAAAGAAGAAGCCGATCAGCCAGCCGAGCTGGATCAGGTGCAATTCCGGCGACGCGTTGGCCGCCGTGGCCGCCCGAACGCCCCACGCATACGCCAGCACCGCCGGCGCCATGCCGAAGCTGACCACGTCGGCAAGCGAATCGAATTCCTTCCCGAACTCGCTGTTGGTGCCCATCATCCGCGCCACGCGTCCATCGAAGGCGTCGAACAGGATGGCGATGCCAATCGCCCGCGCAGCGTTGTCGAAGTCGGCGGTCGTGCCGTCGAAGGCGGCAAGAATCGCGTAATAGCCGCACAGCAGATTCGCGACGGTAAACATGCTGGGCAGGATGTAAATCCCGCGGCGCAGACGGTGGTTGCGGAACGGAGGCCGAGGCCTGTAATCGTCTTCGTGCCCGATCGGATCTATTTCGTTGAATTCCATTTCGCTAAGACGCTCTCGCCGCCCTTGACGCGCTGGCCGCGCCTCGTAAGAATCTCCGCTTCCAGCGGCAGCCAAACGTCAACCCGCGACCCGAAGCGGATCATGCCGACGCGTTCGCCAAGAGCGACTTCCTGCCCTTCGAGCTTCCAGCATAACACGCGTCGCGCAATCGCTCCGGCGATTTGTTTGAAGACCAATGTGCCGCCCGGCGCCTGCATGGTGATGATGTTCTGCTCGTTTTGCTGCGATGCCGCTTTCCTCAGCGCCGCGTAAAACCGTCCAGGCTGATAGACCACCTTGGCGATGCGGCCCGCCACGGGCGCGCGCTGGATGTGCACGTCCCAGATCGAAAGAAAAATGCTGATGCGGCGCCCGACTCGGCCACCCTCGCTTTCCTCCACAATCTCCACGACATGCCCGTCGGCGGGCGAGACCACGTTCCCCGGTTCGGCCGGAATCCTGCGCTGCGGGTCACGAAAAAAATAAAACACGAAAAGCCCGAGAAAAATCACGATCCCCGCCGGCCACCACCAGCCCGGGACCAGGCACAGCAGGCCCAGAAGAAGCGGCGGCAGCCCAAATTTATAGCCTTCCTTGACCATGCAACCGTGGCCTTTTGCCTTTGCGTGTTTTGCACCGCCGCGCCGGAGGCGCAGCGATATTCTCAGGACACCTTGCGAAGGTACACCTCTATTCTACGACAGAAGCTTAACGTTGCGGGGACGCTCAGTGCACGGACTGGTGCTGATGGCGAGCCACCATCAGCTCCATCTCATCCTTTAGCCGGAGCTTCAATTTTTTAAGATACGTTTCCTGGATCAGGTCTTCCGCATTTCGGTAGGTATCTTTGAGGATTTGTTCTAACTGGGATTCACAGCGGGAGTGCTCTTCTGCCAGCCGTCGAAACTCCGGGTCATGGGCCAATAGGGATTGCCGAACATCTGGGGTGGAAAGTGGCATCCGTTCCCTCCTGGTTGTAGCGCGTTCACATGATCGTAATAATTATCACAACGCGGCCCCCGGCGCAATCGGTTCGAGATCCAGTTTGGTTTCCGGTTACCGCGTTCATCAGGCGCTCCCGGAATGGTCGGGAACAAGTCGGAATTGGTCCCTGTCATAATTCGAATACTGTTCCCCAGGCCCGAAACTATGATTTCCCAATCTCGCAACCCGTGAAACCGATCCCACACGCTTCCACCAGTTCGCCAGGCGCCGCGAGAGCGTTAGAATCACTGCGGACGTAAATGGGGGCTATCGAATGGAAACGGCGGCAGCAATCCTGGTACAGACCATTTTTGCCAATAGCGAGGAGTTGCGAAAGCAGCTCAATGCGACCATCGATCCGATGAAGACAAACCCGCAGGCAGTAGTCGCGGTTCTGAAGCCGTGGTATCAAGCCGCGCTTACGATGGTGAAGAGCGCCGAGGCGTTCGATCAATCCGCGACTTCCCGCCCGGCCGACTCCTAGCCATCGGCGGCGCACCCGGCATCCGGGTGGTTGGGACAAGAGATTGATCCGAAGGTCATCGCTCTCAGAACGAAAGAGTGTTCAGGTTCCCGATTACCCCGTTTCACGTCCAATTGCCCGAATTGCTCCGGGCCATTGAGCTACTACGTGCGGCCAAGGCCTCCTTCGGACATCGTCAAAACATGGGAAGAGGGCTTCATGGACCTCCTAGGGTGAACACGACAGCGATTCGCGTTTCACGACGAATTGGTTTCCCATCGCAAGTCTCAGGTTTATAGCGCCAAGTACGTACAGCGTCAGCTGCGGCGGCGACGAGATCTGGCGCGGCCATTCGAATCGGGGTGAGGTGCGAAACGGAACCATCAGCTTCAACGACCGCGTAAAAGACGACCGTTCCTTGTTCATGGTTGGCTTTGGCTGCTGGCGGATAGACTGGCATCGTTTGACGTGGCTCCGGCCAGTTCGACTCCTGCATGTCCTCGCAATGTGCCCAAAAGTGGGCGTTCGCCGGGGCGCTGAACAGTTCCCTATTTTCAGCAAAACCGCTTGATGCATCACCAACGTGAGCCCAGACGCTTCTACTCGTCAGTCAGGATCAAGTGGAACTATTGGGAGGCAGGTTTCTCGGGGTACAGACGCTCAAACTCCGGGTCGCCATGAAGGAGGGTTAGGTCCGGGTCGCGTCGGGCCCAGACAGAATCCTTAGAGCCGGCTTCCCAGGCTTTGCGCAAAACATCCAGGGCCTCTGGCTTTTTCTTCAGGCCGCAGTACACGCAAGCCGCGTTGTAAAGAATTGAAGCTTCGTTGGCGCGCAAGGTGACGGCCAGGTTGAGCTCGCGCAAGGCGTCTTGCTCTCGTCCCAATTCAGCGAGCTTGGAGGCCATCAAAACGCGTGCCCGGGCATCCTCGGGAACTTGTTTCAAGTGCTTCTCGATCGCGCCGATGAACCTGTTCGCCATGTTGCGAGAGGCTTCTTCCTTGTTCATGGCGCCGAGACAATTCATTACGGGCACATAGACGTTGTAGTCTTCGCCACTTGCTTCGATGGCCGCTTCTGCAACGTCCAAAAGTTCCTGGTAGCGCCCCGCGGCGAACAGGGCGCGGCCCAGCAAGTAATACGCTCCGTCGCAGGCGCGGTTGCGTTCGATGGCCTTTTTAACCATCCGCACGGCTTCGTCATGCAGTCCAGCGGCGTAGAGCACCCAAGCCTGGCTGACGTGCGTTTCGGGCAGGTCCCAGCGCAGGGCGACGGCTCTGCCGGAAGCCTCGCGCGCACGTTCGATCCACACCTGATCGCGGGTGAAAATGGAGTAGTACATCGAACAGGCATTGGCACAGGCGGCGTAAGCCAGGGCGAAGCTGGGGTCAAGGGTCACCGCGTTTTCGAACATCTGCAACGCGAACTCGACATCCTGGCGAGTCTGTCGCCGCGCATATCTTTTGCCGCGCAGGTATTGGTCGTAAGCTTGCAGGTTTTCGGTCGGCTTGTCGGCCAGGGCTTCGAGTTCCTGCGGGGAAAGCGTCACGCGCAGGGCTTCGGCGATCTTGCGGGCCATTTCGTCTTGTACTTCGAAAACATCCTTCATCTCCCGGTCGAAGCGCTCCGACCAGAGCGGAAAATCGGTGTGCGTGTCCACAAGCTGAGCGCTGATGCGCAGACGGGCGCCAGCGCGGCGCAGGGTGCCCGTAAGGACGTAAGCCGCGCCCAGTTGCTGCCCAATCTGGGCCGGAGTTACTTGCTTGTCGCGAAACGCCAGAACTGTGGGGCGGGAAAAAGTATTAAGTCCTCGAATCTTGGAGAGCTCGGTGATGACGTCCTCGGTGATGCCATCGCGCAGGTATTCGTCCTCTTTCGCGCCACTCTGGTTTTCGAAGTAAAGCACCGCGATTGATTTTTGCTTGGTCGCAGCCACGTGCGGCGTCGAACCCGAGGCGCTCTTTTCAGCCGCGGGGCTGCGGCTCAAGTCCAGGTCTCGCTTGGCGCGCTTCAGGTCGGCGCGAAGTTCGGCTGCGGTCTGGTAACGTAGGTCGGGGTCTTTTTCGAGCGCCTTGCCGAGAATGTTTTCCAGCGCCGCGGGCAGGCGCGAGTTTAGCTCCTTCGCCGGTACCGGCGTGGAATGCAAGATTCCGTCGAAAACGACCGCCGGCGTTGCGCCGGAGAACGGAAGCGACCCTGTGGCCATCTCGTAGAGCACGACACCAAGCGAAAACAAATCCGAGCGTGCGTCCAACTCTTCGCCCCGCGCCTGTTCCGGCGACATGTAAGCGACCGTCCCCATCGAGCTTCCCGGGCTAGTGAGTTGCTCGTCATTCAGCACACGCGTCTGCATGCGCATGGACGTAGCACCCACCGTTTCGGCGGCATGGCGGACGTCGGGCGTTAGCTTCGCCAACCCAAAATCGAGAATTTTGGCCTGACCGCGTTCCACCAGAAAGATATTCGCGGGCTTGATATCGCGGTGCACGATGCCCTTCAAATGGGCCGCGGCGAGCCCGTTAGCGATCTGAATGCCGATGTCCAGGAGCTCGGATATGTCGATGGGATTCCCCTCGATGCGATGCTTGAGGGTTCGACCTTCGAGCAGCTCCATGGCGATAAACGGCCGACTCTCGAATTCCTCAATATCGTAAATGGTGCATATATTCGGATGATTGAGTGCGGAGGCAGCGCGCGCTTCGCGCCGGAATCGTTCGGTCGCCTGAGGGTCGTCGGAAATGTTGTCTGGAAGGAATTTCAGCGCAACATTCCGGCCGAGGCGCGTGTCCTTGGCTTTGTAGACCACGCCCATTCCTCCGCCGCCGAGTCTTTCCAAGACGCTATAGTGGGAGATTGTGCGGGCGACGCTGGAGGAAGTATCCGACATGGGCGTGCATCTTACCCCAGCGCCGAAAGCCAGGCAATCACGCACCGTGCTGCAGGCTTGCTCCCTCCGGCGACGCCAGGTCAGGGAGGACTAACGTTTCGGGCTTTGGCGCGGGCCTGATGGCCGCTTGCGCTCGGAAGGATCCCAATCCTCGGGCGGAAACGCGATGCGCCAGAAGAGCGGAGAAGGCTCGGAAAACTCAAGGCCAATTTCTATTTTGCTGCCGTCGCGCTGGCCAACGTAGCTCACCCGGCACGGAAGCTCTTCCGCGGTTTTTGGATTGATGACGGACACGTTCTGGGCTCGCGAAAGATTCGCTGCCGCCTTCACCATGCAACCATTGGCGTTCACGGAGACGGTCTGCGTCTGTTCCTCGAAGGGATGAGTTCCCGTTTTCCCGCGCAGGATCACGGGCATCGCGATCTGCAGGCGATGTGTGCGGCGGCGTTCCGACGAGTTGTCGGCGCCGGAACCGGTTGCCGGTGCTTTTACGTCGACCATCCGAAATCTCCACGTGAGGTTTTGAGGGTTCAGTGTATCACTCCGAGCCGGGATGCAAACTATCCCTCGGAAGTACCAGATACTCTTTCTCTACATCGCTGCTCCGAACCGAAACAGCCCGCAGCCTTTTGGTTCTATTGTAAAGACAGGCCACTATGTCCCAAGGAGCCAATTCGGAGCCTGCTCGCCCTCCGGCCCGCAGCGGAACGGGAAATCAGCACGGCGATACCGTGTTGCTGACAACCCCCCCGGACTCGTCTGACCAGTCCGGGCAGCCCTGCGAAGCGTCACCGAGCGAAGCCACGGCCGCGCCCATCTTCGATCCCGATTCGCCGCGCCTCGCGCGCCTCAGCGGCCGCTACGACATTCTCGGCGAGGCCGGCCATGGCAGCATGGGCAACGTCTACAAGGCACTCGACCGCGAGACCGGCGAAATCGTCGCCCTGAAACTCCTGAAGCCCGAGATCGCCTCCGATCAGACCATGATGGAGCGGTTCAAGAACGAACTGCTCTTCGCCCGCAAGATCACTCATAAGAACGTTTGCCGCATGTACGACTTCAACCGCATCGACGGAGTTGCCTGCACCTCGATGGAGTTCGTCGACGGCGAGAGCCTGCGCTCCGTCCTGAACCGCTTCGGCGGTTTGTCCGTTCGCAAAGCCGTCGGGGTCGCGCTGCAGATTTGTTCCGGACTGAAGGAAGCGCACGCGCAGGGCATCGTGCATCGCGACCTGAAGCCCGAAAACGTGATGATTGATGCGACGGGCAACGTGAAGATCATGGATTTCGGCATCGCGCGTTCGATGGAAGCGGCCACGCGCCTGACCGGCTCAATGGTTGGCACGCCCGCCTACATGGCGCCCGAGCAGGTCTCCGGAAAATCGGTCGATTACCGCACCGACATTTATTCCCTCGGCTTGATGCTCTACGAAATGTTCACCGGAGCGCAAGCGTGTCAAGCGGATACGCCCGTGGCTGCCGCACTGAAGCAGATACGCGAGACGCCTCCGCCGCCGCACGAGGTGGATCCCGCGATCCCCGTCGCCATCGAGCGCGCCATTCTCAAGTGTCTGGAAAAGGATCCCGGCAAGAGGTTTCAATCTGTCGCCGATCTCGAGAAGACGCTCTCCGCCCCGGGTGTTACGGGAAGCTGGCCGGGTCTGGCGGGCGGGCCCGCGGTTCTGTCTGCGCCCACTCCCGTGCCAACGCCGCGAGCGGCCCTGATCGCTACGCCGGCCAAGGCGCTGAGTTCGTTGCCCAAGACATCGCAGCCGCGGCGCGGGCATCCCGCTTTCTGGATTCTGTTTGGAGCGTTCCTTGTGGTCGCGGGCCTCGCCGCCGCGCATTGGGCCAAAGTCGCCAGGCAGGCAAAGGTGACTCCGCCGCCTACTTCGCTCCCTACGCCGGCGCCACCGGCATTCGCCCTCAAGATCCCGGCGGTGACGCTTGCCGCTCCGCCACAAGGCGCCGCACGCCGCGCAGAGGCGGCGACGTCCAGGCCTGAAACCAAAGTCGCGGACGAAACCACGACGGCGACAAAGATTCCGGTCGCACCCGATGCAGCGGCCGGCCCCGCGGCCGCCGCGCCTCCGGCAAGCGCGTCCCGCAAGCCTGCGGAAGTCTTCCCGCGGACAGAATTGCCCGTAAAGAAATCAGCGCGGCAAATTCAGCTCGAAGAAGCGCCGCCGGACGTACAGAAACGCGCCGATCGGGCCTTCGGCAAGACGTCGTTCGACAGTGCCGCGAACACGTACCTGTTCGTCGGCCGCTTTGAGCGCCAGGACAGGGCCGACGACGCGGTGCAAAGAATCAGGAAGCTCGGTTTGCCTGTAGGCTCGCATCCGAGATGGGGCTGGCAAGGAAAATTCTGGGTCGTCATTGCCGGCCCGTTCACCGCGGCGAGAGCGCCCGACGTCATGCAATGGCTGAAGGTGCAGGGATTCCGCGAGGCCCGAGAGGTCAAGCGTCCCGCTGGATTGCGAGCCGGTGGAACGCAGCCGGAATAGACCATGGCACGCAGGCTCAGGTCGCGGAAGGTTATTTCTTCTGAACCCTACGGGCGAACTTTGACGATTGATCGCCAATTCGATTGCGGCGCGCGCAGCGATCCAGGGCGCGTTCGCGAGAACAACGAAGACAGCTTTCGCCTCCGCCCGGAGACCAATCTCTTCGTGCTCTCCGACGGCATGGGCGGCCAGGCTTCCGGCGAGACGGCCAGCCGCATCGCTGTGGAAACGGTAGTCGATTACTGCCGCGTCCCGGAACCCGAGCTTCGCCCCGCAGCCGAACGCGCAGCGGGCCTGTCGGAACAGTCCAATCGCCTGACAAGCGCCATCCGGCGCGCCAACGCCGCCATTCGCGAAGCGGCGAAGAATAATCCCTCATGCAGCGGGATGGGCGCAACGGTCGTCGCCGTCTGGTTTGACGGTGACCGCATGAGTTTGGCGCACGTGGGAGACAGTCGCGCCTATCGCCTGCGCTCGGGCCAACTCGAACAGCTCACGCAGGACCACTCGTTCGTTGCCGAGCAGGTTCGCCGGGGCATCCTGACGCAGCGCGAAGCCGAACAGAGCAAGCTACAAAATGTCTTGATGCGCGCTCTAGGAGCAGAAGAGGAAGTCGATGTGGATGTCGAAGAAGAGCTCGTCCTCGGCAGCGACACGATCCTGCTCTGCTCCGATGGGCTGACTCACGAACTCTCCGATGCGCGGATCGCGGCCGTTCTGCAAGACGCGCACGACGCGCAGGCGGCTGCCGATCGCCTGACCGATCTCGCGAATCAGGCCGGCGGCGAAGATAACATTACAGCGATTGTCCTGCGTCCTTTGCAGAAAAGAGGCGGAACGTTCGCGCGAATCGGCCAGTGGCTGAAAGGATCCGAAGAATCTTCCTGAGGAGGCTTGCCATGTCGAAACTGGTCCTGAAGTTCGAAAATGCGGTGCTGCAGGAACTCGCGGTCGCGGAACAGGAAGTCAGCATCGGCCGCTCGCCCGACAACGCGGTCGTAATCGATAATCCGGCCGTCTCGCATTATCACGCCCGCGTGTTCAACGAAGAAGGGCGGCTCATGCTCGAGGACTTTGGCAGCCTCAACGGAACCTTCGTCAACGGGCAACGCGTCAGGATGGTTGGCCTGAAGCCGGGCGACTCGGTGACCATCGGCAAACACACGATTGTCGTGACGGACTCGGCCGAAGTGCGCGCGCGGCACATCGCGCCGGGAGACTCGAAAGCGGCTGCGCCGAAGATCAACGAAACCGTGATGCTCGACACGAAGGAGCGCCGCGAATTCCTGCAGAAGGTTGCGTCCACCGGCGAGAGCGCGCAAGTGGCTCCCGGCCGCCTGAAAGTGCCGACTGTGGTCGTCAGGAAAGGTAAGACGGATCAGCGCGAATACACCCTGACCGACAAGCTGACCGTCATCGGCAAGTCAGCTATGGCCACCGTGAAACTCAAGGGCTGGTTCGCACCGAAAGCGGCAGCTCAGATCAATCGTCGCGAGGACAACGCCTACTACATCGGCGCGGCAGACAAAATCCCGGCCGTCAACGGCGAGCCAATCACGCGTCCCGCGAAATTGTCGTCCGGTGACGTGATCGCCGTTTCCGGAGTAGAGCTCGAATTCGTCTACCGCGACTAGAAGCCATCAAGCCACCTCATAAACGCACTTTAGGGAGCCGGAGCTTTAGGTCCGACGTTCAACCCGCGGTAACCGTTGGGCTTTTGCCCCTGAAGACGGCTTCTTCCACCACTCACAGCATTTTTGAGACAGCCTGTAGCCGAAGCGCGGTCTCCGTGTTTCACAGTTGCAAATCGAGCAGGAGAGCGTCTTCGGCGGGCGTTGCATAATATCCGCGGCGCCGCCCGGCAACGCGAAAGCCGTGGCGCTCGTAGAACCCGATCGCCGAACTATTCGACTCCCGCACTTCCAGAAGCACCCTTTCGGCCCGCAGGCCCGTGCTCCAGACGACCGCCTGGGATAGCAAGTTCGACCCAACTCCACGTCGGCGCGCATCGGGACGGACCGCGATATTCAGAATCTCCGTCTCCCGGCCCAGCGTGCGCGCAATCAGGAAACCGACAATTCCGTCATCGTCCTCGGCAACCCATCCCGCCATGTGGCCGCCCGCGACCTGCTCGTAGTCGGCGGCCGTCCACTGCGCAATTTCGGCGCACGAAGACTGGAGTAGCAGGACGCCGGAAACATCTCCAGGAACCAGCTTGCGGATACGCCACAAGACTCAGGGCCGGCCTTTCCAGTGAAGTTCCGCGTCCGACCGGCGCACGTAATTCGCGTCGAGCGCGAGCGCATCCACCGTATTGCCCTTAAGCGCGCGCTGGTTAGCCAACCTCCCAATTACAGGCGCAAGAACCGGGGAGACCTGCTCGCTCGGAACACCGCGCTGGCGAAGTTCCGATTCGATCTGCCCCAGCGAACCAAAATCGGGGGAAACAATGACTCCCGCCGTGCTGGCACTGGATTCATCCACTGCTGCCAGCAGCTCCTCGGGACTCGCCACCCGATCTTCCCCTCGTCGAACTAGCGCGCCTGCTTCTCGATCGTAGAAGCCGAAGTAAACTTCGCCCCGCCTCGCATCCAGCACCGGCACGAGCAAATCGGCGCGGGATTGCGCCGCCACAGCTTCCAATCCGCTGATCCCCACCGCCGGCTTACCGTAGGTCTCCGCCCATCCCTTGACCGCCGTAAGCCCCACGCGCAAGCCCGTAAACGAGCCCGGGCCCGCATTTACGGCAAACAAGTCGAACGCCTCCACCGAAAGCTTCAGTTCGCCAAGCAGAAATTCCAGTTGCCGGAACAGTCGCGACGAGTATGTCTCGTCGCTCGCGGTTGAAATCACCCCGATCAGTTTGTCGTCGCGGAGGACTGCTATACTTCCCGAGGGCGAAGCGGTATCCAAAGCGAGGGTCAACACAATCGATATTATAGGGGCAAACTCTGGGCAATTGCCGGACCAAACTCGCGCAAAACTGCTTTCTTCTCAAAAATTCTTACCCTAGCAAACCAATGGATTTACTTGACGCGCCCTCCACCGTGTGTCTAAACTTTAAACATGAAATTCGGGGAGGGCCTTCCACAGATGGATTTCAAGCTCGGGGAAAAGGTTGTATATCCAAACCATGGCGTAGGAGTCATCGAGCAAATCAGTTATGGATACCTTAACGGCCGGTCCGAGCGATGCTATATGTTGCGCATCGTTTCCAGTGGACTGAAAGTGATGGTTCCACAATCCAACGCAGAAAACGTCGGCTTGCGCACGGTCATCCGATCGAGCCAGGCTACAGAAGTCATCTCCTATCTCGAAAAGGGGCGCTCCGCATCACATCACGATTGGAAGCATCGCTTCAAGGAAAACTCCGATCGCATGCGCACCGGTTCGTTGATGGAAGTAGCTGCAGTCCTGAAAGGATTAGTGGCGCTCAGCCGTTCGAAGCCGCTGTCCTTCCGTGAAAAGAAGATGCTGGAGCGCGCCAAGTTTCTGTTGGTCAGCGAGTTGGCGACGGTCCGCAACGTGACGGAGCAGGCCGCGGAGGTCAACATCGTCCGCGCGCTGGCCAAGGCCAAGCTCCAGATGCCTCAGACCGCCCAGCCAATGGCTGACTAGTTTTTAGCTTTTTTTCCTCTCTACATGGGGCGCGACGCTCAGAGCGTCGTGCCCTTTTTTTTGGTCGCCGTTACTCCTGTCTTCGTCGCTTCTATCGCGACCGCCCGCTCCCTTTTCGCCAGCCGCCGCCTCCCGGCGTCTCGATTCGAATTACGTCTCCCGCGCGAACATACACACTGCATTTAGACGCAAGCCGCCGCCTTCCGTCTCGCGAAATCAGTTCATTTTTGCCTTTCGCTCCGGGTGAGCCTCCGGCCAGCCCGTACGGCGGAATGGCCCGACGCTCACTCAGTACTCCCAGATGGGCGTCCACCAGGAACTCGATCTCGCGCACGATCCCGTCTCCCCCGCGATACTTCCCCGCCCCGCCTGATCCCGGACGAAAACTGTACCGCCTCACGCGCACCGGGTAGGTGATCTCGAAAACTTCCGTTGGAGTGTTCAGCGAGTTCGTCATGTGGGTGTGGAGGCCGCTGATCCCGTCGAGTCCCGGGCGCGCGCCCATTCCCCCCGCAATCGTCTCGTAATACGCGAACGGAGCGCCGTCGTGCCCCCGGCGCGTGTCTGCTCCGCCGAACGTCAGATTGTTCATCGTTCCCTGGCTCGCGGCCGGAATCCGATGTGGCAGGGCCCGAGCCATCGCTCGCAGCAGCGTGTCCACGATCCTCTGTGCTGTTTCGACGTTTCCGCCGGCCACCGCTCGGGGCGGCCGCGCGTTGACGATCGTTCCCTCCGGCACGATCACGCGGATCGGCCGCATCAGCCCCGACGTGGCCGGCACTTGCTCGTCAAGCAGGCACCGGAACGCGTAGAACACCGCCGATTCCGCGATTGCCGACACCGCATTCACGCTTCCCTGGCATTCGGGATCGGAACCTGAAAAGTCAACTTCCGCGCGTTCACCGTGAATCCGAATCTTCGCCGCGATACGGATCGGCTGCGCGGAGACACCGTCATCGTCCAGAAAATCTTCGCCGCGATACGTCCCGTTCGGAATGCCCCGCAGCACCGAGCGCATCATCTCCGCCGAATACTCCAGCAGGAACCGGCTGTACCGCCCCACTTCCCCGCGGCCGTATCGTGCCACGATCTCCTCGAGCCGCCGTGCGCCGATCCTGCATGACGCGATCTGCGCTGTCAGATCTCCTTCCCGCTCGCGCGGCGTCCGCACGTTCGCCAGCACCGTCTTCAGTACGTCCTCGACAAGCCGCCCGCCCTCGAAGATTTTCACCGGCGGAATCCGCAGCCCTTCCTGGAAAATCTCGCGCGAAAGCCCCATCGACCCCGCCTGCGCGCCTCCGATATCCGCGTGATGCGCCCGATTCGCAACGTAGAACATCGGACGCCTCTCGCGCCGCAGAAAAAGCGGCATGACCATCGTCACATCCGGAAGGTGCGTTCCGCCGGCGTAGGGATCGTTCAGAATCGCGATGTCCCCGGATCGCAGCTCGATCGCGCCGACGGCCGCTTCCACCGACCTTGGCATCGACCCCAGGTGCACGGGCATGTGATCGCCCATCGCGAGCGCTTCGCCCTCGGCGTCGAAGACGGCGCACGAATAGTCGCGCCGCTCCTTGATATTCGGCGAAAATGCCGACCGCCGCAGGGCCGCGCCCATTTCTTCCGCGACGGAATGGAACAGGTTCTTGAAAATCTCCAGCCGCGTTGGGTCGAAGCTCCGTCGCATCACTGTTCCTCTCCGTGCCTCAATTTCCCTCTCCCCCGCCGCCCGCTCGCCAGCACCAGGTTCTCAAACGCATCCACCCGTGCGCTCCAGCCCGGCGGCACCACCGTCGTCGCGCTGTATTCTGAAATGATCGCCGGGCCCGCCACGCGATTCCCCGCCCGAAGCTTTTCACGCACGTAAATCGCTGTCGCGCGCGTCTCACCCGCGAACTGCACCCTCCTGTGCGCCACGACTGCCGCTTGCGCACCCGCACTCTCCAGCCGCTGCTTCGGCCAATCGATCGTCGCCGTCCGCCCGGTGAACCGCGCGCGCACGTTCACGATCTCCACCGCTCGCGCCGGATCGGCATAGCCATAGCGCCGTTCGTGCTCGCGATGAAACGCCTTCAGAAATTCACCGCCGGCCGGGATCGTCAGCTCGTACGCCTGCCCGACGTATCGCATGTCGAAAAACCGCTCGATCCGCACGTGCCTGCGCTGAAAGCCCTCGCCGCGCATGTCGCGCAATCCTTCGCGCTCGATTCGAGCAAACGCGCGCTCCAGCGAACGCAGCGTGTCCCCGCGCGAACTCGCGCGCGCTAAGACGCTTTGCGACAGATCCTTCACCACATCCGCGCGCAGAATCCCCAGCGCCGAGAGCGCGCCCGGAAACGTCGGCACCAGCACCCGCGGAATCCCCAGGCTCGCCGCCAGCGAGCAGGCGTGCAATCCGCCAGCCCCACCGAACGCTGCCAGCGTGTAATCTCGCGGATCGCGCCCGCGCTCGATCGATATCACGCGAATGGCCCTCTCCATCGTCGCTTCCACCACGTCTAGAATGCCCTGCGCGAACTGCTCTACCGACCGCACGGCGCGCGCGCCCCGAATCGCTCGCCGCATGTACTCGCGCGTTCGCTTTTCGTCCAGACGAAAGCCGCCGCCCAGCAAGCCTTCGCTCCCCAACCTCCCGAGAATCAAATGCGCGTCCGTCACCGTCGGCAGCTCGCCGCGTCCGTAGCAAATCGGTCCCGGATCGGCGCCCGCGCTCTCCGGCCCGACGCGCAGCGCGCCCGCGCGATCAAACCGCGCAATCGATCCTCCGCCCGCGCCCACCGTGTGAATCTCCATCATCGGGACGGCCACGGGCAGCCCCGCGACAATCGATTCGTTCGTCGTGCTCAGCGCGCCCCCTCCATCCCCTCCATCTTCGATCAGCGAGACATCTGTCGACGTGCCCCCCATGTCGAAACTGATCACGCGCTCGTACCCGGCGCCCGCCGCGATTTGTTTCGCGCCCAGCGCGCCGCCCGCCGGCCCCGACAAAATCGTTCGCACCGGCTCGCGCGCCGCCACTCGCGCCGAGAGAATTCCTCCGTTCGACTGCATCACGCGCACACGTGCGCCTCGCCGTCGCGCATTTCCATTCGCGCCCATCGCGCGCTCCGCGTCCCGCTCGATCTCCTCCAGATAACGGCTCATCACCGGCGCCAGATACGCATTCATCACCGTGGTTGACGTCCGCTCGAATTCGCGAAACTCCGGCAAAATCTCGTGCGACACCGAAACGCTGTACCCCTCCGCCCTCAGCCGCCGCGCCAGGATCCGCTCGTGTTCCGGGCGCAGGAAGGAAAACAGGAAGCACACGGCCACCGATTCCGCCCGCGAAGCGCGCACGCGCTTCACGATCCGCGAGATCTCCTCCCCGGATGGCCGCGCAACAATCTTTCCATCGGCCCCGACCCGTTCGGCCATCCCGATGCGCCGCTCGCGCGGAACGAGCGGTTCCGGCCGCTCCACAAAAAAATCGTAGAGCCGTGGACGCGCCTGCCTGCCGATCTCCAGCACGTCCTCGAATCCCGCCGTCGTCACCAGCGCTACCCGCCCGCCGCGCCGCTCGAGAAGCG
This sequence comes from Candidatus Acidiferrales bacterium, assembly GCA_035307985.1. Classification (GTDB taxonomy): domain Bacteria; phylum Acidobacteriota; class Terriglobia; order Acidiferrales; family UBA7541; genus Palsa-295. Next base: position 20,606 of record DATGHM010000134.1, read on the forward strand.
CATTCGTCCCGACCGTAGTTCCGCAAAGCAAGTCCAGCTCGGTCCATTCGTCGCGCGACGTCCTGGAACGGATTTCCGCGAGCGCGTTGGCAATGGCTTTGGCCGGATTACCGGGCGTGGAAGGAAGTTTCAGGATTTCAAGGCGGCCATCGCGCAGAAAGAGACAGTCCGTGAACGTGCCGCCCGTATCGATCGCAACGCGCATGACCGCACATTCTACACGTCAGAC
>DATGHM010000135.1:0-18579 GCA_035307985.1 Candidatus Acidiferrales bacterium
AAAGAGAACAGGTCGCTGCGGGCGTCCAGTTCTTTGCCGCGGGCCTGCTCGGGCGACATGTAGGCGATGGTGCCGAGAGCGGAGCCGGGGCTGGTGAGGTGCTCGACGGCGATTGGAGTCGTCATTGTGTTGGCCGATGCAAACTGACTGGATGAACTGGCGGGAACCAACTTGGCGAGGCCGAAATCCAGAACCTTGGCGTGCTCGCGCCGGGTGACAAAAATATTTGCCGGCTTGATGTCGCGATGCACGATGCCCTGGGAATGCGCCGCGTCGAGGGCGTCGGCAATCTCAATCGCCAGCGAGAGCGCGGTTTGGTTCTCTATCGGCTTGCCGGAGATGAGGTGCTTCAAGGTCACGCCGTCGAGAAACTCCATGGCGATGAAGGCCTGGCCGTCCTGCTCGCCAATGTCATAGATGGTGCAGATGTTGGGGTGGTTCAGCGCGGACGCCGCTTGTGCTTCCCGCTCGAATCGGACCATCGCCTGCGGATCTCCCGCAACTTCCGGCGGCAGAAATTTCAGCGCCACGAACCGGCGCAGGCGCGTGTCTTCTGCTTTGTAAACCACGCCCATGCCGCCGCCACCCAGTTTTTCGACGATGCGATAGTGTGAGACAGTGCGCCCGATCAGAGGTTGGGGATCCATAGTGAGCACGTCATGTTAAGCCGCGTCCCAAGCCAAGTCAACGAAGAGGGAGGGATAGGCTATAGGGCGGGGAAAAGTAATACACCCCCTCGACTGGACTCGAATTTAAAAACGCGGACCCGGCACAGCGCGAGTACGTCGTTGAGAATTTGGAGGCTTGGAATTCGCGGATTTTGTGTGCAACAAGGAAATATCCGGTTACGCCCAGTTGGGCTGGAGTTGCAGTTACACAGCAGATATACTCGGCAGGCGAACCACATACCTTCAACGTAGCGGTGCAGTATGCATCACCCACGACACGCGGCCTTCACGAGAGCGACTCATTCGTTGCGCGCCGTGCGCCGTACTTCTGGCCGACTCCTCATTGCGTTCGCGATTAGCGTAGGTTGCGCGTTCGTCTGCCTCGCACGCGGGTCCGACGGCCTCTCCTTCTGCGGCCAACCGACATCCGCGGCCCAATCTGGCGGTCCGATCCGCTCCCAAGTGGACCTTCAGACGGTTGACGTACAGGTGAAGGACAAGAAGGGGACTGACGCGAAGGGACTTACAGCGAGCGATTTCACCGTGCGCGAAGATGGCAATCCACAGAAGATTGCATTCTTCGATACGGGGAATGGTCCGGTTAGCGTGGCCGTGCTGGTTGATTCATCCAGTTCGATGGTCCGCAAGGGGCATCTTGGCTCTGCACAGGAAATTGCGGCTCGGTTCATGCGCATTGCGCGGTCGGGCGATCAAATCTGGGCGATGGATTTCACCGAGTGGACGGGGCCTTTCGAAGAGGTCACGGCCAGACAGCTTTCCAATCCCGGGCCGGTGAACGTACCGGCTGCGGGCGGTCAGGGTTCCGCCGTTTACGATGCGATTGCCACCGCGATTTGCCATCTACGCGATTCCAAGGATCCGCGCCAAGCGATCATCGTGATCACGGATGGTGTCGACGAGCACAGCCGGATTAGCCTCGATCAGCTGATTGACCTCGTGCGCTCGCAGCGGGCTCAGCTCTTCCTGATCGGATTCCCGAGCCGGCCGGAGTTTCGTTTTTTCGACCACACCGCACCGAAAGTCACGCTCGTAACGGGCCATGACATCGACAATCCCGATGTTGTCTTCGAACGGCTTGCGAAGGAAGCGGGCGCGGAGACATTCATTCCGAAGTCGGAAAGCGGATTACAAGATGCGCTGAAAGCCGTTTCAAATCTGCTGGAGGCAGAATACACCCTCGCCTATTACCCGCAGAAAACCTCCCGCAAATTGCGAAGGATCGAAGTCAAAGTGGACCGGCGCGGCGCGCGAGTGCTTACCAGCCGGTTTCTTGTAGCGAATTCGGATTCAGCGGACACCGTCCATTTTGTGAAAGGGGCATGCGTCGTTTCGCCGAAGTTTCATCCGTATTCGTACGAGTCGCATCTGACGAACGGCCCGGGCGGGACGGTTTATCGCGACGGTTTTTCGGACCCGAACAGCGGATGGCCACAGCACCCGGATTCGCACTACGCTCCCGGCGGATACGAATTGTCGACTATCGAGCGGACGAGCGCGGACATTACTCAGCCTCAAATGACACCCGGGAGTGGAATGTCGAGCAGCTCAACAACGATTCGGGGCACCTATCGAGACAATGTCGTCGCCTCGTGGGGGCCGTCGTGGTGGAATTTTCGCGTCTCCGCCAGCATGAAGGCACTGTTCCGGCGCCCGCCTCCTGTCAACAGTCGTGTGCAATTTTCGCATTCAGTCCATCCAGCCGCAGGCCTCGTCTTTCGCATGAACGAGAAAGGATATTACGCGCTGCTGGTCAGCCCCGCGTCTGAATTCAAGAAGAACGAGTTGGTGAGCCGCCCCGGCGACTACAAGAAGAAGCTTGCGTTCGAGGTGGTGGCAATGACATTTCAGGTCGATTCGACGACCGGGCGCCCGTCTTTCGTACCATCGGTGATCGTGCCGTGGATCGTCGTTGATGGAGCGTCGGCCATGGACGCACAACTCACTGTCGACGATGTCGGCGACCACATCACGATTTTTGTCAATGGACGCCAAGTCGGATCGGTGCACGATCGCAGGTTCACAGAAGGCTGCGTGGGATTCACGGTATTGGCACCCACGAGCGCCACATTCGGCAATTTGCTCGTCGAGCAGACGTCCCTGTCTGCCCCTGACACCTCTGTTGCGTTCGCCCAAGAGAAGCCTTCGCCCTCCGATTCCGGACAGGCCGCCGCGACCGCACCTCCAGTGACCGTCGAATCGAACCTGGTTCTCGTTCCCGTATTCGTTTACGACCCAGCACGAATGGCTCAAGCTCCCAAAGAGGAGTTGCCATGCGCTCGCGCCGACGTTACCGCTTTGTTTAAGATTCCAAGCACAGAACCCTACTTGCCGACAGACTGCGACGTGACGGAAGTTCACGGCCTGACAATCAAAGATTTCCGTTTATTCCAGGACGGCACTGAACAGCGGATCGTAAAAATGGACTCCGGAGACTGGTGGACCCTGGTGAGAGATAACTTGGGATGGCACATGCAATCCTCGGACGCGCCGGGCGGGATCTGGGACTTGAGCGAACTCAGCACAATCAAGCGCGTGCCGGTTCTGAACCGCGAATTTCAACGGCTTGCGTATGTGCCAAATAGTCCCAAGGAAGGGTGTCATCGAATCAGCGTGCAGGTCGATCGCCCGAATTTGCTCGTATTCGCGCGCAACGAATATTGCACCGGGCAAACCCGTCTGACCCTTTAAATGGGACCGGCCTGGGGAAAGAACTGGAACGCAAATTGGCTTCGCAAAAACGTGGGAAAATTCCGTTGTCGCTTCAGACGGCGGCTTTCCGTACAAGCGGAGACGAGTCGCGGGTAGACGTGAGCGTGCAGTTTCCATGGAACGATCTTTATCGCAAATGGGACACCTCGAGTTGGACGCTCTACGCCAGGATTGCGGTTATGGGCATCGTCCGGAGGACAGATGGAAGTATTGCGGCGCGCTTCAGCGACCTTCTATATCCGTCATACTGGCCCACGTTTGACCAGGGTGGAACGAAGTTTATTGCCTGGGAGAAAGGCACGTCAAAACTATCAGGCGGAATTCCAAGGCAGCTCAACGGAGCATATTCATCCCTCAGTCTGGGTTCGAGTGACAGCTACTTTGGAAATGACACCCTGGCCCTTGCTTTTCACGATGGAGCGGGAACTGCGACATTCGCTCCAGCCGGATCGGTTGCTCCAGGGGCAGGTGATATTAAGCCGGACTTGGCCTCCGTAGAGACAGCTCTAGACAGCTCCGACCCATTTTGGATCCCGACCCGCTACAAAACACAATTCGACCTTCCGCCAGGCGAATACAAGCTCGAGGTGGTGCTCAGCGATGGGTGGAATCTCGGCCGGGCAGAGATGCCGCTGACACTTGCTCCCTACGACCGGAAAGAATTGGCGCTGAGCTCCGTGGCCCTTTGTAGGCGATTGCGGGATGCCGACGCTGCCGCCAAGGAAGCGGCGGTTGCAAATTTCGCGCCGCAGTACGTCCCGCTGGTGAGCAACGACGCCGAGTTCAGCCTTGCCGCGGATACGACCTTCGAGAAAGATAGCCAGTTTTTTGCCTACTTTGAGGTGTATGAGCCATTGCTGGCGCGAAATCCGGCCACTAGCGTCAAGGTGCAGATGAGAATTCTCGACGCCGATGGCGGCACGGTCAAAGCCGAACTCGCTCCCGTCGACGCAGCTCCTTACGAAGATTCCGACACTGGAATGTTTCGCATCGCGCAAACGATTCCCATCCGTCAACTGCCCAAGGGTGCCTATCGGTTGGAGGTGCGTGCCCAGGATTCAGCGGGAGGAATCACAACCTGGCGCGCAGCCGATTTCAAGGTCGACTAGATTCTGCCGCCGAACGACACAGTGCGCCCGATCAGAGGCTGGGGATCCATAGTGAGCACGCCATGTTAAGCCGCACCCCAAGCCAAGTCAACAAAGAGGGGTCGGCTTGCCAAATAAGGCGGTTTTTAGCCGGTCGGAGCCTGCCCATCGGCAGATCTTTGCCCAGCGCCGGAGGCGCGATTGTACTTGGCCCGGCACAGAGTAAGACGGAGTGCCGGGAGCGGCGTGAATCACGTTATTAACGGGAGTCGTGGACGGACGATTGGGAAATCCGCGAAATCGCGGACCTTCCGTCCGCCAAATTAAGCCACGACCTGTCCAGAAGTACTATTGACTTTCGCTTTTGATTCGCCTACAGTCCGGTGCGTAGAGGGGAAGGGAAACGTCGCGGAAGCGGCGGCCGATTTCTGATTGACGATCTGCGGGGCCGGAGGCGAAAACCGATGGTGCTAACCAAGCGTCAGAAGGACGTTCTGAACTATCTGGTGAATTTCAGCAACAAGAATGGCTATTCGCCCAGCTTCGAAGAAATCGCGAAGGGCATGAGGCTCACCTCGCTGGCCACGGTCCACAAGCACCTCTCCACCCTCGAAAAGAAGGGATTTATCCGCCGCGGCTACAACCAGAGCCGCTCCATCGAAGTCCTGCAGCTCCCCCAACCCATCAGGAAGGACATTCTCGACCGGCACACCGTGGAATTGCCCCTCGCAGGCCGCATCGCCGCCGGGAAGCCGCTCGAAGCAATTGAGGATCGCGAGACGGTGTCGCTCGGCGACTTTGGCCGCGGCAAGAACACGTTCGTTCTCCAGGTGAAGGGCGAATCCATGCGCGACGACCACATCCTTGACGGCGATTACATCGTCGTCGAGCAAACTCAAGTGGCCAATTCAGGCGAAATCGTCGTGGCGCTGGTCGGCGAAGACGAAGCCACCGTAAAGCGTTTCTATCGCGAGTCCGGCGGCAAGATCCGCTTGCAGCCCGCCAACGCGCAAATGGCCCCCATCGTCGTTCCCGCGGCCAATGTCCGCATCCAGGGCCGCGTCGTGGGCGTCCTCAGAAAATACTAGAAGCCATCTAAGCCCTCTCAATAATGCAGTTCAGGGGGTCGGACCTTTAACTCCGACATTCAAGCAGCGGTAAACGTTGGGCTTTTTAGCCCCTGAAGAAAGTTCCCTCCACCACTCATAGCATTTTTGAGGCAGCTTGTAGTCGCCGGCCGACTCGTAACCGGCGCGCCATAACCTCGGCCCGCGCCGACCTTCCGAACGAGATCGAGCCACTGGCCCGGCTGCCCCGGCCAAACTCCGCTGTCCATCGCGCAATTCGAACTCCAACTTGCTAATCTAGATTTGCTCGCCCCTCAAACCCGCTGGGAGGTAGGCAGTTGCTCAAGGAAATCCTGTTCCGATTCCTCGTGGGCGGCGCGCTCGTGTCCGTTTTTTCGCTGCTCGGGAGCCTTTTCAAGCAGCGAAGCTTCGCCGGATTGTTCGGAGCGGCGCCCTCGGTCGCTCTGGCCACGCTTTCCCTGACAGTGAGGCGCGAAGGAGCGCCGTACGCGAGCTTCGAGGCCCGCTCGATGATCGCCGGCGCCGCCGCGTTCCTAGTTTATGCATGCGCTGTGACCCTGATATTGGCCCGCTACCGCACTTCCACCCTCCGAACGACGGCGACAAGCCTATTGCTTTGGCTGGCGCTGAGCTTCGCGATTTGGTTGGCCTGGCTGAGGTAAGTGATGAAGGTAACGTTCTACACAGGGGCGCTGCGGAAGACCCAATGGCGCGAGTTCGGCGTTCGTTTCCTGTTTGGCGGTTTGGTCACGGTTGCTGCGGGATTGATTGCGAAGAAATTCGGACCATCCGTGGGAGGGCTTTTCCTCGCATTCCCCGCGATTTTCCCGGCCAGCGCGACGCTCGTGGCCAGGCACGCCAGGGAAGAGAAGGAGCAAGCGCAGCTCACCGGGTCCAAACGCGCTCCGGCAGTCGCCGCTCTGGACTCGAGAGGCACAGCCATGGGCACCGTAGGCCTGATCGTATTCGGCGTCCTCGCGTGGAAATTTCTGCCGCGACACAACACGGCGCTCGTTCTGATCGGCTCAACCCTCGTCTGGTTTTGCGTTGGGGCGACGCTCTGGTGGTTACGCAAGGCAATTCGCACGTCGGCATGGGCCAGACGTCGCAGGCGCAGAACGGCATGATCGGCCGCTCCGGCAATTCGCGCTGAACGGCACGGCACGTCCAATAGTCAGGGGAGGGTCGCTCAGACGACTCCTACTCGATACAGCTGTCGAGTAGAAATCCCCGTAACCCCATGAAAACAAGGGATCGGCAAATTTCTACTCGATAAAAGATCCGTTTTCTTGCCTTCGCCCTGTCTTCGCCAATTCTCATATTTTGTCAAACTGGCCCGCCGCGGCCGCTAACGCAAACTCTGGCGGACTGCTTTCCGTTCAGCGTAGAATGGCACGCGCTCTTGCGCCCTCGGATTCGCGCAGGAAAACGAAATGACGAAGACTCGACCGGAAAACAACAGCGCGCGTAACACGATCATTCTGACGGTCGCGGTGATCGTGGTCGCGGCATATTGCGTCGCCTTCGGGCTGCAGACGCTCGTGTGGTTCGAGGCGCGCCATTGGGCCGGCTCGAATCCCTGGATCAAAGACGTGCCGCAGGCCCTGAATTCGCCGGCCGTTCAGGAGGGAAGCACGCAACTTAAGGCGTTCAACTACGAATTCAAAGTTCCGTGGGACGCCAAGCAGAAGATCGTCACCGACCAGGCAAGAATGGAGTTCCACTTCGATTCGGGACAGGTAATCATCTTTTACGATCCCGAAGCGCAGGCCGACGTGCTTCGCGGGCTCACTTCGGAAAATACCGCCGAATACCAGCAGTTCCAGAACGCGTTCGTCGGCCAGTCATTTGATTCGAATTACGCGATTTATCAGGCGGTGTATGACGCCTCGCCAGCTTCAGTTTCGCCGGTGAGCTCGCTGCGCGATGCGATTCGCGTGAACCAGCTTCTGCTCTGGAAGATCGCGTTTGGCGCCGACGCGATGCCCGGGTTGCATTCCATCCAGTCCGGCAGCAATCGCGGATTCGAGTTCGGCGATCCGTCAACCGGACAGCCCGTCGCGTTGCGCCTATTCGACGGGCGCGATAGACAGTTCCGCATCGTGTTCGCCAATGCCGCCGGCGCGACCACGAAGTTCACCCAGGCCGACATCGATTCGGCCGTGCAGTCACTCCAGCCGATTCCCATCATGGAACGGTAGCGCTTTTCAGGGCTTCGCTGACGCCAAGCCGATTTCTCCACCGTCAGGCGCGGGCGGTGGCGCCGAGGGAATTCAGGACTTTCTCGTAATACGCCTCGTACATCGGGATGACGTCGTTCGCGCAGTAGCGTTTGCGGGCGTCGATGCGAGCCTGCTGTCCCATGGCGCGGCCGCGGTCGGGACGCGAGAGAATTTCGAGCGCGTATTTGGCTCCGGCTTCGACGTCGCGCGGCTCGATCAAGTAACCGTCCACGCCATGGTTCACGACTTCGGGCAGCCCGCCCACGTTGGTCGCAATGACGGGCACCTCGCACGCCATCGCTTCGAGCGCGGCCAGGCCGAAGGATTCCAGGTCGCTGGGCAGGAGAAACAGGTCGGCGAGGCCGAGCTTTTCTTGAACGCGGTCCTGCTTGCCGAGAAACAGGACGTCTTTCTGCAGCTTCTTCTTGCGCACAATGTATTCGGCGGCGCCGCGGTCGGGACCGTCGCCCACGAGGACGAGCTTGGCGGGCATCTTCTGGCGCATGAGCGCGAAAATCTCGACGACGTCGGTGACGCGCTTCACGGGACGGAAGTTCGAGAGGTGCATCAGAATGGGTTCACCATTCGGCGCCCATTTCGAGCGCACGGGCGCATCGTCGCTGCGCATGTAATAATCGCAGTTGACGAAATTCGGGATGACTTCGATGGGCCTCTTGATCTCGAACTCCTTGACGGTGCGATCGCGCAGGTAATTCGAGATGGCGGTGACGCCGTCGCTCTGCTCGATGGAAAATCGCGTGATGGGCAGGTAGCTGCGGTCGTTTCCGACCAGCGTGATGTCCGTCCCGTGCAGGGTAGTGATGAACGGCAGTTTCCTCGGCGCCGTCATCATGCGCGCGAGCAGCGCACTGACCGAGTGCGGAATCGCGTAGTGCACGTGCAATAGATCGAGTCCCTCGGACTCAGCGACCTCAGCCATTTTGGTCGCCAGCGCTAGCGTATAAGGCGGATGGTCGAACAGCGGATATGTGGTGACCTCGACTTCATGAAAATAGATGCGTTCGCCGCCGTTGTTCAGCCGGATGGGTACGGCATAGCTGATGAAGTGAACCTCGTGACCGCGCGCGGCCAGCTCAATTCCCAGTTCCGTGGCGACGACGCCCGATCCGCCGTACGTCGGATAACACGTGATCCCGATTTTCATGGTTCCCCCGGCCTTCTTTGGAGCCTGCTTGCACCCGGTTGATTTTAGATGCTAGATTCGCGGTTCTGCTTCGCCTGGCTGCCGCAGGCACGTAATTAGACGATCCAGGGGGCCGTTACGGTGCCGAGACTTTCGGGAAAGGTAGCATTCATCACGGGAGGCGGCACGGGCATTGGGCGGGCCTGCGCCGTCTTTTTCGCCAAAGAAGGGGCTCAGGTGGTCGTTTCGAGCCGTCGAAGCGAGCCGCTTCGGTCCGTTGTGACCGAGATCGAAAGTTCCGGCGGGCAGGCGGCCGCGGTGGCCTCGGACGTCACGAAGCGCGAGTCGGTGGAATCGGCGCTTTCAGGCGCCGTGGAATATTTCGGGCGGCTGGACGTCGTGGTGAACAATGCGGGCGCGGTGGTGGTGGCGGACGCGGATCATACGAGCGATGAAGAGTGGCAGCGCGTGATCGACGTGAACTTGACGGGCGCGTTCCGCGTTTCGCGCGCGGCGTTGCCTCTGCTGCGCAGGGCGGGCGGCGGCTCGATTATCAATATCGGTTCGGCGCTGGGCCTGGTGGCACGTAAGCAGCGCGCCGCCTATTGCGCATCGAAATTCGGCCTGACCGGGTTGACGAAAGCGATGGCCATCGACCACGCCCACGAGAAGATTCGCGTTAATTGCATCTGCCCGACGATCGTCGAGACGGAATTGGGAATGCAATCGATGGCCACGTTGCCCGATCCGGAGGCGGAACGCCGCAGGCGAAGCGCGGAAATTCCGCTGGGCCGCATGGGCAAGCCGGAGGACGTTGCGCACATGGCCGTCTATCTGGCGTCTGACGAATCCGAATGGGTGACCGGCGCGGCCTTTCCGCTCGACGGCGGGTTCACGGCTTACTGACATGGCGCCCGCGCGAAAACGATCCAAGCGTCTTGACGCGGAAGACCTTCGCGAGCGTCTGCGCGCCAGCAATACCGCCAAGCAGTTCGGTTTCGTTTTAAAAAAAGCGGAACCCGGGCACGTGATTCTGGAGATGCCCGTCGATGATCGCCACAAGCAGATTCACGGGGTGGTCCACGGCGGGGTGATCGCGGCGCTGGCGGATACAGCTGGAGGCCTGGCGACCTACATGGCCAGCCCGCGTGGCCGGCGCGTGGCAACCATCGAAATGAAAATCAATTATCTGGAAGCAGTCGCCGACGGAACGGTGCGCGCCGACGCGCGCGTGGTGCGACTGGGCGCGCACGTCGCCGTGGTGGACTGCGACGTGCGCGACGATTCCCGGCGCCTGGTTGGAAAAGCGCTGATGACGTTTTTTGTCAGCCCACGCAAGCGACCCGGTCAAGAAAGGCGCTGACCGCGGTCCGGAACGCTGCGCCCCAATCGAATCCTACTGACCGTTCGTTCCGCCCAACGCCGCGTCCTCACCGTCCTTGTATAGGTATCGTATGGAGTGCTTATAAATGAGGAGGTTTGGGCTGCCGAAGCGCGTGAGCTTGATGCAATCACGGTCGTACCATTCGATCGTTCCGTGGAGAACTTCGCCGTCGTTGAGCACCACGGCGACGGGATTGCGAGACTGCATTTGCTTTACGTAATAGAAGTTTTCCGCGTGAGTTTGCTCCGGAGGCGCCGGCTTCTTGCGCGCCATCGGCCCCGGCTGCGGCCCGTTCGGCGGCGAAGGACGAACCGGGTACGGCTCCTTCACTTCCGTAAGGGTGGGACGAAAAAGCTTCCGATTCACCATCTTCTTGCTCCTTCGGAGATTGCTGCCCTGGGATGCTAGTCTTATGACTGCGTGAGACAGTTTTCGGTTGCAGGCTGCCGGAAAAAAAATCGAAAAAATCTGCACCTCGCGCTTCAGCGCGTGGCGAGCGACACGGCAAGCGCGTCCATTCCGAGCTGCCGCGCAATGTTCCGCCGCAACCGGCTCTCCAGCCGGTCCACGCCTTGGGTCGCGCGCACCACCCACTCCAAGCTGACCTGCTTGCCGAGCGATTCCAGTTCCCGGCGCAAGTCGGGGTTGCGCGGAAGACTGCTCTTTGGGCTTTGGGAAATTTCGAGCAGGTCTGTAAGCAAACTATAGAATACAGCGAGAATATTTTCAAAGGATTCCTTCTCCTGCTTGGCAAGCTGCGCGGTGGCCGCGAATACGTCACGATAGTTTTCGCCGGCCGCAGCCTTTTCGAGCAGGCCGAGAACACTGGCGCGCAGACGTTTCGATTCGTCGAGATCGATTGAAAGCGCCACGCCGGGGCTGCCGTCGGCCAGTTGGGCGGCGATCTTGCGCTCCGCAGATTTTCGTTCGCCGCGGTCCTTCAGAAACGACTCGATGGCGTCGACAGGAACGGGTGCGAAATGAAACTGCAGGCACCGCGAGCGAATTGTCGGCAGCAAAGAGTCCGGTGTCGTGGCCAACAGGATCAGCGTCGCGGTGTCGGGCGGCTCTTCGAGGATCTTCAGGAAGACGTCGGCATCGGTCCAGCGCATGGTGTCGGCGCCATCCATGATGAAGACGCGGCGGCGTCCTTCAGGACGGAAGTAGGCAGCCCGCTGTACGGCTCGCAACTGGCCTACCCGAATCATGGGCCGTGCGACCGGCGTTCGCAGGCGCACCGGATCGGGCACGATCAGCCAAACGTCGGGATTGGTCTCGATGATGAGAGGCATGCGCTCGACGGCCGCCGTGTCGGCGTTCTCGCCGCGCTCCGTGAGTCCAGCGTTGATCAAGGGCGCGGGATCGGCAAGGCGCGCCATCTTCAGGCAGGATGCGCATTCACCGCAGAAATCATCCTTCAGGCGCTGGCAATTCGCGGCTTGTGCAAACATGCGAGCGAGCGTGTACTTGCCAATCCCGCGCGGGCCGGTGAAGAGCAGGGCGCTCGGGACGCGGTCGCGGCGCAGCATTGCGCGCAGCGCGCTCACCACGCGTTCGATGCCCAGAAACTCGTTGAAACCCATTCGATTCCCTTGACTTCAGCTCCGAGGCCGACCGCCAAGACCCAGCAGAGCGTGCTTCTCGATTGCCGCGAGGATCTCCTGATGAATCGCTTCGGGCGCGCGAAGCAGAGACGCTCCGCTCGATCGCCCGCGCCGGGCGTTCCGGCCACGCGGTTGCGGCGCGCGGGCTTTTGCGCGTGAGGATTCGCGAGCGACCTCAGCGCACTCGATGCGAATCCAGTTTGGCTGGCGCGAAAGACGGTCGTAAACCGACGACGCCTCCTTGAGGTGCGCCAGATTTGCCTCCTGCAAGTCGCGCTTGCGTTTCGTATAGTGGCGCTCCGCCTTGTTTCCGACGAGCCGGTGCGCTTCAGCGGGCGGCACTCGGAGGTAAATGACAAGATCCTCTCGCGGGAGCCCGTAAACGTCGTATTCGAGTTGCGTGAGCCAGTGAAGGAACGCGCCGCGCTTGCGCGGCGGCACGCGCGCCCCCTGATGCGCCAGATTTGACCCGATATAGCGGTCCGCCAGCAGAATTCTTCCAGCGGCAAGCGCTGCTTCCATTTCGGCGCGCGCTTCGAGGCGGTCGCCCGCGTAGAGCAGAGCCGAGAAGTGCGGGTCGACAGCGGCCAGCGGACCGAACTCGCCGTTCAGAAAGCGAGCGACCATTTTTCCGAAAAATCTCTCGTAGCGCGGGAAACTGATGCGCGCCGAGCCGATTTCGTGCGAATCGAGCGCGCGCGCGAGCATTTCGATCTGCGTCCGCTTGCCGGAGCCGTCGATTCCTTCGAGGACGATCAGTTTTCCGCGGAGAGACATTGCGAGCCGCTCAGTCTAGCACGAGTGCTCGCGTGCTAGAATCGCGACAATGCCCAGCCAAAGTGAGATCGCATCGAATCTGGCGCGCGTGCGCGAACGTGTTGCCCGCGCCGCCGAGCGGGCCGGCCGCCGAGCAGAGGAAGTTACGATCGTCGCGGTGTCGAAGACCTTTCCCGCCGAAGCGATTCGAGCAGCCTACGAGGCAGGGTTGCGCCATTTCGGCGAGAATCGCGTGCAGGAATGGGAATCGAAGCGCGCGGCTGTCTCGCAACTGGATGCGATCTGGCATCTGATCGGCCACCTGCAAAGCAACAAATCGCGGCGTGCGGCATACCTGTTCCATCGCGTCGATTCCGTCGACGATCTCTCGCTGGCGAAACGACTGGATGCCGCGGCGGCGGCGGAAGGGAAGAATCTGCCCGTGCTGATCGAGGTCCGCCTGGGGGACGAAGCGACGAAGACCGGGGTTGCCGAAGCCGATCTGCCATCTCTCGCCGCGTCCATTGCGCCATTTGCCCACATCGATCTGCTGGGCTTGATGACGATTCCACCACTCTTCGACGATCCCGAGAGCGTCCGCCCTTACTTCGGGAAATTGCGGGGATTGCGCGACGATGTGAGCCGGCGGCTGGGCCGGAAGCTGCCCGTGCTGTCCATGGGGATGACACACGATTTCGAGGTCGCCATCGAAGAAGGCGCCACGGAAATTCGCGTCGGAACCGCAATTTTCGGCGAGCGCACGTTAGAGGAATGATTGAAATCGACGAGCGGGACGGCGGCGTGACCTTTGCCGTGCGAGTTGTGCCGCGAGCCAGCCGGAATTCGATCGAAGGCGAGCATGCGGGCGCGCTGAAGGTCCGACTGACGGCGCCGCCGGTGGAAGGGCGCGCAAACGAAGCCCTGAGACGTCTGCTGGCCGAGCGTTTGAATGTCCCTTTAGGCGCTGTTAGAATCGTGGCCGGAGAAGCGAACCGCACAAAACGAGTCTCCGTTGCGGGCGTTTCGCCTGCCCAGGTCATCGCGCTTTGCGCTCCACCACGGAAAGAGAGCCGCTGAAAATGGTCAACATTCCCGCAATTCAGGCTGAACTCCGCGCCGGCAAGATCGACGGCTGGCTCTTCTACGACCATCACCGCCGCGATCCGATCGCCGCGCACATCCTCGGGCTTGGCGGGAACGGGCTGGCCACGCGCCGCTGGTATTACTTCATTCCGGCGAAAGGCGAGCCGCGCAAACTCGTCCATCGAATCGAGCAGGGCGCTCTTGACGCCGTGCCCGGCAAAGCGCTGGTCTACTCCGGCTGGCAGGAGCTGTATAAGCTGCTTCCGAAACTGCTGAGCGGAAAAAAGAAAATCGCGATGCAGTACTCGCCGGAAAACAATATTCCGTACATCGGGCTGGTCGATGCGGGGACTGTGGAGCTGATTCGCAAGCTGAAAAAGAAAGTGGTCAGCTCGGCGGACCTGGTGCAGATTTTCGAAGCGAGCTGGAGCCCCGAGCAGCTCGAGTCCCACCTGGCTGCTGGAAAAATCATCGATCGCGTGACGAGCGAAGCCTTTGCGCGCGCCGCGTCGTTCGTGCGCGAAGGGAAAGGGCTTTCCGAATTCGAGCTGCAGCAATGGATCGTCGCGCAGTTTCGCTCCAACGGCCTCTACGCCGAGCCGCCCATCGTGGCCGTCCAGCCGAACAACGGCAATCCGCATTACGAGCCGAACGAGCGCGATTCGCGCCCGATTCGCGCGGGTGATCTGCTTCTGCTCGACGTGTTCGCAAAATTGGATCGGCCGGGCAGCGTCTACTACGACATCACGTGGATGGGCTACCTTGGCGAGCGCGTGCCCGACACCTGCGCGAAAATTTTCCGCATCGTGCGGCAGGCGCGCGACAATGCCGTAGAATTCGTCCGGGAAAATGTCGCAAAAGGCCGCGAGATTCGCGGCTGGGAAGTGGACCGCGTGACGCGCGAAACGATTCGCAAGGCGGGCTACGGAAAGTTTTTCGTGCATCGCACCGGGCACAGCATCGGCCAGTCCGTCCACGGAAACGGCGCGAATATGGACGGGTTCGAGACGCGCGACGACCGCAAGATCGTCCCGCGGACCTGTTTTTCTGTCGAGCCCGGAATTTACTTGCCGGAGTTCGGCGTGCGCAGCGAAGTGAATGTCTATGTAGGAGAGAAAGAGGCGCGCGTGACGGGCGCCATCCAGAAAGAAATCCTGGCGCTGCTGGCCTGAGCGAAAGATCGGGAGTTGAAGGGATCGTGGATAAAGAGTTTCACGAGGTGACCGCGCAAGAAGCCGATGAAAATCGGCCTGTCACGATGGAGGTGGCCACAGTTGCCCCCGCGGGGCAGGACGCATCCGAAACAGCGCGAATGGCAGCCCATTCGACGGCGGAAGGGGTCGCGGAAGGCGAGCCTTCTTCAGCCGAACGGGGATTGCCGGCGCGCGCGGCGCGGTCGGTTCTCGCGCTGACGGTCGCACTGCTCGCGTGGCTGGTTCCCGGACTCGGGCATCTTGTGATGCGCCGCTGGCAGCGCGCGCTGGCGTTTCTTGTGGCGGTGGGAGGGCTGGCGGTCAGCGGCCTATTGATGCGCGGCAACGTTTTCCATCTGCACTCGCAGGACCCGTTCGGCACACTGGGATTTCTTGCAGACGCGAGTTCCGGTGTGTTTTATCTGCTCGCCCATGCCTTCGAGAAGGCGGGTCCGGACGTTGCGCGCGCGATGGGCGACTACGGGACGCGCTTCATCGCAGGCGCGGGAATCGTCAACATGCTTGGCGTATGCGATGCGTACGAAGTCGCGCGCGGAAGACGGCACTAGGTCCATTTGCGAACGAAGTGCCGGCGGCCACTCCAGCGGGGAACTGAGAAATCGGGGCGCACGGGATGTTCTTCGGTCATCTGAGTCATTTTTCGGCGATGCTGCTCTTCGCAGCTCTCGCTTCGCTGGCCGTCGGTTTTCTTGCGCGGCGCACGGCCGCGAACCGCATTCGCTACGCGCTCTGGACGTTCGCGCTTTTCCTGTTCGTGAGCATCGCCATCGCGTGGATTTTGTACCCGTTCTCGCGCTGACCACTGTTCTGCCAATCCATCGTCTGCGCACTTCTCCCCTTCGCGCGGCGGTCCTTCCGGCGATCTATTCCCAGCCGTCCATTCCGATTGGATCGCCCGCGGGCGGTGGCACCGGCGCCGTCAGATGCGCATCCGCTGGATTTTTCTCGAAGCGATTGATCTGCTGGATCGCAAAGAAAAACTGCGCGCGGCGGCTCTCGTCCATCGTGCTTTTGACCTGGCCCGCGATCCAGTCTTTCAGCTCGTTGATTTTCAGGGAAGCGACGGCGCGCGTTTGCGGCGCAGCGTGCTCGTCGGCGGCGAGCGACATCAGGCGATCGAGAACGACGGAGTCTACGGTCCGCTGGATTGCACCGTCATACCCGTTTTCGGGTTGCGCTTTCCAGGTGGATGTCAGCAAGTCGTCCACAAGTTCCGCGAACCCGGGATACTGCGCGTCGCGCGCGTGATACTCGATCATACGTTCGTCGCGGTTGGGCTCGAGCAGCAGGCTCGAGACGATTTCCGCCGCGGCTTCCGGACCGGCAAGCGCGTCGAAGGCCGGAGCCGTGCGCCGCGCGAAATTCTCCTGGGAACTCGGAAACTCCGAAGGGCGTGGAGGCAGTTGCTTCAGGAGCGGTTCAGGGAAGGCCAGCTCTCGCGGCGAAAGCGTGTCGAGCACGGCGCGAATGGCGGCGCGTTGTTCGGAGGCTGGAACGATCTCGGGCGGTTTCTGCACGCCGCCACGAACGTTGAACCAGTAATTGAGCCCGCCAATCCACTTCGAAACCGCCGTCACCTGATAACGGTGATACAGATAGACGGGAACGAGCACATCTTCGAGCGTGGCGACGGGCTCGTTTTCGCGAATGGCGTCGATGGACAGGCGCTTCAGCGCGGCGTCACGAACCGCCATCACCTGCTTCAGGCCGTCCAGGTCGTTCGAGCCAACGTCCCACAGATGCGCCACGGGACTTGCAGAGCCGAGCGGCCGGGCATCCTGGTCCGTCAGATAGATCTGGCCGCGCGCGAACGCGCCATCCAGAATTTTGTTGAGCGCCTGCTTTTCGTTCGTGCCCGGCGGGAAATCCTGATAACCGTAGTCGATCGTGACTCTGTCCCACGCGCCGATGCCGACCGCATACGCATTCGACACGTCCGGAATGCCATTGGCGCCGACGGTAACGACGGGCGACGGATAGTCCATCACGGAAGCGCGGTTCACGATGCTCGACGCGAAATTGTGCATCAAGCCGAGCGTGTGGCCGCTTTCGTGCGCGGCAAGCTGCCGGACTCGCGCCAGCGCCATTTCATTCGCTTTGCGCAGCGCGGCCGGATCGTTGCCGAACGGGTCGAGCAAGCCTTGCGCGATCAGAAAATCCTGGCGGATGCGCAGCGCGTCGAGCGTCACATGGCCCTGAATGATTTCGCCCGTACGCGGGTCAGCGACGGCATTGCCATAGGCCCATCCGCGCGTGCTGCGCGGCGCCCATTCAACCACGCTGTACCGGACGTCCATCGGATCCGCGCCAGGCGGCAGCAGCTTTACCTGGAACGCGTCCTTGTAGCCCGCCGCGGTGAACGCCTGGTTCCACCAGCTCACTCCCTCCATCACGGCCGAGCGAATCGGCGCGGGAATCGCCGGGTCGACATAATAGACGATTGGCTTCACGGGCTCGCTGACCGCTGCCGACGGGTCCTTCTTCTGCAGCCGCCAGTGAACGATGAACCGTTTGTGGATCGGCTCGTCCACCGGTGTCGCGAAGTCCATGAACTCAATGCCAAAAAATCCCGAGCGCGGATCGTACTCGCGCATGTCGAAGCCCGGCGGTGGCGCTTGAATGAAAGAGAAGTGTTCGTGAACGGTGATGGCCTCGGGGTCGGGCGTGACATCC
Organism: Candidatus Acidiferrales bacterium; assembly: GCA_035307985.1. Taxonomy (GTDB): domain Bacteria; phylum Acidobacteriota; class Terriglobia; order Acidiferrales; family UBA7541; genus Palsa-295. The sequence goes on from DATGHM010000135.1 coordinate 17,655, forward strand.
TTCACCCACTGTCCCGGTTTCTCGCCCACGAAGGTCAGCATCGATTCGACGTCGGAATTGTCGGGGAAGTTTTTCGTGCGCGGCAGAAAGATCGCGGAACGCGATGCATCCACGTGATACACGCCCTGATGAGTCATGGCCAGCCGCTCGGCCACGTGATGCGCGTCGTGCAGGAAAAATGCGGTGGCGTCCACCAGCACGGAGTTGCCGTCTTCCGCCGCGGCTTCGAATCCCCACAGCACGGATTGGGCAAACGCTTGCTTGACCGCTTCTTTCTGTTTAAGGTCATCCGTAATCGCGCGGTACCGTTCGTTCTGCGCGACCAGCAGCACGCGCGGACCGCTGCGCTCGAAGCGAACTACTTGCGTTTCGCCCGGTTGCCCGCGGTCGAGGCCGATGTCGTTCGATCCGACGCCATTGGGCAGCGATTCGTGGAAGAGAAAATCCGCGTCCCACTTGTCGATCTGGAGCCAGATCTTTCCCGCGCGCGCATCCCAGTAGTACGTGAAAAACCCCGGAAATTTCTGCATGCCGGCCGTTTTCTGCTCGATGCCGGGCAGCGGCTTTTCTTCTGTTTTGGATTGCGAACTCTGCGATGCGACCGCATTCGGAATGGCGAATCGAATCGCGAGAATCAGGACCACGAACAATTTCATTCCATCCCTCCACTGGATGTATTGACGCGCCCGTTCTGTTATCGAAGCGGCCCGAAGAATACACCAGAGCGCGCGTTTGCGGACACTTGACGCAGAACTTTTCCCGGCAGTCCGCTTTCAGCGCAGGAGGGTCGAAGGAGCCTTTGCACTCCGCGCCGCTTCAGGTAGGATTGGGAGTGCACATTCGCGCGGCCGCCGTCGTGCAATTCTGTGAAGACGCGGCTCGCGTGGCGGAACGTGCGGTGCGGCGAACCGTCGATTCGCTGCCG
>DATGHM010000136.1:0-12575 GCA_035307985.1 Candidatus Acidiferrales bacterium
GCTTGCCGGAGTGCTCGCGGCTTGGGGCATGAACATCGTCAAAGCGGCGGCTTTCTCGAATCAAGCGGGAATCGTCGTCGATACATTCTATTTCACCGACCGCTTTCGCACTCTCGAGCTGAACATTCCGGAGTGGGAACGCTTCAAATCCAGCGTCCACGACGTGCTCACCGGGAAGGTGGACCTGCACAAGATGCTGCGCGACCGCATGCGCTCGCAGAAGAACGCCCCTCCGAAGGTGAAAGTGGAGCCACAAGTTCAAATCGACGACAACTGCTCGGCGCAAAGCACGCTCGTCGAAGTGATCGCGCAAGACCAGCCCGGACTTCTGCACAAGATCAGTTCGGTTTTCTCGGGCGAGAAATGCAACATCGAGATTGCCATCGTCGACACGGAAGGGCAGACGGCCATCGACGTTTTCTACCTCACCGCGCACAAAGCGAAGCTCGCTCCCGAGCACCAGACTCGCGTCCGCGAAGCCCTGCTCCGCGAGCTGGCACACAAGTAACGCCTTACGATGGCGCTTCCGCGCTTCACTGTGTATTTTATCCGGAGTTGTCATCCCGCCTTCCCGAGCGCAGTCGTAGGAACCCGATCCCGCCATCTTCCCGGGAATGGATGTGAGGGGTCTGCTTTGTCTGTTTGGTCAGGCCGCTCGCCGCTGCGAATTCCTGAATCCTTCGGCGATTTCCACTATCCAACCTTTTGGCGTTGGGGGGTATCATTACGGTATCGCAACAGTTAAGGCCGGGAGGGGGAAATGCTCGTCAAACGCGCTCCGGAATTGACTTACAAAGACGTCACGCCGAAACGGTTCTACATGGGCCGGCGCAATTTCCTGCTCGGCCTGGCAGTCACTGCCGGTGCGGTTGAAGCCTGGAAGCGCCTGCCGCGCGTGTTCGCGGGCCCTCCGACGGGCACTGTTCCCCATCCGATCACCGGCCTGAAGAAATGGCCGGGCAGCACGACCGAAGCCGTCACACCCGAAAATGACGTGACGCACTACAACAACTTCTACGAGTTCGGCACCGGCAAGAGCGATCCCGCGCAAAATGCCGGGGATTTCGTCACCTACCCTTGGAGTGTTTCCGTCGAAGGCGAAGTCGAAAAGCCGCGCAAGTTCACTATCGACGAAATTATGAAGCTCGCGCCCCTCGAAGAGCGCATCTACCGCCATCGCTGCGTCGAAGCCTGGTCGATCGTCGTGCCCTGGATCGGCTATTCGTTTAACGTGCTTGCGAAGGCGGTCCAGCCGAAGCCCACCGCAAAGTTTGTCGCGTTTCAGACTTACTACAACTCCGGCGTGATGCCCTGGGCCTCTTCGGCAGGCATCGAATTGCCTTACGTGGAAGGCCTTCGCATTGACGAGGCTATGCACCCGCTCACGCTTTTGTGCACCGGCATGTATGGCGGGACGCTCCCCAATCAGGATGGTGCTCCCGTACGCATGGTGATTCCGTGGAAATACGGCTTCAAGAGCATCAAGTCCCTGGTGAAAATCAAGTTCGTGAAGAAGCAGCCTTCCACCACCTGGAACATGGAAAACCCGTACTGGTACGGCTTCTACTCGAACGTGAATCCCGACGTCGATCGCCCCCGCTGGAGTCAGAAGATGGAGCATCGCCTGGGTCAGGGCTTTTTCGCGCGCCCGATCCCGACGCAGATGTTCAACGGATACGGCGACCAGGTGGCCAGCCTGTATTCCGGCATGGACCTGACGAAGTGTTACTGAGCGAGGATTCCGCGCCGGGCATGAATTTCCTCAGAGCCGTGCTGATCAGCAAGTGGACGAAGGTTGTGGTTTTCGCGCTCTGCCTCGTGCCGCTCGCTATCCTTTTGTGGAAGGGCTTTCACAACGATCTCAGCGCGAATCCCGTTCAGTACGTCGAGCACCGAACGGGCGACTGGATCCTGCGTTTTCTCTGCATCACACTGGCGATCACGCCACTGCGCAAAATTCTTCATCTGCCGCAGTTGATCCGTTTTCGCCGCATGATGGGACTTTTCGCGTTCTTCTATGCCTGCCTGCATTTTTCCACGTGGTTCGGCGTCGACCGCTATTTCGAATGGAGTCTGATTCTGGACGATGTTGGCAAGCGTCCGTTCATCACCGTTGGCTTCACGGGATTCGTGCTGATGATTCCGCTGGCGGTTACGTCCACGGCCGGATGGATTCGCCGCCTGGGCGGAAAGCGCTGGCAAAAGCTGCACCGCCTGGTCTACTTCAGCGCCGTCGCCGGCGTGATCCATTACTACTGGCTGGTGAAGTCGGACGTGCGCAAGCCGCTGGAATACGGCTTTATCGTCGCGCTGCTGCTCGGCTGGAGAATTTGGTCCTGGCTGGCGAACCGGCCCAAGCCGGGGGCACTGCGAGTCAAGCACGAAGAGGCCGTCACCGCCGAATCGGCTTGAAAATCAAGAACAGCGCAAATTGTACCTATTGATTTTCTCGATCTGATTGATTATGGGCGACTTAGTAAAAAAATCAATCGGCACGTGTACCTATTGAATACTTCCAGAGCGAGGACCGAAATGGAGTGGGTGCCTGAGGACCCCGCGTTGATTCGGGGTGACTTAGCGCGATCCGGTCGCGGGATCTGTGCTTGGCGCAGAAATGGGTAATTCTGATACAGCTCCCTTAGCATCTGGCTCGGGCAGCGAGACTGTCACTCATGGCGGAGCGCAACCATCGGATCGACCCGCATGGCGCGCCGCGCGGGAATCCAGCACGCGAGCAACGCGATGCCGACGATGATCAGCGACACGCAGAAAAACGTGGCTGGATCAGTCGGTTGGACACCGTACAGCAGGCTTGCGAAAAATCGCGTCAGCCAGAGCGCTCCCGCAACACCAGCACCCACACCCAAGGCTGCCACGAGCGCCCCCTCGCGCAACACCAGTTCCCTCACATCTCGCCGCTGTGCGCCGAGGGCCATGCGAATGCCAATTTCGTGCGTGCGCTGACCGACGGAGTATGCGACCAGCCCGTAGATGCCCACTGCCGCAAGCACCACTGCGAGGAGCGCAAAAAGCCCCAGAACCAGCATTCGGAATCGTTCAGGAGCAACCGACCCTGTGAGAAGATCGTCCATGGTCCGCAATTCAGACAAGGGCTGATCCTTATCAACACTCAGCACGGCTTGACGCACACCGCTGGCAACACCGCGCGGATCGCCTTTACTGCGGACCACGAATGTCATCACGAACGAGGGCTGCTGAACGTAAGGCACGAACACCTCAGGCAGGGGTTCCTGGTCAACGCTGGAGTTTCTTGTATCCGAGACAACGCCGACAACGGTGTATTGCGGTCCGTCGGGCGCCAGACGGAAGCGCTGTCCCAGGGGAACGGGCTCCCCGAAGGCTTGGCGCGCGAGCGATTCGCTCAAGATGGCCGCTTGCGGCGCATTCGCCGAATCGTGGCCGTTGAAGAAACGTCCTTTCATCAGCGGGATTCCCATCGTCCGAAAGTATCCGGGACTGACTCCGTCCAGCAGAATCGGTGTTCCTGGCCGGTAGGAGGTGCCGTCGGCCAGATGCAGTTCAATCGTCGCATTGTTGAGCCCACCGAGAGGGTACTGGCGGGTCACGTCGACAGACTGGACGCCGGGCAGCGCGCGAATCCGGTCGATGGCTTCTTGAAAAAAAATTGCATGCTTGGGCGAATCGAAGCCCAACGTAAGAGGACGCTGGACGGTGGCAATCAGAAGATGATCGGGCTTGAACCCGAGATCAACATTCGTCAGGCGCAAGAAACTGCGGACAAGCAGCCCCGCACCGGAAAGGAGCACGAGGGAGAGGCCAATCTCGCCGACGACAAGAAACCTGCGAATCCAGCCGGCCCTGTGCTGTTTCCCGACGGGTCCGCTCTTCAGCGATTCGTTTACGTCGCAGATTGAGGCAATCAGAGACGGGACCAGCCCGAAGAGCAAGACCGATAGAATTGCCAGCGCAGCCACGAATCCGAAAGTCCTCCATTCGAGAGTCATACCGGAAGGAAGGTCCGGAGGAATCAATTGTTTCAGCAGGCTGGTTCCGGCGAACCCTGCTGCCAGGCCAGCACAACCTCCACCCAGGCCCAAAAGCAAACTCTCCGTGAGCAGTTGCTGCGCCAGCCGCCAGCGCCCGGCTCCCAGCGCCGCGCGAACCGCGATCTCCCTGCCTCTCCCGGCCGCTCGCGAAAGCAGCAAATTCGCCACGTTTGCGCAGGCGATCATTAGAACCAGTCCCACAGACCCCAGCAGGGTCAGGAGCAACGAGCGCACGTTCCGGACGAGCACATCGTGCAACGGAACAACGTCCGCATGTGCGCCAGCGCGGAAGCGTGCGGCTTGTGGAGGGTATAGTTGGTCCATTCTCCGGATCAAAACCTGTAGGTTTGCCCGTGCCTGATCGATCGTTACGCCTGGCTTCAGCCGGCCGACGACCGTCAGCATCATCCACCGAGGCGAATGGCCCGAGAAAATCGACGAATCGAGTGTCAGCGGCGTCCAGATGTCGGCCCGGGGATATCGAACGCCGCCCGGCATTATCCCTACCACGCTGTAAGCGGCGCCATCCAAGTCGATGGTCTTTCCGACGATGCGCGGGTCTGCGCCGAACCGGTTTCGCCATAGCGTCTCGTTCAGCAACGCAACATTGCCCGTTGCCTCTTTGCCTTCGTTGGGAAGGAACGCGCGGCCCAATATGGGATGGATTCCAAGCATCTGAAAGAAATCTGTTGTGACTCGCGTTACACTCACGCGCTCGGCTTCACCAGCTCCCGCCAGATTTGCCCCCACATCCCCACCCCACGCCCCAATTTTCTCAAAGACGCCGTTGTCATCTTTCCAGACAATGAAGTCCGGACTGAGCACGACCGCGGCGTCATGATTGAATGGGAAGCGTTCGGCCGCCCAGACGATCCGGCTCGCATTCTTGTAGGGCAGGGGCCGAAGTAGGACTGCATTGACGACGCTGAAAATCGCGGTGTTGGCGCCGATGCCGAGGGCGAGGGTCAGAATGGCGACAGTGGTGAAGCCGGGGGATTTGCGCAGCGTGCGAAGGGAGTAGCGAATGTCTTGCAGAAAGGTTTCGATGAAATGGAGGCTTCGCTCGGCGCGGTAATCTTCTTTCATCGCCTCCACGGCGCCGAATTTCAGCTTGGCCTGGCGGCGCGCTTCAGCCGGCGATAGCCCGGCGCGAATGTTTTCCGCAGTCTGGAGCGCGATGTGCTCCTGAATCTCTTCTTTTAGCCGTTCGTCATCCCGTTTCCGGATGATGAAGTTGCCCGCTCGCGCGAAAAACCGTCTCAGGGATCTCATTGCAATCCTCCGTCAATCGTCCCTTCGGGACTTTTCATTTTCTGGCGCGCGATTCCCGGCACTCCGCTGGGCCTACCTGCGGCAGGCGGGCTGCGTGCCGGGCTGCGTACAATCGCCGCTCCGCGTCTCCGGAGGAGCGGCCTTGCCGCTATTCATGACGCACCGTTCGTGCCCGCGAGCCCCAGGCATTCGCACGACGGGCTCCCGCGAATGCACCGGCGCTACTCGTATCGCAAGGCAACCATCGGATCGACGCGCATTGCTCGCCGCGCGGGAATGTAGCAGGCTGCCAAGGCCACACAGATCAGCACAACGGCGACAGCAAGAAACGTCAAAGGATCGTGAGCGGTGACGCCGAAAAGCTCGCCGGCCATGAGACGCGTCAAACCCAACGCCCCGGCGAGTCCGATGGCGACGCCAATCAGCGCCATTTTCGCGCCGTGGCCAAGCACGAGACGCATCACGTCACTGCGCTGCGCGCCGAGGGCCATGCGCAGGCCGATTTCATGGGTGCGCCGGCCAACCAGATAGGAAATGACGCCATAAATTCCTACGCACGACAGCGCAAGCGCCAGCATCGCGAAGATGCCGAGAAGAACCATCGACAATCTCCTCGCCGCAAACGAGTTTGCGACCACTTCGTCCATCGTTTGGACCGCGTAGATTACTTCGCGGGGATCGATTTCCTCGACCGCGCGCCGCACCGGGCCCATGACCGCCGTGGGATCGCCCTTGGTGCGCAGCACGACCGCGACCGCGTCGGCCACGAGCGGCATCAGCTTCTCGGGAAGCTGCATGAACGGGTAATCGAATTGCGCTTCGATCGCCGATTTCGGGTCGGCGTCGAGTCCCCACTGCTTTACGTGGCCAACTACGCCGACGATCTCCGCGTCCACGTTGAAGAGCGCGAGATGGATGTGCTTCCCGACGGGATTCTCGCGAGGAAAATAAGCGCGCGCAAAAACGTCGTCGATATCGATGGCCACCGGCGCGTTTTCATTGTCCTGGGACGTGATGAAACGGCCGCGCTCGAGCGCGATGCCCATCGCCTTCTGGAACCCAGCCTCAACCAGATAAAACATCGCCTGGTGCATGTCTTGAATCGTGGCGGGCTGCGGCTGTCCCTCGATCCAGAAGGGAAGCGACGAATCGTGAATCATCGGTCTGGAGCCGAGCGTCACGGAGACTGCTTCGACGCCCGGGATGTCCCGCATTTTTTCATCGAACAGGCGAAGGCGGGCGCGCGTTTCCGCGGAACCGGTTTGGGCCGCCGCCGGCAGCGACAAGTCGAACGTGATCGCGTGGCTCGGATTGAAGCCAGGATCGACGCGCCACAGGGCAGCAAGGCTGCGAACCATCAGGCCTGCTCCGATCAGCAAAACCAGCGCCATAGCCACTTCGGCGGCCACGAACACTCCCTGGAGTCGATGGCGAGCGCCGCTTGAGCCGCGGCCGCTCTCTTTGAGGATCTCCTGCAAGTTCACGCGAGAAGTTTTCAGTGCTGGAGCCAGGCCAAACAAGATCCCCGCGAGCAGTGAAACCCCGAGCGTGAAGAGGAGCACCCGCGAGTCGAGCGAGACTTCGCCCGCGCGCGGCAACGCGGCCGGCAACGCACCAAGCACGGCCTTCGTGCCCCAGAAGGCCAGCAACAGCCCCAAAGCTCCTCCGCAGCCAGCGAGCAAAATGCTTTCGGTCAGGAGCTGCCGAATGACGCGCATCTGGCTCGCACCCAGCGCCGCGCGCACGGCAAATTCGCGCGAGCGGCCCATCGAACGCGCCAGCAGAAGATTGGCCACGTTGGTGCACGCAATCAGCAGCAGGAAGCCCACGGCCGCGAGAAGCACGAGCAGAAGCGGCTGTACCTTGCCCACCATGTCTTCCTTCATCGAACTGAGAGTGATCCCGACGTCTTTATCGGCCTCCGGATAACTGGCGGCGAGGTTCCGGGCGACGCCGTCCATATCCGCTTGCGCTTGCGCCAGGGTGATGCCGGGCTCCAGCCGGCCGATGGCGTGCGCGCTCATGTCGATGCGGCGGTCGCGAAACGACGGATCGTTCCATTGGCCGATGGGCGTGTAGACGTCCCGCAGCTGGCCGTAGAAGGTGAAGCTGGAGGGAATCACGCCGACAACCGTGCAGGAAACTCCATTCAGGGTGATGGACTTTCCGACGATATCAGGCGACGAGCCGAATCTTCGTTCCCAGAAGCCTCCGCTGAGAATCACGACGGGCGCCGCGCCCACGCGATCGTCATCCGCGCGGAACGTGCGGCCAAGAACGGGCTGTACGCCGAGCGTCGAGAAAAAACCGGCGGAAATCATGTACCCGCTCAGCCGCTCCGCTTCCCCTTTGCCGATGAAGTTGTAATCCTGGTTCCGGTACATCGCCATTGAGGAAAATGTTCGCGTGTCGCGCTGCCAGTCGAGGAAATTCAGGTAGGTTATCGGGCCGCGGTAGACCCCTGGAGTCTTTCCATAGATTGCGGCGAGCTGACTGGACTGCGGGTACGGCAGGGGATTCAGGAGAACGCCGTTGACCACGCTGAACAGCGCCGTATTCGCCCCGATGCCAAGCGCGAGCGTGAGAATGGCGATGGCGGCAAATCCCGGCGATCGGCGCAGCATGCGCGCGCCATACCGAATGTCCTGGACGAATGCGTCGATGAATTGGAGGTTTCGTTCGGCCCGATAGTCTTCCCCGATCGTCGCAACGCCGCCGAACTTCAGCTTCGCCTGGCGACGCGCCTCGCGGGGCGGCAAGCCGGCGCGAATATTTTCGTCGGTCTGCAGCGCGAGATGTTCCTCAGTCTCCCTGAGCAATCGTTCGTCGTCTCGCCGCCTCATAACGAAGTTGCCCAAACGCGTCAGGAACCGCCGCAAAGCCCTCATCGCAGATCCTCCGGCTTCACCTCGAAGAAGCGCCCAATGATCGCCGCCGTTTGCTCCCAGCCGCGCGTCTCGGCTTCCAACCGTTTGCGGCCGTCTCGCGTCAACCGGTAGAAGCGCGCCCTGCGGTTATTCTCCGATGCGCCCCATTCCGACGCGATCGAGCCCTCCTGTTCGAGCTTCAACAGCACGGGATACAGGGTGCCTTGATTCACAGCCAGCAAATCGCCGCTGATCTGCTCGATACGCCGCGCGATCCCGTAGCCATGCAGCGGCCCCAGCACGTCGAGAGTCTTAAGGACCATCAACGCCAGCGTCCCCTGTTGCACGTCGGTTTTCTGTTTCAAATGTTCTTCCCCGACACGGCTATTTTGGTTTCCAACAGGAGGGAGCTTCTCACACTTTATGTGGGGAAGCAACAGGTCGGTTTCTGGTTTTGTGTTTAGGCTTTTTTCTCGCCACCACCTATTCGTCGCTGGTTCTCGGGCCAGTCGTCACTGCTTTCCCCGTGCACCCATTCGGCGTCCGCCCGCGTCAAATAAAAGCCGGGAGTCATGCAGGAACGGCGGGCGTTGGCCCAAGCGAACCGGCGTTCTTGCTGGCATGCTAGGATTACCAAAAGAGGGCCAGCGAAAATTCTCTGATGGCACATCGACGGACACAGGAAATCTGTGCGCTGGCACTTGCGGCACTCGCGTTCGCCGTCCTCTTCGGCGGCTGCAATCGGCTTTCCGCCACCGCCAAATCGGAACAGGCGCCGAAATCGCAACCGGCAGCGAAGTCGAAAGCGAAGGTCGCCGCCCAGGTCCAACCGGTCGTTCCTGGCCCGCCCCCTGGTCCATCGAATCCGCATCCGCCGTCCGATGTCAACGTCCTCACGTTTCACAACGACGTTGCGCGCACAGGCCAGAATTTGAATGAACGCGTCCTGACGCCGGCCAACGTGAACGCCACGAGTTTCGGCAAAGTCGCTTTTCTAACCGTCCAAGGCAAAGTGGATGCCGAGCCGCTCTACGTTTCGAATCTCCGCATCAAAGGCAAAAAGCGCAACGTCGTCTTCGTCGTCACCGAGCACGATCTTGCCTATGCCTTCGACGCGGACACTTTCGCGCAACTCTGGCGCGTTTCGCTGATTCCCGCGAGCGAGAAGCCGAGCGACAAGCGCGACTGCGAGCAGATCGAGCCGGAGATTGGCATCACGGCCACGCCCGTCATCGATTTGAAAGCCGGGCGGCATGGCACGATGTACGTCGTCGCCATGTCGAAAAATTCGCGGAGAGATTATTTGCAGCGCTTGCACGCTGTGGACATCACGACCGGCGCCGACCGCCTTCCGCCGAGCACCATCACGGCTACTTACTCCGTGCCTGACTCGAGCGGCCACAGCGACCGTGTCGTCTTCGACCCAAAGCAATACAAAGAGCGCGCCGCGCTGCTGCTTTCCAACGGCGTCATCTATACGACCTGGTCCTCGCATTGCGACCACGACCCGTACAACGGCTGGGTTATCGGCCTGAGCGCCGCCAATCTGAAACGAGTCAGCGCGCTCTGCCTCACGCCGCACGGAACCGAAGGCTCGATCTGGATGACCGGTAACGGCCCGGCGGTCGATCAGGCCGGAAACATCTATCTGCTCCTGGGCAACGGAACCTTCGATGCCACTCTTGACGAGCACGGTTTTCCCGCGGAGCGCGATTTCGGCAACGCGTTCGTCCGGCTCGAAGCCCGCGGAAACTACCTCGGCGTCTACGATTATTTCGTCATGCACAACACCTCCGCCGAATCGAACGGCGACGAAGACCTTGGCTCGGGCGGCCTGGTCCTGCTGCCCGACATGAAGGACGCGCAGGGCAACGTTCGCCATCTTGCCGTGGGCGCGGGAAAAGATCAGGCCATCTACGTCGTGAACCGCGACTCCATGGGGAAATTCAGTCCGGCGAACGACAAAGCGATTTATCAGGAGCTGCCCAACGCGCTCGGCGGCGCTGAATTCGGCTCGCCGGCATACTTCAACGGCGTCATCTACTACAGCGCATACCTCGCGCCGCTGAAAGCGTTTCCCGTTTCCAACGCGCGCCTGGCTCCCGCGCCCTCTTCCCAAACGAAGGCGCGCTTCGATTATCCCGGCACCACGCCGAGCATTTCCGCCGACGGCAACTCAAACGCCATCGTCTGGGTCGTCGAGGCGGTCAACAGCGACAAAGGCGTCCTGCACGCCTTCGATCCCTCGAATCTCGCGCACGAGCTCTACAACAGCAACCAGGCCCCCGACGGGCGCGACCATTTCCGCAGCAACAAATTCATCACGCCTACGATCGCCGGCGGTAAGGTCTTCGTCGGCACCCGCACCGGCGTCATCGTCTTCGGGCTATTGCACTAGCGGGCTCGCAATGAGATTACGATCGGGCTAAGCTGAAATTATGATGGAACGAACACCATTTCACCTTGCTCCAACCCCTCTCGTTGTTCTCGCGGCGCTCGCAACCCTCGTTTGCGGCTGCAACTCAAGCTCCAACTCGGGCGCACCAACCATCACCGCTCAACCTGCCAGCCAGACCGTTCTCGTCGGAGAGAGCGCGACCTTTGCGGTCACGGCCAAAGGGAAAGCGCCGCTCGCGTATCAATGGCAGAAAAATGGAACGAACATCAATGCGGCTACCGTGGCCACCTACACGACCGCGCCCACCGGTACATCCGACAGCGGCGCCACGTTTCAAGTGGTGGTGACGAATTCCGTGGGATCGATCGCCAGCAATTCCGCCACGCTCACGGTGAACAGCGGCTCTGGCGGCGGCACCGGTAGCAACGCCAGCGTGCTCACCTACCACAACGACGTGGCGCGCACCGGCCAGAACCTGAACGAAACGACTCTGACGCCGAGCAACGTCAACTCCTCGGCCTTCGGCAAAGTCGGTTTTCTCTCGACGCAAGGCAAGGTCGATGCCGAGCCGCTGTACGTCCCGAATCTCACGATTGGGGGCTCGGCGCACAACGTCGTTTTCGTCGTCACCGAGCACGACCTGGTTTACGCCTTCGACGCCGACAATTTCTCGCAGTTGTGGCAGACGTCCGTGCTCGGCTCGGGCGAAACGCCGAGCGACCCTCATTCGTGCAGCCAGATCACGCCCGAAATAGGGATTACGTCCACGCCCGTGATCGACACGAAGGCCGGCGCGAACGGAACGATTTTCGTCGTGGCCATGTCGAAGGATTCGAGCGGGACTTACCATCAACGCCTGCACGCCCTCGATCTGACCACCGGTTCTGAACAGAGCGGCAGCCCCGCAAATATCCAGGCCTCCTTCCCCGACTCGGGAGGCCAAACCACGTTCGATCCCTACCAATACGCTGAACGCTCTGGGCTCTTGCTGCTCAACAGCATGATCTACACGGGTTGGACGTCGCATTGTGACGAAAATCCCTACACCGGCTGGCTGATGGGCTACAGCGAATCGACGCTCCAGCAGGCGAGCGTGCTCGACATCACGCCCAACGGTTCGGAGGGTTCCATCTGGATGTCCGGCGCGGGTCTGGCCGCCGATCCCTCCGCCTTCATTTATTTTCTGGCGGCGAACGGCACGTTCGATACGTCGCTCAACAGCAAGGGCTTTCCCGTGAATGGCGATTATGGCAACGCATTCATGAAGGTCTCGACCAGCGGCGGCTCGCTCAGCGCGAACGATTACTTCGCCATGCACAACACGGTGGCCGAGTCGGGCGCGGACGAGGATCTCGGCTCGGGCGGTGCGATGGTGCTGCCGGATATGAAGGACGCATCCGGCAACACGGTTCACCTGGCCGTCGGTGCGGGGAAGGACGGAATCATTTACGTCGTGAACCGCGACTCCATGGGCAAATTCAATCCGAACAGCGACAGCGCCATTTATCAGGAGGTCGGCGGCCAGATCGGCGGCCGCGAGTTCGGGTCGCCTGCTTATTTCGACGGCACCGTTTACTACGGCGCTGTCAGCGCTGCCCTGAAGGCGTTTCCGATCGCCAGCGCGAAGCTGGCTGCCTCGCCTTCCTCATCCAGCGCGACAACCTTCGATTATCCCGGGACCACGCCCAGCATCTCCGCGAACGGCACGGCCGACGGCATCGTTTGGGCCGTCGAAAACAGCAGCGGAAACGGCGTTCTCCACGCCTACAACGCGAGCAATCTCGCGAGCGAACTCTACAACAGCAGCCAGGCCGCAAATAACCGCGACGCCTTCGCCGACAACAAGTTCATCACACCCATGATTGCGGGCGGCAAAGTCTTCGTCGGCACGCCCACAGGCGTCGCCGTCTTCGGCGTTTTGAAGTAGGCGTAGCGCCGATTGGATAACGGCTTCCCGCCGGCGATTTGTCGCGCTCAGTCGTCCGGATGGACGCCCAGGTCGTCGTTCTC
>DATGHM010000137.1:0-14866 GCA_035307985.1 Candidatus Acidiferrales bacterium
TAACGATAATGCCCGCGCTGAGAACGGCGAGTATGACCGCGGCGATCGAAGCCATTCGGAAAATAGCGACGCGAGAAAACCTGACGCGTCGCTCCCGGAAAGGTTGCTCGACAAACCGCCAAGACAGCGTGGCAATACCGACAGAAGCGAGGAGGAGCACAACCTTTGTTTCGCTCGAAGTCAGACCTTTCGCCAAGAATCCATCTGATCCTTGAAACACGATCAGCGGCCAGTGCCAAAGATACAGAGAGTACGAAATCTTCCCGATGAAAACGACGGGCGGCAGAGACAAAGTCCACCCAACGATCGATGTTCCGGATTTTCCCGCGGCGATAATCAGCCCCGCCCCAACGCATGGGAAAAGCGCTGCCGCTCCGGGGAATCGTGTGGCGGAGTTGAAGGCAAATCCGGCGGTGAGGATCAATGCAAGCCCGAAGAGCGACGCGAGATTTCGCCATAGTACGCTCGAAATCTCGGGCAACAGGTCCATCGCCAGCAGGGTGCCGAGCAGAAGTTCCCATGCCCTCGTATGCGCCAGATAGAAAGTTGCATCGGGGCTCCGAAACGCTCCGACGGCGCTTACGACGAAAGACAGCAAGGCGACAACACTAATCAGGATAACTTGCCGTTTTGGGAAGAACCTTCGCACCCCAATCAAGAAGAGTGGCAGGAACAGGTAAAACTGTTCTTCCACTCCCAGCGACCAGGTGTGAAGCAGCGGCTTCATCGTTGAGGGTGCATCAAAATACCCCGATTGACGCAGGAAAAAGACGTTCGAAAGCGAAAAGGTCGCAGCGAGCAGCGACTTGCCAAAGTCGACGAACTCTGAGGGCAGAAAGAATCTGTGGGCGAGTACCGCGGTGCCCAAAAGCATTACCACGAGCGCCGGAAAGATGCGGCGGACGCGGCGTTCGTAAAAACCAAGCAGTGAAAAACGGGACGAATCCAGGCCCGACAAAATGATGGAGCTAATCAGAAACCCGGAGATAACGAAGAACACGTCGACGCCGACAAACCCACCGCGGAATCGATTGGTGTCTAGGTTTAAGTGGTAGGCAAGTACAAGGAGAACGGCCACAGCCCGAAGGCCGTCAATGTCAGCGCGATACTTCACACGAGGATTCAGAGCTGAGGTCCCGGGCGAATGAATAAAAATCTCTTTACTGACTTAAATTGTAAGTCAAAAAAGCTCATAATCAAGGCAGTTTGAGACGCCAGTCACTATTCCTTCGCTGTGCCGTTGGCGCGGTATCGGCGCTCCTGCCCAGTCTTATAAGGCTGGATCGACACGCTGGGGTCAAATCCTCATCCTTCGATAGGGTAGAGTCCTCGGCCGTAGGCAAGCAATGTATAGAGTACTAGTCCGCCCAATGGCGTTAACGGGAACGGAAATCGCACAGCAGAGCCAGCCAGCATCAGTTCGGGTCGACCGGCTCGACACGTTGGTGAGCGCTGTCGAGGGCTTTCCTCAGCGCAGCGCCAAATAGAGCAAAACGAGCCCGGGGTGAAGCCCGGTGTAAACTGCACCACCTTTTCAGTGTATAATCCCGCGCATCCTTTCCCTATAGGAGCGTTGAATATGGCGACTGCAGTTGCGGGTGCGTCCCGGTCCTCTGTCCGACGGAGCGTGCAGCCGCGGCACGTGATCTTGGGCCTGCTGGGATTGATGATGATCGTGGTCTGGTTCAACCGCGACCACTTGTTGCTCGACGCCGGCTCGCCTTTGCGGCAACGCTACGCGCCGATCTGGTGGCTCATGTTGTTGCACGGAGTTCCAGGAGCGACTGCGCTGTTGCTCGGCGTGTTCCAGTTTTCCAGCCGGCTGCGCCAGCGCCATTTGCAGTGGCACCGCGTGATGGGACGCATTTACGTCGGAAGCGCCTTCATCGCCGCCCCGGCCGCTGTGATCGTCGCGATCAAGCTTCCCATTCCCACGCTCCTGCTCGCGTCGATCATTCAGGCGGGCGGCTGGATCGTCACCACGGCCACGGCTCTGTATTGCGTACGCACAGGCCAGATCCAGCAGCACCGCGAGTGGATGATCCGCAGCTATCCGTTTGCCATGGTTTTTGTGGCGGTACGCGCCATCCAGGCTATTCCTGCTGTCGCGCGCTCGGGGCCCATGGCATTTATCACGGTTGTCTGGAGCGTGATTGCCGTCGCCGCCTTCCTGCCTTCATTTCTGATCGAGTGGCAGAAGCTCGCCGCTGGCCGTCGCGTCGCTAGAGCCCGCGCGGCCGCGCAAGCGTGATCCCCGGGGCGCGGGGCGGCGTCCGGAGATGCAGGTTGCCAAGCATTTGCCGCTTCGAGACTTCCAATCAGGAGTTCAAAATCTCTAAAGCGTGAGGGGATTCGCGGGGTTCCGTCTTCGGCGCCCGGCTTAGTGCCTTCTCAATCGCGGCAAAGAGTTCGCTCGTTCGGATGGGCTTCGACACGTACGCATCCATGCCTGCGGCCAGACACTTCTCCTCGTCGCCTTTCAGCGCGTGAGCCGTCATAGCCACGATGGGAATGTGGCCGCCGGTGCTTTTCTCGCGTTCCCGAATGGCTGCAGCGGCTTCGAATCCATCCATGTCGGGCATCTGAATGTCCATGAGCACGAGATCGAAGGGCTGTTCCTGAAGCTTGTCCAGCGCAAGCGCGCCGTTGTCCGCTATGGTGACGTCGCAACCCCGTTTTTCCAGGAGGCGCCTGGCCACGAGTTGGTTCACGGCGTTATCCTCGGCAACTAAGATGCGGAGGCGACCTGTGCCTTTGGGCGTGGCCGGTTCGCTGGTGGCCGAAGGCGTTTCGCTCGCGCGCGTTTCCCCCAACACCCGGCAAATCGATGCGAGGAGCTCGCTTCGACTGATCGGCTTTATGAGATACGCCGAAATTCCCAATGCCCGACAGCGCGCCGCATCGCCCAGATGTCCGGCAGACGTAAGCATCATGATGGTGGCGTGCGTGAGCTGAGGATCCTGGCGAAGCTGCTCCGCGAGCGCGAACCCATCCATTTCCGGCATGCAGCCGTCGAGGAGAATCAGCGCGAAGGAATGGCCCTCGCGTTTGGACGCCTCGATGGCCTGTAGCGCGCCGGGCGCTCCCTCCACGGCAATCGTCTTCATGCCCCAGCGCGACAGCATTCCCAGCAATACGCGCCGATTCGTGAAGTTGTCGTCGACGATCAGGGCGTGGAGATCCCGCAAGCCTTCGGCCGGGACGTATGCTAAGGCGACCGGCCGCGCCTGAATACCCAGCGCGAGGGAGAAGTGGAACGTGCTTCCCTTCCCTGATTCGCTGTCGACCCACATGCGTCCGCCCATCATTCGGACCAGCCGGCTGCTGATCGTCAGTCCCAGGCCCGTGCCGCCGTATTTGCGCGCTGTCGAGCCGTCGGCCTGCGAAAAGGGCTCGAAGATTCGATCCTGAATTTCCCTGGCGACGCCGATCCCGGTGTCGCGCACGGCAAAATGCAGACGAACGCCCGCCGGCGTTTCGCTTTCCTTCTCGACAGAAACAAGAATTTCCCCGCGCTGCGTGAACTTGATCGCGTTCCCCACGAGGTTGGTGACGATCTGCCGGATTCGGCCGGGGTCGCCGAGCAGCGAATCCGGGACGCCGGGCTGCACGTCGTAAATCAGTTCCAGTCCCTTCTGGTCGGCGCGCACCCCGAGAACCCTCATGGCTTCGCCCAGGCTGCCGCGCAGGTCGAAAGGAATCGTTTCAATCTCGAGCTTGCCCGCTTCGATCTTGGAGACGTCGAGAATGTCGTTGATCACGCCCAGCAGCGACTCGGCCGACGATCTCACCATCTTGAGGCTCTCGTGCTGTTCCGTCGTGAGTTGACTATCCAGAAGCAATTCGGTCATGCCCAAAATGCCGTTCATGGGCGTGCGGATCTCGTGGCTCATATTTGCGAGGAAGGCGCTTTTCGCCGTGTTGGCGGCTTCCGCCGCGTCCCTGGCGCGCACCAGTTCGCGTTCGGCGTGGTTTTGCCGGTTCTGAATCACCCACATTCGCCCGCTGGAACACGCGAAGGACACGAGAACGAGAATGGTGGCCACCGCAATCCGTTCGCGCACGATGAAAGCGGACATCCCCAGAACGAAAAGCGGAAACAAGACAGGGAAAAATCGCTCGGTTACGAATCGCCGCCTTTCCGAAGTCGGCGCCGCAACGTCGCCTCCGCTTTTCCTGCAGCAGCCGACCGCGAGCAAGAGCGGCAGAACATTCAGAAGGCTCCAGACGATGTCGAACGCGCCGCCCGTTGGCAGATTTCTGCCCGGATAATTGTTATATGCGTCGGACGCGGCAGCCAGAAGAAAGAACGTTCCCATGCCGAAGAACAGGCGCTGAACGGTGCGTGACCTTGCGAAAGAGCCTCTCAGAAGGAAACCGCCGCTCATCACTCCGTCGTAGATCAGGGAACGTTGCCAATCCGATAGAGCTGCTTCTCTGGCGGTCTGCGCATGCCCCGCTGAAAAACAAAAGTAGACGGCGACCCAGAAGAGGAGCACCTGCGCAATATCGAAAGCGTGGGCGCCATCAAATCGGTCCGGAGCATAGTCCGAATCCAGGAACAATACAGCGCTCAGCGGCGCGTCCCAAAAGACAAAGAGAACGCCAGTAAGCGGCGGGATGAGGAGTTCAGGCCGGATGCCATCGTTGTACGCCTGCAGCGCCGCGGCGAACACAATGATGGAAAACGCCCAAAAACCGAGCCGCCAAAAAAAGGCGGCGAGGCCCGAGGCGCGTGACGATGCCTGCCACGAAGCGACCGCGCACAGAACGAGAAAAGTCAGTTGAATCAGGTCGGACAACAACGGCCCCGGCGGCCTGGGGCCGAGGAAAAACAGGACCGCAACGTGGGCCGCAAGCAGCCCGCAGCAAACGGCGATCATCTTCCGCAAGGGGTTCATGGGTGAGGGAGTACTCGCTTTCGCTCGGGCGTGCCCTTCGCCGAGATGAAAGCGAGCAAACGTGGGGCCAACATTGGGACTAAACTGCGGTGGTAAGACCTTGTGACTCAACCGGTTCCGAAAACGCCGTCAGCGCAGTTGTTCCGAATTCGGGACTCAGTGCCAGTTCGAAACATGGAGCGCCCGCACGGCGAGCGTGCCTTTTAGTGCAGCTTTTCAATCTGCTGCTGCACCTGACTGCGAAATTCCAGCGGGTGGGCGATTTTGTGAAACGGCTCGGGAGTACCGCCCGTCCCGATCACCACAATCGTTCCGTAACCAAGCATTCTGCCGAATGGCGGCTCGTTTACTTCAATGCTCTCCACTTTGTTCAGCAGCATCTCGATTGTCTTGCGGCTGGCCAAGCCCGTCTTGATCACGACGCGCCGGTTCGTCACGGTCATTTCGGTGGCGTTCCGGCGAACCATGCCCGTCAGAATTACCACGATGCCGACAACCAGCAGCGCAACGCCGCCGCCTTCCATCAGGTGCAACTTTGCGGGTTCGATTTCGGCGTGAGCGAGGGCGTAATAGAGCAGAAGCGCTCCGGGCAGGGCGAGCAAGCATCCCAGAATGATGTGCCCGAGCATCACGATCCAATGGAGCCGAGTGTCGTAAATTACGGTTTCTCCCGGCACCAGATTTTTTTCCACGTAGCTCATCGGCGCATTCTCCCGAGCGGCTCTGTCATCGATAAAATCTGGAAAGCCTGTTTTTAATTTAGAGAGGTTATATCACACCCCGGGGGCTCCGTTGCGACATGGGGCTTGAAGTCCCGGTCAGTCGGGCCGCTTCGAATTGCGGCGCGGTTGAGCCACACACGCTGGGGAATCGGGCTATCTCATACCCCGGTTCTCTTTACTACGGCTGAGCCACCCGTTACACTACGCCCGTGAGGACCTTTTCGGGCGGCGGGGGCTACGGCTACCGGTTCGACATCGGCGAGTATTTTCCTCGCGCGATCAAGACGCTCTGCCTGATCTGCGTCGGCGTTTTCCTGCTGCAGGAGCTTTCGCGCCTCCTCTTCCACGTGGAAGGCTGGAATTTCTGGATCTACTACTTCGGACTGTCTCCGCAAGCCGTGGTCCACGGAGTGGGCGGCCTGCCGATTCCTGCTGTCTGGCAGCCGGTGACCTATCTCTTCCTCCACGCAGGCATTCTCCACATCCTGTTCAACCTGCTCTATCTGGCGATGTTCGGCGCCGACCTGGAGCACATGTGGGGCGCGAAAAAGTTTTACACCTACTTTTTCCTGTGCGGAATCGGAGCCGGCTTCACCGACCTGATCGTGCGCACGATTCTCGATCCGCACATGCAGCGGCTGGCGCTGGTGCCGACCATCGGCGCTTCCGGAGCGATCTATGGCGTGCTGCTGGCGGCGGCGGTGATCACGCCGCACCGGCAAATCTGGATGTTTCCGCTCCCTGTGACCATCTCGATGCGCCTCTTCGTGATCGTGATGGGCGCGATCGAATTCTTCCTCACCATCGGCGCGACGGGCGACGGAGTGAGCCACGTGTGCCACCTCGGCGGAATGCTGGCGGGGTATCTTTATCTGCGGCGCGGAACCCACCTTTACAATTTCCGCAACTATTTCTCCGATTGGAAGCGGCGCCGCCTGCGCAAGAAATTCGAAGTGTACGTCCGCGAGCACCGCGACAAACCGCCCTCAAATCCCGATAACTGGGTCAACTAGAACTCGAAACCAGAGGCTGGAAGCTAGAGGGCAGAACCTGGCAGGGATCGGACGCATTCAGTCGAAATCGCTCGCTCTTCTGAAGGCTGGGAGTCAGCCGCCGATGCGGACCAGGCGCATCATGTTCGTGGTGCCGCGCGTGCCGAATGGAGTGCCGGCGACGATGCCGACGACGTCGCCGCGCTGCACGAGCTTCTCCTCGATGAGCCGCGATTCCGCGACGCGAGCGAGTTGATCGACGTCGTGAACCCGGACCATGCGCCGCGGCAGCACTCCCCACAGCAGACCGAGTCTCCGTCGCGTTTCCGGATTGGGGGTGAACGCCACGATGGGGGCGCGCGGGCGATATTTCGACACGAGGCGCGCGGAAAAGCCCGTCTCCGTAAAGACGGCGATGACTTTCAGGTGCAGCTCTTCGGCGGCGTGGCAGATTGCCTCCGCGATGGCTTCGCTGATGTGCAGCTCGGTGAAACGTGTGGGGCGCAACGGATCGGTCATGCTGGCTTCGGCCTGGCGGGCGATGCGGTCCATCATGGCCACCGATTCCACAGGATATTTCCCTACGGCGGTCTCGCCGGACAGCATCAGCGCGTCGCTGCCGTCGAACACTGCGTTCGCCACGTCGGAGGCTTCGGCGCGCGTTGGCCGCGGATTTTCGCGCATGGAATCGAGCATCTGCGTGGCCGTGATCACGGGAACCAGCGCGTTGCGCGCCCGCGCGATGATCTGCTTCTGCGCTACGGGCACGAATTCCGGACTCATCTCGACGCCCAGATCGCCGCGCGCGACCATCACGCCGTCGGCAACGCTCAGGATGTCGTCCAGATTGTCGATCGCCTCGGGCTTCTCGATTTTAGCGATGAGCGGAGTGGCTTTCCCGTGCCGCGCGATCGCGGCCTTCGCGGCGCCCACGTCGGCCGCGGTACGGACAAAGCTGAGCGCAACGTAGTCGACGCCCAGTTTGAGCGCGTAGGCCAGGTCCCGGCGATCCTTCGCGGTCAACGAAGGGACTTTCAGCCGAACCCCCGGAAGATTGATGCCCTGGTGCTCGCCCAGTTCGCCGCCGTTCTCGATCCAGCAAACCACGTCGTGGCCGCGCGCGGAAATTACGCGCAGCGCGATTTCGCCGTCGCTCAGAAGAATGCGCGCGCCCTTGTGCACGGATTTGGGCAGAGCGCGAAAGGTCGTGCTGATAACCTCCGCAGTTCCGGGAACGCTTCTCGTCGTGATGATCAGACGTCTCCCCGCCCGAAGCTGAACCGGGCGGCCTTGCTCGAGCGGGCCGGTGCGAATCTTGGGGCCTTGCAGATCAGCGAGGATGGCCAGTGGCTTCTGGTGACGTCCGGAAGCGCGGCGCGTGACGGCGACTCGCGATGCGTGCTCCTCCGGCGTACCGTGCGAGAAATTCAGACGCGCTACGTCCATTCCCGCCTCGACGAGCGCCTCCACAACTTTCGCGGACGAACTGGCGGGGCCGAGGGTGCAGACGATTTTCGCGCGGCGCCGGTCCATTTCGGCTACTTTGAAACAGCGAAGTTCGTCACGATGGCGTAAAGGAAGCCAATGCCCTGGCGAAACGAATCGAGACCGATGCGCTCGTCGTCGCCGTGCGCGCGGAGCAGATCGTCCTTTGCCATCGGAAAAGGAAGCAAGCCGTAGGCCTGTACGCTTCGCTCGCGGAGAAACGCGGAATCGGTCGCGCGGGTGGACATGTACGGCAGAACCGCCGTTCCGGGAAATTGCTGTTTGGCGACTTGCGCGATCATGGTGTACAGCGCGGAGTCGGTGGAAGAAGCCGGCGCGGGTGGAGCGCCGTCGGGCTCGACTTCGAGACGCACCTGCGGATCGTTCACTGCCTGCTGCAACTTTGCCACCAGGGGCTCGACAAGGTTGCCGGGCAGCAACCGCAGATTCACCACGCCGCGCGCTTCCGGTGGGACCACGGTCGGGCGAATCCCGGCCTGGAGTATTGTCGGCGCGATCGTGTCGCGCATCATCGCGCCCCAAACGGGATCGGCGCTCGAGACAAATTGCGCCGCGTGCGCCGCGCGGTCGGGATCCTCCAGCGCGCGGATCCACTTCCCTGTTTCCTCGTCCTCGACGCCGGCGAGCCCCTCGAAATATTCCCGCGTGATGAAATTGAACTGCACGGGCGTCGGGTAGGCCGCAATTTTTTCGATGGCGGCCGCCAGGTGCGTGATGGGATTGTCCTGCTGCGGCGTGGAACTGTGCCCCGAGGCTGCCGTGGCGACCACGTCCAGGTTGCGCGAAACTTTTTCGTCGGCCTGGATTCCGACGTATTGCACCTTCCCGTCCTTCAGCAGGACGCGGCCGCCCTCGTTGATGGCGAAACCCGCGGCGATCTGGTCCCAGTATTTGTCGACGGCGAACCGCATCCCGTACTCGCCGGCGGCTTCTTCGTCGCCTTCAGCCAGAAAGATCACGTCGCGGTCGAGATGCGCGCTCGAGCGCTTCAGAGCGATCATCACCGCCATGTTGGCGATGGTCATACCCTTGTCGTCGATCGCACCGCGGCCGTAGAGATAGTTGTCTTTGACGACTCCGCCGAACGGATCGACGCTCCATTTCGATCGATCCACGCCAGCCGTATCGAGGTGGCTCACGAGCAGCAGCGCGCGCGAGGAATTCGGCAGCGCCGTGGCGGAAAGACGCGCGATCAGAATGCCGCGTCCCGGAGCGCTCTGGAAGATTTGCGAGTTGATTCCTTCTTTCTGCAGGATCGCCGCGAGATATTTCGCGGCGGCAATCTCGTTGCCGGGAGGGTTCGTCGTGTCGATGCGGATCAGGCCTTGCAGCCAGAGGATGGACTCGCTCTCGAGTCGCGGGAGATCGAGCCCGCCGGCAGCAGCCTGGGCTGGTGCGCTTTCCGGCTGGCTTTTCGCCATGCCGATTGGCACCAGAAGAAAAAGCGTCAGAAATAAGCCCAAAAGGCTGCGTGCCATCCAATCCCCTCCCTGGTTTGCAGGCTTCAAGTTTCGCGTTCGCGGCCGGCGCGCGACCCGCTTCTGATTCGGTTGCCTTCGTGATTCCGGTCGACTCGCGATCTCGTTCCAAGCCAAAAAAAAGCGAGCGAAGCCGCGCTCGGGCCGCGCGACGCGAAATCCTCCGGACCCTGAACACGCGACGAAAGTCCGCACGAGAAGCGAACTTCCATACTATCATGGCGCTTACGCGCGACTGGGACCGCCAGCGCGCGGTTTTCTGGATTGCAATCGAGCTGGGCTGGCCCGTTGACCATCCGGTTCCGGAGAAATGGCATCCAACAGTTCGTCACTCGTGGTCGAAGCAAGATCGTGAGGCTACTATGCAGCCGCCATTATGGATTCGCATCGCACTCTTGAGCGTCTTGATCGTCGGGTTGGGCGTGCCTCCCGACGCCCTGGTGGCGCGCGCTCAGCAAGGGCCGCAGAAACCCACCCCGCAACAGCCCGTGCCTCCGACTCCCCCGTCCGGCCAACAACAACAGCAGAAAGCACCGACGCCGCCTCCTCCTCAATCCGAGATCTCGACGCAGACAAACGTCGTCACCCTGGACGCCGTAGTCACGGATCAGGATGGCGACATCGTGACCGACTTGAAACAAGGCAACTTCCGCGTCCTCGACGATGGCCAGCCACAGCAGATCACGAACTTCTCTCCCACGGATGCCCCGATCACGATCGTGATCCTGATGGAATTCAGCCGCGCCCTTTCGAGTTGGGGTTATTTCGGGTACAAAGCGAAGGGCTGGGCGTACGATTTCCTGAATCATCTCGGCCCGAAGGATTGGGTCGCCTTCAAAACCTTCGATCTGAAAACGCACCTCGTCGACGACTTCACGCGCAACAAGAACCAGGTGGCGCAAGACATCGCTTCGCTCTATTTTCCGGACTTCAGCGAAGCGAATTTGTTCGACGCGGTGCTGGAAACGCTGGACCAGCTTCGCGACGTGCGCGGGCGCAAGGCCATCCTCCTTCTGGCCACAGGCGTCGATACCTTCAGCCATCACACGCTCGACCAGACATACAAAGTCCTGAAGGAGAGCGACACCACCATCTTCTGCGTCGGCATGGGCGAGGAGATCGACTTGTACAGCGGATCTGGCGGGACGCCGATCGGATATCTGCAGGCCAAGAATCAGCTCACCCAATTCGCCAACATGACTGGTGGCTACGCCTGGTTCCCTCGATTCGAGGGCGAAGCTCCTTCGATCTTCAACTCCGTCGCCGCCTTCTTGCGCTCCCAGTACACGATCGGCTTCACTCCCTCCACGCCGCCGGACGGGCGCTACCACAAGCTGAAAGTTGAGATCGTGGACAACCAGGGCAATCCGCTCCAGGTTGAAAACCGCAAGGGAAAGAAAAAGAAGGTCATCGTCTACGCGCGGCAGGGCTATATGGCGCCGACCGCGGCCGCGGCCGGCAACTGACGCCCTTCAGTCAGTAGCCTCGCGTAAGATCCACGCGATTCACAAGCTCGCGCCCGTCGAACCACCGCTCCAAATTGTCGATCAGCAAATCCGTTTGCCGTTCCCACAAATGCTCGCTGATGGCGCTAACGTGCGGCGTGATAAAAACGTTGTCGAGTTTCCACAGCGGATTTTCAGGGGGCAAGGGCTCCTCGGTGGTGACGTCGAGCGCCGCGCCGGCAATTGCGCCCTGCTGTAGAGCGCGGACGAGCGCCGGTTCGTCCACCAATGCACCGCGCGCCACGTTGATCAAGTAGGCGGACGGCTTCATCAGCCCGAACTCTCGTTCGCCAATCATCTTCGTTGTCTCCGGAGTTTCAGGCGCAGCCAAAATCACGAAGTCGGCGTGCGGCAGCGCTTCGTCCAGCGCCAGCGATGGAAACGCGCGCTCCGCAATTTGCGTGTCCGCCCGGCCCGACTGCGTCACCGCCCAGATGCGAAGGCCGAGCAGGCGCGCCATCCTGGCCGCCTCGCGTCCCACCGCACCGAAGCCGATGAACAGCGCCGTTTGCCCGCGCAGCTCGCGGGGACGCAGCGCCTCCGGCCTCTCCCACAATTCCTGCTGACACCAATGGCTCTCTCGTTGGTACCGAAAGCAGTCGGGAAACCGTCGTGCCAGGGCAATCAACGCCCCGACGATGTGCTCGCCCATCGGAATGCTGTGAATCCCGCTGGCGTTGGTCACCACGACGCCGCTCGCGCGAAGCTCGGGGTACATCAACTGCGCCACCGCCGCGGCCGTCGCATGAATCCATTTCAGCTTGCGCGCCATCGCGAATTGATCGGGACGAAGCGAGAAGCCCACAAAAATATCCGTGTCCGCGAGTTCGCGGCCAAGATTTTCGTAATTTGGCAGATGCACGACGCGCATTTCCGGCCAGCGGTTGAGGATTCGCTTCGACATGTCCTCCGGTGGACTCCACAGCGAGAACGAATGCCGCACGC
Source organism: Candidatus Acidiferrales bacterium (assembly GCA_035307985.1). Lineage (GTDB taxonomy): Bacteria > Acidobacteriota > Terriglobia > Acidiferrales > UBA7541 > Palsa-295. The sequence continues at coordinate 12,050 of DATGHM010000137.1, forward strand.
AAATGACGAGCTTCGTTTCCGCCGGCCGCGTTCGATTCATCGTCAACACTCAGCTTCGCGGCGGGGGCGCAACACGCAAATCCCGGCCGGTCATTTCCCGCGGCTCCGCCACTCCAAGTACGCCGAGCAGCGTCGGAGCAATGTCGCGCAAGGAGCCATCTGGCTTCAACTGGAGATGCCCGTCGTCGCTCACAAGAATGAATGGAACGGGATTCGTTGTGTGATACGTGTGGGGGCCGCCGGTGACAGGATCGATCATGGTTTCGGCGTTGCCGTGGTCGGCGGTAATGATCCACGCGCCCCCGCGGGGCCGCAGCGCCTGAAAAATCTGCCCGAGACATGCGTCCACCGTTTCGACGGCCTTGATTGTGGCTTCGAGCTGTCCCGAGTGCCCCACCATGTCCGCGTTCGCGAAGTTCATGATCACGGCGTCGAACGTGCCCTTCTCGATCGCATGAATCACGGCCTCCGCGACCTCCGCCGCCGACATTTCCGGCTTCAGATCGTACGTCGGCACTTTCGGCGACGGCACGAGAATCCGCTCCTCGCCCGGAAACGGCTTTTCGACGCCGCCATTGAAAAAATAAGTGACATGCGCGTACTTTTCCGTTTCCGCGACGCGCAGGTTTTTGAAATTCAGCTCGGCGAACACGTTTGCCAGAATGTGTTCCAGTTTTTCCGGTCCGATCACGTAGCGCAGCCACGGCCACGTCTTTTCGTACTGCGTCATGGCCACATAGACAAGATTCTTCGGCCGCGCCGGGTCGGAAAATTGATCGAAGCCCGGCTCCGCGAGAGCGCGCGTCATCTGGCGTGCACGGTCGGCGCGGAAATTGAAGAAAATCACCGCGTCATCGTCGTGGATCAACCCGCGAGGCGCCGCTTTCCCCGACGCGCCGTCACCGGTTACCGCGAACGGAACCACGAACTCGTCCGTCACGCCTTTTTCGTAGCTTTGCTTCATCGCGGCGATCGGGTCGCTCGTTTTCGTCTCCGCTTCGCCGTGGACCATCGCGCGATAGGCCTTCTCGATGCGCTCCCAGCGGTTGTCGCGGTCCATCGCGTAATAGCGTCCGCTGACGCTGGCGACTTGGCCCACGCCGTACTCGCGCATTTTCTGTTCGAGCTGCCGCATGTAGTCGACGCCGCTGTGCGGCGGCGTATCGCGGCCGTCCGTGAAGCAGTGGAGGAAGACTCGTTCGACCTTGTTCTCCCGCGCCATCCGGAGCAACGCGAAAAGATGCTCGATGTGCGAGTGCACGCCGCCGTCGCTCAGGAGCCCCAGCAGGTGCAATTGGTGCTCCCGGCCTCGCGTCATGGCTTCGAGCAGCAGCGGATGGCGGAAGAATTCTCCGCTGGCGATCAGATGATCCACGCGCGTGATGTCCATCTGCACGATTCGCCCTGCGCCGATGTTCAAATGGCCCACTTCGCTATTGCCCATTTGTCCCTCCGGTAGACCGACGAATGGGCCGGAAGTGTGGATCAGCGTGTTCGGAAAATCCTTCAAAAGACGGTCGTAATTGGGCTTGCGCGCCAGCGCGATGGCGTTCCCCTTCGTTTCAGCGCGAAAGCCCCAGCCGTCGAGAATAGTGAGGACGATAGGTTTAGGTCGTTTTGGCATGGCCCGTCAGGATATCACGCGACGCCGCCGCGCTGCCGCGCGTCGAGGCACTTTGCTGTGGCCTGGCATCGGCCTCCCGGACTCTCCATCGATAACGAAACTGCCGGTCCTGCGTCTAACGCGCCAGAAGAAGCACGCGCCAGGGGGCGCAATTTCTCATAGGCGTCTATCCGGAATTTTGAACCTGTGCCAAATCTTTTTTGAGGAGTGCCTCGATGGTGAAGCTTCGAACGCTAGCTTTTGCCTGTCTGTTGTGCGCTACGCCTGGGTCGGTGCAGGCGCAATCGGCGGTGGTCAACCTTCCTCGTCCGAGCCAGCATGCGGAGATCACGCAGCGAATCGGTATTACGGACGTGACCATCAACTATCACCGCCCTCTCGTCAACGGCCGGAAGGTCTGGGGCGGACTCGTTCCCTACGGGCAGCCCTGGCGCGCGGGCGCCAACGAGAACACCACGATTTCCTTCAGCGATCCCGTCACGATCGAGGGCCAGCCGCTCGCCGCAGGCACCTACGGCTTGCACATGATCCCGGGTGAAAATGAATGGGTCATTGCGTTCTCGAAGATGCATACCGCATGGGGCAGCTTCAGCTACGACAAGGGCGAAGACGCCCTGCGCGTTACCGTGAAGGCCGCCGCGACCGATTTCCACGATGCGTTGACGTACGATTTTGACGACCTCAAGCCCGATTCCGCCGTCGTCACGCTCCGCTGGGAAAAGCTGGCTGTGCCGTTCAAGGTCGGCGTCAACGTCCACGAAGTCGTCGAAGAGAGCCTCCACAATCAGCTTCGCGGGCGCGCCCAGTACACCTGGGAAGGCTGGGACGACTCCGCCAACTATCTCCTCGCGGAGAAGACCGACCTCGAGGAAGCGCTCAAATACGCCGACCAGTCGATTCAGGTGGAAGACAGATACGACAACCTCATGACCAAGTCGCTGGTCCTCGACGCGCTCGGGCGCAAAGACGAGGCGACAGTCGCGCGAAATCAGGCGCTCTCCAAAGCGGATGTTAACCAGCTCTACGGTTACGCGCTGCAGCTCCAAGCGCAGAAAAAGCAGGACGAGGCCTTCGCCGTCTATCGAAGCCTCGCAAAAAAATTTCCCGACCACTGGCGCGCGCACGCGGCAATGGCGCGCGTTTACAGCGGTCAAGGCGATTTCGACAACGCGCTGAAGGAAGCGAACGCCGCC
>DATGHM010000138.1:0-2739 GCA_035307985.1 Candidatus Acidiferrales bacterium
CAACATGGTCGAGGACGAAGCCATTTTCCTGAGGGCGGTACGGGAGCGCGTCGCCGGATACCTCCTCCAGCATGCCTCGGCCATGGACGTGGTCGCCGCCGTGCGCGCGGTACATCAGGGCGAAGCGGTTTGCCCGCCCCGTCTTTGCTTGGCGCTTTTCAAGCACATAGCCAGCGCCGGAGACGGTCTTCCAGATTCAGGCGCAAGAACTCCTCGGTTAACGCGGCGCGAACGGCAACTTGTCCCCCTCATTGGCCAAGGTTTGACCAATAAGGAAATTGCCTCGCGGCTGAACCTATCGGAGAAAACCGTGAAGAATCACGTCCATCGCATTTTGCAGCGCATGGGCGCGATGAACCGCTTGGCCGCCGCCGAAATGGCGCGCGACCAGGATTTGTTGCGGCCTTAGTCCCAGCGGCTCACGCCCGTGGAGAAACTCGGCTTCTTCATGACCGGCCGCCTACGCCAATTCCAGCATGCGGTCGATCGCCCGCTTGGCCTTCTGCGCGATCGCTTCCGGCACCCGCACTTCCGGCGTCATCGTTTCCAGCGACCGGATCACCCGGTCCAGCGTGATCGTTTTCATGAACGCGCACACCGCATTCGGATTCACGGGATAGAACGTCCGCTCCGGAAATTTCTTCGTCAGCTGGTGCAGGATTCCGGTTTCCGTCCCCAACGCGAACTCCATCGCCGCCGATTCGCCAATGTGACGCAGCATGCCTTCGGTCGACAGGAAGAACGTGCGCTCCGCCGGAAGAGTCCCGTCCATGGCTTTGGCCATGCAGGAGCTCACGCATCCGCATTCCGGATGCAGCAGCAGTTCGATGTCCGGATGCTGGTCCATCAGCGCCACCACCTGTTCCGGCTGGATCGACTTGTGGACGTGGCAATAGCCCGGATATCCGATGATGTTGCTGCGCCTCGTTTGCCGCGCCACCACCGCCGCCAGGAACTTGTCCGGAACAAACAGGATCGTCCGCTCGGCCGGAATCGCCGCCACCACTTTCGCCGCGTTCGCCGAAGTGCAGCAGTAATCGCTCTCCGCCTTCACTTCCGCCGAAGTATTGATGTACGACACCACCACGGCGTCCGGCAGCTTCTCCTTCCACCTGCGCAGCTCGTCGGCCGTCACCGATGCCGATAGCGAGCAGCCTGCGCGCAAATCCGGCAGCAGCACCGTCTTCTCCGGACACAAAATCGACGCCGTTTCCGCCATGAAGTGCACGCCGCAGAAAACGATCACGTCCGCGTCCGTCTTCGCCGCCGCCTGCGAAAGCTTCAGCGAGTCCGCCACCGCGTCCGCCACCTCCTGCACCTCCGCTCGCTGGTAATGGTGCGCCAGCAGGACAGCCTTTCGTTCGGCGCAGAGCGCGCGAACACGCTCCTGCTTGCGCCGAATCTCCTCGGCCGTGTCCGGGACGGCCTCGATCGCCGGAAGGGTGTAGCGGTCCTCGAATCCGGGTTCCGCTGATGCAGTTAAAGTGGACATCGAGAGTTCTCTCTTTACGGCGCCTATAAAATCCTCTGACGAAGATCGAGCGCCCGTACGGAATGCGTCAGTGCGCCGATGGAAATGGCGTCCACGCCGCACGCCGCATACCCATCTATATCAGATTCCGAAATGCCCCCGCTGGCTTCCACCAGTACGCTGTCCCAGAGCCCTTCTTCTCGCAGCATTCGCAGGATTCCCTCGATCTGGCCCGGCGTCAGATTGTCGAGCATGAGCACGCACGGATAGTCCGTCGCCGTTCCCTGAAGCCGGCGGAACGTTTCTGCGGCCGCGCGCGCCGCCGTCTCGCTCCGAACCTCCACCTCGATGAACGCCACCTTCCCACGCATCGGCCAGACTCTCTCAATGGCTTTCGGCGCCCCTTCTTCCTCGCTGCTCGCTACCAGCGCCAGATGATTGTTCTTGATCAGGATCGCATCTCCCAATCCGAGTCGATGGGTTCCCACGCCGCCAAGATAGAGCGCGCGCTTGTCCAGCGCTCCCCACGGTGTTTTTCGCGTCCCGACCAGACGCGTTGAAGACCCGCTTTGCCATACTCGTTCCTGCAATCGCCGCGCTGCGCTTGCGATCCCGCTCATTCGCTGCAGCAGGTTCAAGCCCGTTCGCTCGAGCGCCAGCAGTTTCGCTTGGTCTCCTTCCGCGCGTAGAACGGTTTCGCCCCGCTGTATCGCCTCACCGTCGCGCTTGGCCGGAGCAACGTCCACCCGGTAGCCTCGGTACAACATCCCAAATTCTTCGATGCCCGCAATCACGCCGGCTTCGCCTGCAATCACCGCCACGGAAGCGCGGGTCGCCTGGATTTGCAGCGCGGACGCCGTCAGATCGCCGCCGGCGAGATCATCTTCAAGCAGCGCTTCGATCAACCGCCCCGCCGCCTGCTTGTACGCGGGATTCTCGAGCGTCAGCCGTCCGCCCCGAAAGAAGGCTCGCTCAACTCGCTCTTGTCGTACGGCACTTGTCCCAGGTGAGGCGCTCATTTCAGTTGACTCGTTTGCGGTACGTCAGGTACGCGCTGGCTCTCCTTCAATTTTAGATGATTCAGGGCTTTAAAGTCTTCACCGTGCGGTGCCTTTCGCCTGAATCTTCGCAATTGACTTTTGCGCCCGGCCGGCGCTCAATCTGGCTTACAGGAGACAAAGGTGCCAACACGAGTCGCTCCCAGGCAGCGGTCCGAACCGGTTCCGCCGCCCTTCACTCCGCTGCCGCACCTCGTATTCCTCGGCAGA
>DATGHM010000139.1:0-16779 GCA_035307985.1 Candidatus Acidiferrales bacterium
GAAAATCGCTCCGCCGATCAGGGCGGCGGGAATACCGAGTTCACAGGCCAATTCCAGGAAAATGTCATGCGGCCATTTATACAGACCGGGATTCGGAGACGAGTAGCGAAATCCGCCGATCCCAGCGCCAATCAGCGGATGCTGCCGCAGAAGTCTCCAGCCGTACTCGAGGAGATCTGCGCGAAAATCGAGCAATCCGCCAAAGCTCTGAGCGCTCGCCAGGGATCCCAAATATTCGAAGGACGATCCGGGAATCCTGACGAACGGGAGTGCCGCGAATCCGACGAGCGCCAGTGCTGCCGCGTCGATAATCAAGCGCTTGTGCAAAAAGAGGCTGGCCACAATCACCAGCGCGAGAGCGATGGCCGATCCGCGAGAGCCAGAGCCGATCATGGCGATCAACGGCGCGCTCAAGACGGCATACGCAAGTAACCTCTTCCTGAACGGTGATTCGGGAACGGCAGCAAACCAGATCATCGCCGCGAGGACGCAAGCCACGCGCCCAAGCCCAATCGTGTTATCGCTTGGCGTCACCAGCCGGTCGGCGCCCCCGAGCCCCGCAAGTGACCTCAGGCAAATGGCATATGCGGCGCCGCCAAAACACCACAGAAAGCGCTTCATTGCTTTGGGATCGGGAAGCACAAAAAACGGAGCCAAAATGCCGAGTGCGGTCACCGTCAGAAAGAGGCCCAGTTTGTAGAGGCCCGCTGAAAAAACGGGTGTGTAGATCAGACTCATTGCCATGATTGTGGCAAGCGCCACGAAGAGGAGATAGAGATGCGGGATCGAAGCGACCGGCTTCTTGCGCATCAGATTGAGGAGAATGCCGGCCACCAGAATCGCGCTGACCGCAAGTGTCATGTCACATGGGAGAAGAGCGGCAATGCGTTCGTCGCCTTTCAGATCACCGATTACGAGATACGCCGCAAGTGCGAATTCCGGATAGATAAGCAGCAATGCCAGTCCGCTCGCGGCGAAGGTGACTTCCGCAAATGTCGCCGAGCCCAGAGTCGCAAAGAGCAAGAAGCTGACACCTAGCGAAATTGCCATAAGGGTGGTGTTCGGAAGCGGTGTAAGCGCCGAGTCGCGCGAAAGGCCGGGCAGGTTCATTTATGCTGCCCTCGGCATAAATAGAACATCATCGACGCATCGCATGGCGCACACAGCCACGGCGCTGGTGCCGTCAGCTACGTCGAAAGCGGAGTAGCCCAGGTCGTCCATGTATCGAGCGAGTTCGGACAAGGTGCTGCCAATCAGAGGATAGGCTCGAGGAGCAATTTCGCAGATGACGGGAGGGCGGTGACGAGCGCAACGGAAATAACGTTCGAGGCCCCTCAGAACGTGAAACTCGTATCCTTCCACGTCGATTTTGATCAAGGCGACCCGGGCGATTCCTTCCTCCTCTATATAAGAGTCGAGCCGCGTGACTTGGATCTTTTGAGTCCCGGTGATTTCGACCGTGTCCTTGTAGGTTGGGACGAGCGTGTTTTGGCCCGCTTCACGCGTCAAATAGATCGTGCGCGTCCCGGCGGTTTCGCCTGCGGCGCAGGCATTCGCAAAAATGGCGTGCGCCGGATTCAATTCCGCAAGACGCCGCAGGCGCGCGAAATATTTCGGCACGGGCTCGAAAGCATGGACCTGCCCGCGGATCCCCACGATTCCCGCAGCGATCGCCGACAGATAACCGACATTTGCCCCGACGTCGAAGAAGACATCTCCCGGTTTCAGCAAACGCCTCATGGCGTCGGTCACGAGCGGCGCAAACGAGCCGAAATACATGGATCGGACGGCGCCACGTCCGGCGAACCCACACTCAAAAAGCACGCCATTGACGCGCCGTACGGCGGGAAGCGGCGGCATGCGTGCTGACGTCCCCAACTTGCCCGCCACGACATGGCAGAACAAGCGCGGATTGCGCGTCAGGAGAGTCGCTGCCCGCAAGGCTGTCGAGCGCAGATGCAAACCGTTGCTCCTCTTAGCTGGCGGCTTGCGCCGACATCGCGATTTCATCTTCCGCGAGTGTGGCGTGAGCGAACAGTTTCTGCAGTTCGCTCAGGCGTTGCATATCGCAGCGCCGAATCCGGTTCTCCTTGCCATCGCGGACGATTCCCGCCTTGCATCCGTGAAGATCGAGCTTGATTGCCGTCCGCGGCTGGTTTGGGCGGCCGCCCGGTCGCGTCCACGATGGGCCCTTATGAATCCCGTTGCCGTGAATCATTGCGATGCTGCCGCGACATGTGCGAAGCGTCGCCCATTCGCTTCGCGGATAGACCCGCTCGATTTCCTCATCGCTGAATCGTCCGGAGTCGGCCGCCAAGCCGAGATCGCGCGAAAGACGCGGACGACACGAGCGGACGTCGTAGCGGTTCGAACCGGGAACGTACACGAGCGGCCCGCGCGTGTCGTCGATGTCCACCAGGTACACAAAAATTTGCAAGGAGTCCGCTTCGTCGTTGTCCTTGTGAAAATTACTGGAGTGCAGCGGCGGATCATGCGGGAAATCTCGAACCAGGGTGACGCGGTAAAGCGGGGGAACATAGCCCAGGAAATTCGCTGCGATCCGCAGAATGCTTTCGTGGAACGCGATATCAACCGTTTCCGGAACATTTACGAGCGGGTCCCGCAGCGCAATCATTTTCTCGGTTGCGGCAAGCTCCTCATACGAAAAGCCCTGCAGACTCGTGCGCTCGCCGGTCTGGACGGAATACGCGCGCGTGCAATCGATCGCCAGATTCCGAAACAATGCGTCGGCTCTCGCGTAAATACGATCGACCAGAGCGCTTGAGAAAAACCCCGGAACCAGTGCATAACCAAGATTTCGCAGGGATTCAACCTGCTGAGCTTCGACATCACTCAACGCAAACAGGGAGCGATTTAGGAGAAACGATTTGCGATTCTCCGCGCCGGCAATTCTGCGGGAATAGAGCAGGCGTGCGCGGCAGATCGCGCTATAGAGCCGCGCCCGCATCCGAATGGTCCGCAGCAGAAAAGGCGATCGGGCCGCTCCTGCCGGCGCCGCGGGGTGCGTCGATCCGAGCGGCAGCGTCCCCTGTTTCTCCGCTATTTCTGTCGCGCCCCGCATCAGACGGTTCCTCCTCTGGCGATCGGCTTCAGCACGATGAACGACACGAACAGACGCTTTCCCAGAACGGCCGCATACGCCCTTTGCGCGGCCGCGAGAAATCCAGGCAGACGCAAGCCGGTTCGCTTCAGGAGATTCACCGCTGGATTGCGGCCCATTTGGCGCCAGCGCGAAGGGAGGAAAAGTTCGTACTCGAACGGCGTACGCACATGCCGGACAATCGCGAGGCCGTATTTGTCGCAAATAAAGTCGAGGGTTCGCAGTCCCAGAAAGTGCAGGTCGTCGGGGATGCCCCAGTGCAACTGGTTCCAACGGCTGACGCTTCCAGCCATCTCACTGGTGCGGAGAACGAGCTTGCCATTTGGGCGGAGGGCAGCTCGGACTGAAGCGAACATAGCGTCGAACGCCGGCACGTGCGAGAAGACGTTTATCATCGTGATCACGTCGAACTGCCGCTCGCTCCGGAACTCTTCAAATGGCGTTTCGAAAATCGAACAGCCTGAAACGCCCCGGGCAAAGCGTGCGGCCTCTGGGTTCAGTTCGATTCCGACGCGATAGAGGCTGGGATTTCGACGAAGTCGCTCCAGCAAGTGCCCCGTCCCGCAGCCGATATCCAGAACGGACTCCGCACCCGCACATTCCTCGGCGATCAGATCGAAATGCCGGTCGTAATAGAGCCGTTCACCCTCGTACCGGCGCGAGCAGTCCAGAATTTCGATCTCCGATGGTTCGCCTGACGAAACCCGCGCGCGCTGTTGCGCGGGCGTGGGGTAAGGATCGACGAAGAATAGTTCGCAGGTCCGGCACATGCGAAGGGAACATCCGTTGTCGCGAAACGTCGCGGCCGCGTGGCTCGCGCCGCAGAGAGGGCATCGGAGCGCGCAGAGCGCCCGTGTCTGCCCCGCGCCCGAGACAGAAGGAGCCGCCACGAAATTCTCGATTTGATCAGCGCAGGCCAAGCCTTCCCTCGCTTTCGCGTGCGTGGTTCAGAGATGGAACGGGCGGCCTGTCGATCGTGGGCGCGCGTTTTCGCACTCCTGCCGACCTTTGGACGATTTCTCGCACCGCCGTGCAGACCTCTTCAGTTTGTTCGCTGGTCATCGACGAGAAGAACGGCAGCGCCACGCAGCTATCCGAAGCCGATTCGGTCTGCGGCAGGGGACGCACCGGTGTCAACGGCACGCCGCGAAAATACGGCTGAAGATGGATCGCTGGAAAATACGTTTGGCATGCGATTCCGCGCGTTCTTAGGCCTTCGATCAATTTTCGGCGCAGGCTCGACGCTGAAGGGCCAACTACCCGGATGACGTATACGAACCAGCTCCGTTTCCTGTCCGGCGGATCACACGGAAGGGCAATTCGTGGAATGCCCGACAGCAGCCGCGCATACCCCAAGGCAACTTGCTCGCGCGCCGCCAATAGCTCGTCGATTCTCTCGAGCTGTGCGAGGCCAAGCGCGCAGTGCAATTCGCTAAGGCGGTAGTTGTAGCCGAGCCGTTCGTGTCGCAGCCACGCCGCGCTTTCGTCGCGCCCCTGATTGCGCAGGCTCCGGCAAACGCGCGCCAGCCGCGCGTCATTCGTGACGATCATTCCGCCTTCCGCCGTCGTCATCTGTTTATTCGGATAAAACGCGAAAACACCCGCATCGCCGAGTGTTCCAGCTGCTTGCTCGCCGTACCTCGCGCCCAGCGCTTCACACGCATCCTCGACGACGCGTAGATTGAACGTCTGTGCTAGTTCCCGGATCGGCGCCATGTCGCACGGCAAACCGAAAACATGGACGGGCAGGATGGCCTTCAAAACACGCCCTGACGCGCGATTCGTGAGCTGGCCGCCTTTCCAGACATAATCGCGCGCAATCACCGCAGAGACGTTGTCGGGATCGAGATTCAGTCTCGCAGCATCAATATCTGCGAACGCGGGAATTGCGCCTTCGTAGAGAATGCAATTCGCCGAGGCCACAAAACTGAAGGAGGTGGTCAGAACCTCATGGCCTGCGCCGATTCCCAGCGCTTTTATGCAAAGGTGCAGGGCGGAGGTTCCGCTGTTCACCGCGACGGCGTAGCGGGAACCCACGTAGGACGCGAATTTTTCCTCGAATTCGGCGAGGCGTGGACCGAGGCTGAGCTGACCGGATCGCAGGACGCGAGTCACCAGCTCGATTTCGCGTTCTCCGACATCGGGCCTCGAAAGCGGAATCCTCAAGCGGCCTCCAGCGGCTCGGCGGCCCCGGCGCATTCAGCGGCCATTGACGACGCACCGGAGGGCGGCGATGCGGGACGAAATTCAGGAACGATCTCCTGCACGAATTGCAGCAGCCTCTGGTTATCCTCGGGCGCCAGGAGTTCCTCCAGCCTGCAAATGTTTGCGAGGATCCCTCGGGCGGCCGCGTTCTGGTCGCGAATGGCGAAGATGCGCGGGCACTCGGTAGGCGTGGCGCGTTCCCAGTCTTCCCACAGTTCCTCGTGGAGTTTTTCTCCGGCCTGGAGTCCCGTGAATTCGATCGAAACGTCCGCGCCCGGTTTGAGTCCGGCAAAGAGCATCATCGTCCGCGCCAGTTCGAAGATGTTCACCGGCTCGCCCATGTCAAAAACAAATGTTTCTCCGCCAGCCGAGAGCGCGGAGGCACGCAGAATCAGGTGGACGGCCTCGGAAATCGTCATGAAATAGCGCGTGGCGCGCGGGTCCGTCACGCGGACCGGCCCTCCCTTTTGGATCTGGTCCCAAAACAGGCGCATGACGCTGCCGGTGCTCCCTGCGACGTTGCCGAACCGCACATTACAGAAGCGCGCGCCCGTTTGGCGGGCCAGTTCCTGAATGCACAGTTCGGTGAGTTTCTTCGACGCGCCCATGTAGTTCTGCGGCCTGACCGCTTTGTCCGTCGAGACGTTGACGAGTCGCTTGGCTCCGCACTCGAGCGCGCCTTCCGCCACGTTCCGCGTGCTCAACACGTTGTTTCGAATCCCTTCGCGTGCGTGCATCTCGATCAGCCCGACGTGCTTGTGCGCCGCGGCATGAAAGACGACATCTGGCCTCTCTCGCCGCATCATTTCGCGCAGGCAGTCTGCTTCGAGCAGGTCCATCAGCAACGGTTTCGCCCGATCGGCTCCAAGCTGTTCCCGCGCTTCCAGATGAGCGTAAAAGAGGCTGTTTTCAGAGTGATCCAGCAGCAGAAGCTTTCGGGGATTTGCGGCTGCGATCTGGCGGCAGAGCTCGGAGCCGATACTTCCGCCGGCCCCGGTCACAAGCACCGTCTTGCCGCCCACCACGTTGCGCGTTTCGCGGGCGTCTACCTCAATCCCGTCCCTCTGCAAGAGGTCCTCAATGCGAGGCCGGCGAAAGTCCTCACGTGAGGCTTTTCCACCCACCAGTTCGGAGATCGACGGCAGCATCCGTACGGGGACATTCGATTCACGACAACCCCTCAGGATCTCGCGCATCTGCCAGCGGCTAGCGCTGGGAATGCAAATCAGGATTTCGTCCGCTTTCTTTTCCGCGACGATCCTGCCCAAGTCGGTGGTTCCACCCTCTACCCGTACGCCGCAGATCGACCGTCCCAATTTGTGCGGGTCGTCGTCCACAATGGCCACTGGCCGGCACAGCGATCTGGAATCGAGCGTGAGCTCTTTCAATACGGTGGCTGCAGCGTCCCCCGCGCCTACGATGAGTACGGGCTTTCCTGCCTTGCGGGCTGCGGCGTTCCGTGCACGAAGGACGCGGCTGCCAAAATGCAGACCGCACCACAAGAGAATCAGAAAAGCGGCATCCATCAGGAAGACAGCTGATGGGAGCGAAAGTCGGCGGAAAAGGAAGAGTGTCGTCACCCAGAAAAGGAGGCTGCTCAGGGAGACGGCTTTGAGGATGGCAATCAGGTCTAGAGCGTTCGCGTGGCGCAGCGAACGACGGTGAAGTTGAAGCCAGAGCATGCTTGCCAGGCGGAGAACAACTAGTGTCCCGATCGTTTCGCGGAATACTTCGAGCGCCCAAGTATCACCTCGGCCCTCGGAAACGGCAAAGATCGACAGGGCATAAGAAGGGAAGACCAGCGCGAGGTGAGCGAGCGGCACAAGATTGGCCTTCGCCCTGTGCCCGAGCCTGGTCCAAAGCTGAAACGCCGCGTTTTGTGCAAAGCGGAGCCCGAGAATTTCGTTCCGAGTGGCCTCGCCAGACGAGAGGGTACGCATTTAGTAGACCCCGATCGTTCGTTTTGTACTTGGCAATTCGCGGATTCGTCCCCCCTTTTCGGTGCGCGGGTTCCCAAGCCGAAAAAGGAAACGAATGACGCTCTCGCGTAGCCCTGACGGCTTCCGGCCGGACGCCAGGAATCGTCCGAAACTCGGACTGCTCCTGGTCTTAAGCGTCCAGACTCGAAGCTGGCCACCCGGTTTCTAAGCGGCCGCATTCGTCGGATCAATCGCGCAGATTGCTCCGTGACCGAATCGCACCCGAATACGTGCTGCGGGCGCTGCCGCTTCGTGCCTTCCCGTTCAAATCTTGCGATAGATTGCGTCGGGAATAGGAAAGGTCCGTTTGTTCAGGACCGCCCCAAGCACGGGAATCTGTGCTGTTTCGAAACTCAGTTTTGCATTCCGAGCTGTTTCTCGCCGCGTTGAGTCCGACCCCACAATCAGGACGATTCCATCGGTCACATGGCCGAGCAGGACGGCGTCGGGGTGGATGTCGATAGCGGGCGTATCAACCAGCAGAAAATCGAACTGCGCGCGCAGTTCGGCGAATCGCATGGCCAACTTCTGCGCATTCAGGGATTCATTTGGCCCGCTTTCCACCGAGCCTGCGGCGACGAGCCAGAGACCGCTGCCGGAAATCCCTTGTAGGAAATCCGTCGCCGGCCGGGAACTCCGGATGAGTTCCGCGAATCCCGGCTCCGCTTTGGCTTCGAACTGAGCATGGAGCGAAGGGGTTCGCAGATTCGCATCGATCAGGCACACGCGCCCAGCCGATTGCCGCGCGAGCGATTCCCCCGTTCTTGCGCACACCCAACTGGAGCCCGCACCGCGGTTCGCGCCGCAAAACGCGACGACGCGGGGCCCTTTCCCGTCCTTGCCTACGAGGAAAATCTGTTGCACCAGCTTCCATACTTCGTCGATGCCCGGCGAGGCGCATTGCATCTCCGGCAAGGCTCCGCCCGTCTGTTTTTCCCGCGCCGCTGCGGCCGGTGCCGGAGGCTCTGCTGGCGCTGAGAATATTTCTGCGTGTCGGCTCATGAGTATTCCGCTCCGCCTCCTTACTGCTTCAACGTTTTTGCAGGTATGGCAGCCAGGACCCTAAGATCGAGATAGCAGCGTAGTTCGTCCGGGGTTCGGAACATCGGGTCCAGCCGGTCCGCCGCGTACGCGGCGCCGACGCTCGCACCACTTGCCGCGAAGAATCCAAGCGCCAGAATCCACGCCCAATTTCGCGCAGGGAAAGCCGGAATGGTAGCTGCTTCCGCGATACTGACGTTGACGATTCTCTTCTGGTCAAGTAGGTCGGAAATACGAGCCTCCTCGCGCTTCTTGAGATACAGGACGTAATTCTCTTCCGACGTTTTCACATCGCGCGCCAGATCCTGCTGTTTCGCGCTTTCGCGATCGATTCGTGACGCCATCGCCTTCGATTCGCGCAGCGCTCGCTCTATCAAGGCGGCTCGCCCTTCCAGCGCTACGCGATCGGTTTCGGCCTTTGTTATCTCGGTTTCCATCCAGTCCTGGGCGGGCGTGCGGTCGGTCGTGATTTCCTCGACGGGTTTTCTTTGGGCATCGGCCAGCGCCTTGCGCGCGTCAGCGATTTGCGCATCGGCCTCACGAACCAGCGGATAGTCTGGAGCGTACTTCGTGAGCATCTCGCTTCGTTTGAGCTCCAACGACAGAAGCGTGCTGTTCAGTTGCGCCAGCAATTCGGCATTGTCGGATTTTCTCAAGACGGTCGTCTGCCGTTCGGGAGATGCGCTCTTCAACGCCTTTAGTTCATAGGCGCGATCTTGCGCGGCGCGAATTCCGGCGCGGTCCTCATCCACCTCGGTCTGGAGCTGGCTGATTTGCTCCAATGCCAGCTGCTTCTGAATGCCGGGATCGACCAGTCCGTTCGACGTTTCGAAGCTCTGCAATCGGGCTTCGCGGGCTGCGAGTTCCTGCCGGTAGTGATCGGTCTCGCGATCGAAGAAGCGGAATGTTCCCGCTGGCCTGTGGACCTCCGCATGTTTTTCCTGATAGAGCGTTGCGAGTGTTCGCAGTACCCGCGCGGACAATTCCGGATCGGCTGACGCGTAGCTCACGCGGATCAGGCTCGTTTTTTTCAAGGGCTCGGCGACGACGCCGCTTTCCAATGCATTAACCGCCCGCGCAATCCTTCGCTCGCGTACCTGTTGGGGCCCGTAGAGGCCATCCCATGTTGCGAGGATTTTTCCGCCCAGTCCGCTCTGCTGAGACTCGAGTTTGCAAGCAAGGGCAACCTGCTCCAGGAGATCGCGGCTCTTCAGCAGTTCTACCTCGGAGTTCAGGTCCTCTTCCGTGACCGAGGGCGCCTGACTCGTCACGATTCGCGTGTCGGGGTTGGGCGTCACCACGTCGTCAGCCCGATCGCGGTTCACGAGTATCTCCATTTCAGACTCGTACTTGGCCGGCATCAGCGCCGCCGCCAGAACCGCGCCGCCGAAAATGCCCAGGAAAATCACCAACGCGAGCCGCCGCTGCCGGAAAATTGGGGCGACCGCGTCGCGAAGCGTTAGCGTCGCGCCCTGTGAGGTCGTTTTTCGCTGGATAGCAAGCTCGTCCATTCGTTCTTCCCTGATCTTCAGCGATACAGCTGGTAATAGGTCCCGACCCCGTATGCCGGGATGAGCCTCTTGATTTTCGAAATCATGTTCTGCGGAACGAAGAGCATGTCTCCGGCGCGAATTTCAGGGTCTTCGGCAAGATCCCGCCCGCTCAGGATCCGCTTCAGGTTCAGGTCCTTCACTTCGAACCAGTCGTCGTTGACACGCCGAAACAGGAGCACTTGTGAATGCTTCGCGTCATGGTTGAAACCCCCAGCGATAGCGATGGCCTGAGTGGCAGTCGTGTAACCATGCAGATCGTACTTTCCGGGTCGCTGGACCTGCCCGCCCACGACGAAATATGGCTCGTTGAATTTTTTCAACTCGACTGTGACGATCGGGTCGTGCAGCACTTTCGAGTAGGCAGCGCGTATTGACTGTACTGACTCTTCGGTCGTCAAACCCGCCAGGTGAACGTCCCCGACCGCGGTCAACGTCACGAAGCCGTCCGGTTGAATCGTTGCCGTCTCGTCGAATTCCGGTGTGAGGGGAAAACTGACCGCCAGCACATCGCTCGCGCAAAGGCGATACCGTGGATAGCGATTTTGCAATTGTGGAGTGTGGACGGACCTTCCGGCGGCGGGTCGGGATAGCAGGGCCGATTCGTCAGCCAACTGTCGCGTCGATGTCTTCGCCTGTCCGCGGGCTTGGATACTGGTGGCCGCAACGAGGAGCGCAGCCGCAAAAATGAGGCGTTCAGCACTTCTTGAGCACCATTGGCGGGGAACTTTCATCTCGTGAACAACCTCGGCCCTTGGCTTTCAACGACGAATCCACCCTGGGCGGCGGACGGGTTCTCAACGCGTACGACCGAGCCCTCGGCGTCCATCCATTGAAGCCTTCCTCTCCCACTGCCTCTCGGGAAGCTCATCTTGATCCGGAGATTCGCGCCGCAAGGTGGGCAATCTCCAGTGATCACGTAAGCTCCCCTGACACTGACGTCGCGGGTACATCCTCCAGCTTCCCGCGCCCCGCCCCGTTCAATCCAGCGATAGGTGACGGGGATCTGCAATGCATAGCGAACCGCGGTCCGCTGCTCGCCTCGGCTCCGCCGCGCTTGCTGCGCATAGCGCGTTCCGTTTGTGGTCTGGAGTATCGAAATGGGCTGGCCCTGCATTCGTGACTCCGCAGCGGCGAAAACTATTCGTTCGTGCTCAATGCCGCAAGGGGCGGAAAGTCTAGGGCAAGGCATGGCGTGCGAGTGGCAGGATGAGCGATGGCACCGTCAGCAGTTTTACGGAGAACACCTGAAGTCAAAGCGCTCCAGCCTTTGGGCCCAGGACTATAGAGAAGAATGACCCCACAGCAATAGAGACGATTGTTCCTATCACTCGGCAAATGTCTCAACACACGCGCGAGACTCGAACTGCACGCGCGATTCTCAAGTAGCCCGGGAAATCCGCCTTGCTGTGCCGGAGAGTCGTATTCATCACACTCGGTCCGTTCCCATACGGTATATAGCTTTCTTTTTACTTGTGTTTCTTGCGCGATATTCATAGAATCCGCCTACCTTCCAACTCCTAGCTGCTTTTGGGGAGAAACGATGTCGAGAACGCAGCCTTGGAGCAACCCAGGCGTTTCTGTGAGTGTGTGCATCGCAGAAACGAGTTACTTGAATTGCCAACTCATTGAGCGCGCGTTTCGTTCTAAGCGGAACCGTGTCGCGGTCGTTGGCTCGGCGGTGAGGAGCGCCGAAGCAACGGCGCTCTTGCGGGAAAAACAGCCGGACATAGCCGTGATCAGCGCGCAATTGCAGGACGGTGCGTTGGAGGGCTATCGCGTTCTCCGCGAAATGCGGCCCGCGTGCAGGAGGACACGATGCGTGATGCTCCTGCACTCCCGAGAGAGAAAACTTGTTGTTGACGCTTTCCGCAGTGGCGCGCGCGGCGTCGTTTTTCGCGACCAGCCCCTCGAAATTCTCTGCAAGTGCATCCACGCCGTGCATCATGGGCAGGTGTGGGCGAACAGCGAAACCATGCGCCACTTGGTCGAAGCGCTCGGTCAGACCATGCCTGTGCATCTTCGAGACTCGCGCGGCGCCGACCTGCTGTCGAAACGCGAAGCGGACGTCGTGAGGCTCGTTGCCGACGGCCTGAGCAACAAGGACATTTCAACTCAACTGGCGTTGAGCGAGCACACCGTTCGAAATTACCTTTTTCACGTCTTCGACAAGCTCGGAATTTCCACGCGCGTAGAGCTCGTCTTGTATTGGCTGCAGCGGCAATCGAGCGGACCTTCCGTGGCCCCGGCCACGGACGCTGCCGACGCCGCGAGCGTGGGATGAACGGGCTCGGGCGCCGTCTCTCCGGAACACCGGTGCGGTTCTCAGGTTAGCGCCCGGTCGAGATGGACGTATCCGCCGTCAACATAAATTTCCTGCCCCGTAGTGTGCCCTGACTGGGCCGAGATCAAAAATACGACCGTCGCCGCGATCTCCTCTCCCTTGGTCATGCGTTTTTCGAGTGGAATCTTCGAAAGTATTGTTTGCAGCTTCTCCTCGGGGTTGGGGAACGTCTTCAGCCAGGATTCGTAGAGAGGAGTCATGACTTCGGCGGGAATGACGCAATTGACGCGAACGCTATACGGCAGGAGTTCGGCCGCCCACTCGCGCGTGAGCCCGAGAATTCCGCCCTTGGACGCGGCGTAACCGGACGTTCCACCCTGGCCCGTAACGGCCACTTTGGAGCCGACGTTAACGATGGACCCCCGTACGCGTTTCAAATAGGGAAGCGCATAGTGCGCCATCGAATAGTAATGCAGCAGATTGCCCTTAATCGACTCCATGAACCGTTCAGGATCGCCGCGCTCGAGGCCGACGCCGTCGTTGCGCCCGGCATTATTCACCAGCGCGTCGATGCGTCCGAACGTGCGAACCGTTTCGTCGACCGCTCTCTGGCAATTCGCCGGATCGGACAGTTCGACCTCGATGAAGTGGCTGATGACGCGGTTGCGGTGGAGCTGCGACTGCAACTGCTCCGCCGCGTCCGCGCCCCGGCCGACAATCACCGGAATGGCGCCCTCCTGTCCGCAGGCGAGCACGATCGCCGCGCCAATCCCCTTAGCGCCGCCAGTGACGACGATCACCTTATCCTTCAGTTGTAGATCCATGATGACTAAGCCTCAATCCTCGCCCACGGTATTCAACCCATAAAATCGAGCGGCGCTCAATCCGAAAACCCTTTCGCGATCTGCTCCAGAAAGACTTTCGGTGTAATCGCCGATCAGATCCTTCACTTGGCGGTACGTTCCGGCCAGGAGGCAGACCGGCCAGTCGGAGCCGAACATGAGGCGATCCGCGCCAAAAGCCTCGAAGACCACATCGAGATACGGCCGGCAAGCATCCAGGGACCACTTGCTCCAATCCGCCTCCGTAATCACGCCAGAGAGTTTGCAGAAAACGTTCGGATGAGCGGCGACGGCGCGAATCTGCTCGCGCCAGCAATCGATTTCTTTGGCGCGAATGGCAGGCTTTGCGAGATGGTCGATGACGAAGGGCTGGTCGGGAAACCGTTCGACGAATTCGCACGCCGCCGGCAACTGCTTGGGATAAATCAAAATGTCGTACGTGAAGCCGAATTCGCTCAAGCAGGCCACGCCGCGGCAAAAGTCTTCGCGCAGCAAGAAGCGGTCGTCTGGTTCTCCCTGGACGATATGACGGAAACCCCGCAGTTTCTTGAATTGCGAAAAAAATCCGAGGCGCTCCGGCAGGTTCGGGGCGCACAGATCGACCCAGCCAACCACCGCAGCAATCTCTCGATGCTGCGCCGCGCACTCGAGCAGGAAAAGCGTTTCGCGTTCGGACTGATCGGCCTGCACCGCGATGCTTGCGGCCACGCCGTTCGCAGCAAGTTCGGGAATCAAGTCCTGGGGCAGAAAATCGCGCTTCAGGACGGACATTTCGTCCGTGATCCACGCATCCCTCTGCGGATCGTAGCGCCAGAAATGTTGGTGCGAATCGATATTCACCGGGATCCGGTTTGTGAAGAATGTGAGACCGCAAATCTCGCGCTGCGGAGCAGAGGAACGCAGATCGAGAAGGATGGGTCAGCCATGGAGATTGAAAAAGCCGCCGTCGATCGGATAGTCGACTCCGGTGATGAATGCAGCTTCGTCCGAGCAAAGGAACAGCGCGAGGTTGGCGACCTCCTCCGGCTTGCCCATTCGGCCGATGGGCTGCGCATGGGAGAGTTTCTCAAACATTTCTTCTCCCCGGCCGGGATAGTTGTTCCGCAGATAATCGTCGACGAAAGGCGTGTGAACGCGCGCTGGCGAGATGCAATTACAGCGAATGTTGTAGCTCAGATAATCGCGGGCCACGGAGTACGTCATGGCGATCACTGCGCCCTTGCTCATCGAGTAGGCGAAACGGTCCGCGAGTCCAGCCGAACCGGCGATCGAAGCCATGTTCAGAATCACGCCGCCCGTGGATTTCATCCGCCCGATGCACGCCAGCAGGCAATTGTACATTCCCTTGACGTTGATGCGGAAGACTCGCTCGAATTCCTCCTCGCTGGTTTTCTCGAGTGATCCAATGTGCGAAACCCCTGCGTTGTTGACGAGAATGTGCATCGGGAATTCCCGAAAAATCTCTTCGAAGGCTCCCTTTACCTGTTGCTGATCGGAAACGTCGCAGGTGATCGATCGCGTGTTGCCGTGCAACGACGTGATCGCCCGGGCCGCCTCCTCCGCCTTCTCGCCGTTCTTGTCCAGGATGCGCACGTAAGCGCCGCTGCTCGCGAATCGCTCCGCGATGGCGCGACCTATGCCGCTGGCCCCGCCCGTCACAACGGCCATTCGGTTATCGAGCCGAAAGGGAAGCTTGGCCTCGCCTGATCTCGTCACAGCGAGACTCCTCGTTTCCATGGAATGAAATCGTCCTGCGCCAGCAGTTCCGCCTTTGTCTTGACCTCGCCGCTCGCAATCTTGATTACAAAGTCGAGAATTTCGTCGCCCATTTGCTCGATTGTTCGCTCGCCGGAGACGATGCTGCCGGTATCGATATCGATGATATCGCTCATGCGGCGCGCCAGATCCGAATTGGTCGAGATTTTCACGACTGGCGCGATCGGATTGCCGGTGGGCGTGCCGAGCCCGGTGGTGAAAAGGACCACGTTCGCGCCGGCACCCACCTGAGCGGAGACGCACTCGACGTCGCTGCCGGGCGTGCACTGAAGATTGAGCCCGGGCACACTCGAGTACTCGGGATAATCGAGGACGGCAGTCACCGGCGACCTTCCGCCCTTCTTGGCCGCGCCGGCGGACTTCATGGCGTCTGTTACCAGGCCGTCGCGAATGTTGCCCGGCGAGGGATTCATGTCGAACCCGGAGCGGACAGCCTTGGCGCGCGCGGCATAATCGCGCATCAACTGAATGAACCGGTCACCAACTTCCTTCCTGACGCTGCGGTCGATCAGTTCCTGTTCAACGCCGCAAAGCTCGGGAAACTCGGAAAGAATTCCGCGACCGCCCAGGGCGGCGACGAGATCGGCAGTATGCCCGATCGCTGGGTTCGCCGAAATTCCCGAGAAGCCGTCGGAGCCGCCGCACTTCAAGCCTAGGCAGAGCTGCGAGAGCGGTACTGGCTCGCGGCGCAGTTTCTCCGCGTCAAGGAGGGCCAGGAACGTATCGCGCACTGCGGCCGAGAGCATCGCAAATTCCGAGCCGGCCCGCTGTTGTTCCAGGTAGAAGACCGGCTTCGCGATGTGCGGATCGCGCCTGGCGATTTCTTCGCGGAGGATGTCCATCTGTGAGTGCTGGCAGCCAAGGCTCAGTACCGTCGCGCCGGCGACGTTCGGATGATGGATGTATCCGGCGATGAGCCCGCAGAGATTCCGCGCATCCTCGCGCGTTCCGCCGCAGCCCTGCTCGTGCATCAGAAATTTAATGCCGTCGACATGCGGGAAGACTTTCGGTGCGCCTGCGCTGACGCCGGGCTGTGCCGATTGGTGAGCGAGAATTTCGTCTCCTCGCCCCTCGCGATAAAGCTTCACGAATTCGGCCACCTGGCGGCGGTAGATTTGCGGCGCGGCAAAGCCCAGTTCTTCCTCGAACGCCTGCTTCAGCACGGCTATATTTCGGTTCTCGCAGAAAACGAGCGGCACGACGAGCCAATAATTGCGCGTCCCCGCTTGCCCGTCGGCGCGGCGGTATCCCATGAAGGTGCGTGAACGCCACCGCGAAACATCGGGCAGATTCGCGTGCAGCTCCCGCGTTTTCTCGTGAAATGGCGCCGCCTGGTGATGCAGATTCAGCGGTGTGACGACCTCGCCGCGGCGAATCGGTTTCGTCGCTTCGCCGACCAGCACGCCGTACATGATGACTTTGTCGCCGGCCGCGAGGTCCGCGGTCGCGAATTTGTGTTTCGCGGGAACGTTCGTAGTGAGTTCGTACACGCCGCCGTTGAACGCGACTTCCTGGCCCTGCCGCAAGTCGGAAAGTGCGATCAGAACGTTGTCGCGCGTGTCGAGTTGCAAAACCGGATTCTGCACGGATTTTCA
The DNA here is from genome assembly GCA_035307985.1 of Candidatus Acidiferrales bacterium. Lineage (GTDB taxonomy): Bacteria > Acidobacteriota > Terriglobia > Acidiferrales > UBA7541 > Palsa-295. Next base: position 16,394 of record DATGHM010000139.1, read on the forward strand.
GCCTGAATGCGCCAGTGTAGCACTTGCCATGATCAATCCAAGTCGCGCGCAAGGATCACGATCAGTCGCCGCGGACCGTGCGCGCCGAGAACAAGTATCTTCTCGATATCGGCCGTGCGGCTCGAGCCGGTAATCAGAAAAAGGCTGGAGCTTCGTTCGGCGAGGCCGCTTCGCTTCACGCGCGCCAGTGCGGATTCGAGATCGGGCTCGAGCTGTGATTCGCTCGCAACCGCCACATGCACCGGAGCGATAATCGAAGCGCCGCGCCCACCGGCAGAAGACGCCAGCAGCATGGAACCGATCGAGGCAATCAGGCACTCGACCGTCGTAACCGTCGCTACCGACGATTCGCCGGGCGGACCCTCGCTCGACCACCGCACCCCATG
>DATGHM010000140.1:0-11726 GCA_035307985.1 Candidatus Acidiferrales bacterium
CACATGAGCAAGACATTTGGTTTTGGCAAGGTCTCCGAGGGCCCGAGCGGCGGCGGGGGCGGCGACCATCATCACCACGGTGGACCCGGCGGACCTTTTGGCGGAGGCGGTGGCTGGATGATGGGCGGGGGCGGGAACAATCACCGCTACAATCTGACGTTCAGTGTGTTTGCGCGGAATATAACCAACCGGATCAATCTCGCGGCGCCCAACGGGCTGTTGAACGTTCCCGACCTGGCCACGTGCAGCGCCGACCCGAGCACGTGCGACAACCTGTCTCCTTACTTCGGAAAATCGAACAGCCTGGCGAGACAGTTTTTCTCATCGTCCGGAGCGCCACGGACGTTCTATCTGCATGTGAGTTTTTCGTTCTAAGCGACGGGTTTGAGCGATGGCGCGGAAGTCAAAGCGCAAGAAAAAGCCTCGGTTGCGAGTGGCGAAGGAAGTGCGGCGGCGCGCTCGCCAGGGCGTCGGGCTGCCTCCACCGGAGCGCGTCATCATAGACAAGCGCCTGAGGCCGGCCAAGCACAAGAAATCGTTGATCGAAGAGACGCTCGAGTAGCCAAAACACGCGCGGCTCCCGCAGGAAAGGCGAAGTACGGCCGCAAAAAAACTGCGGATTAATGAAGGAGGAAGTAAGCGCCGAAGTTCGAGCAGGCTCGCACGGAGCCTAGTTCTTCGATCCTCAACCAGGCTTGTAGTCGGGCACAACTTCGCCAGGCCGGAACAGCGGCTGCGCAGGTTTTCCGGTGGCGCGAGCGGCTTCGGCCGCGATCTTTTCCAGATCGTTGCGCTGGAATCCGACAGAACTGACCTGAATCTTCCCGTCTGGCGCGATCCAGAAAATCGTCGGAACGTTCGTCAGGCCGTACTGATTTGACGCAGAGTAGCCGCGGTCGTCGATCAGCACCGGGAATTTTGTTCCAAACTCAGCCATGAATTCGCGCGTGTCTTCGATCCCGTTTTGCGAGATTCCCAGGAACGTGACGTTCGCCCCGCCGTACATCTCGTACATTCGTTCGAGGAAGGGAACGGTGAACTGGCAGGTGGGGCAGTTCACCTTGAAAAACGCAACGAGCACGGGGCCTTTCTTCAGCGTGTCGGCGAGCGCCGCCGTTTTTCCGTGGACATCCTTCAGCGAAATGGCCGGAGCCATGGTCCCGGCCGTCAAAGCCGCCATTCGTTTTCCTCCCGAAAGCTGCTGAACGAGGCGTTTGAAGCTCATTCAGTCTACCCCAGTGGATTAGATGTGGCTCCGCGGCAACGGATACAGTCGCGCAAGATTTAACACACGATTTGCGCGGGCGCGAGGGCGGCAGGGTGGTTCTTGCGGGGAATGGGCGCCAGCGAGTAAGCGGTTGCGCGCATCAGTGGATGTTGCGCGTCTTCTTGCCCAGGTAATCCATCAGCAGGTACTGCCCGAGGGTATACGGGGTGGTGAAGTAGGCTTTGCCGCGGCACAGTTCCGTGATCTTTTGCACGAAATGAACCAGGCTGTAGTCGCTGGCCAGCATGAAGGTGTTGATCAGGATTCCCGCGCGCTTACATTTGGCGACTTCCTCGAGGGTCTGCGTCACGACGAGCGGGTCGAGGCCGTAGGCGTTCTTGTAGATGCGGCCGTCTTCCAAAGTGAGTGCGGATGGTTTCCCGTCGGTGATCATCACGATCTGCCGCATGTCCTTCTTCTGTCGGGAAAGGATTCGTTGCGCGAGACGTAGGCCCTCGCGCGTATTCGTGTAGTACGGCCCGACCTGGACGCGGGCGAGCTGCGCGAGGGGAATTTCCTCGGCGCTATCGTGAAAAAGCACGCAGTGCAGCGAATCACCGGGGTACTGCGTGCGAATCAGGTGCGACAGCGCCAGAGCGACGCGCTTGGCTGGCGTGAAACGGTCTTCGCCATAGAGAATCATGCTGTGGCTGCAGTCGAGCATCAGGACCGTGGCGCACGAGCTCTGGTATTCGCACTGGTGAACCATCAGGTCTGGGTAGTCGAGCTCGACGGGGATGCCCGCACCGTTGCGCCGCACGGCGTTGAACAGAGTGGCGCTGATGTCCATGTTGAGCGTGTCGCCGAACTCGTAGGGCTTCGAAGTTCCACCCGATTCGATGCCCGTGGCGAGGTCGCGCGTATCGTGGCGGCCAAAGCTGCTCTTGCCGAGCGAGGCGAGCAAATCCTTCAGCGTTTTGAAGCCGAGAAAGTCGAGCGTCTTGTCCGTGATCTCGAACCGCGCCTCCATCTTCGGCTGCGCGGGGCCAACCTGCCCGCCGGGCGTTTCCGAAGGCGGAGGCGTCACATGCGCGGAGTCCTCGCGATTGATGAAGCCTTCCTGCTCCATGCGCTGGATGAGCCGGTCGATCAGGTCGCGCAGCTCGTCGCTCTGCGACGTGTCCGGATTCTGCAGCAGGCGCTCCATCATGTCGGGCGGGACGAGATCGCTCTCTTCGAGCGCCCGCAGGATGGCGTCGCGGAGGGCATCGAGATACTCCTCCCGCGAGCGGTTCATATCCATCTCGTAGATTCCGTACTGGTTTTCGAAACCGCTTTGAAGAAAGAAATCTGAGAGGCGGTTCATCAGCTCCTGCAAGTCGACGTCGTCGGCCGCTTCAGGCGAGTATTTCGAGTATCGAATATATTTCATTTGGGCCGTGCGCTTTCGAGGGCGGGTCTGAGACCGGCCCCTACGCCTGAATCCCAGGACCTAATTGAACTGGCGCCGCGGCAGCCGGCCGCCAGAGGAAGGATCGCGCGGCTCGGGAGGCTTGCGCATGTCGGCAAAATAACCGCGCTCCTCGCTTCGATTGATTCGCTTGTGCGCCCAAAGGCCTTCCAGGATGAACTCCGCGGCGCTCACCTGAATGCCCGCGTCGTCCTTCGCCTTTACGCCCAGCGTCTCCAGATGATCGAACAGCCCGCTGATCTTCTTGAGCTGTGCCAGCACCTCGCCGCTCGAGGCGTTCGCGGGAATCTTCAGTTCGCCGCCCAGCTCGAACCATTGGATCGCCGCCTGGAAATTCGCGTTGACGAAATGACGGCTGAACGTTTTCCCGACGGCGCCGCGAATCAGCTCGCGCGCGATGTTCTCGGCGCCCTTCAACTCGCCTTCGTACTCCAGCTCGAATTTGCCAGTCATGGCCGGGATGGCCGCGTAGATATCCGCCACTCGCGCGACCACTGCCGACTCACGGGCGCGCACCGCCCGCTGCTCGGCGCCGCTCAAGACGTTTTCGAGCGCACTGATCGGGAGGCGCTGGCTCACGCCCGACCGGCGGTCCACGCGCTTGTCTTCGCGCGCCTGAAACGCGACTTCCTCCACGATCTCGCGAATGTAATCCGGCACCTTGACGTGCCGCGTGGTGTCGCGCGCCGTCCACGATTCCTGCGCAGTGATCGACATTCCTTCGGTTACGGTGGCCGGATAGTGCGTGCGGATTTCCGAGCCGATGCGGTCCTTCAGCGGGGTGATGATCTTTCCGCGGGCGGTGTAGTCCTCAGGGTTCGCGGTGAAGACCAGAAGCAGGTCGAGCGCCATGCGCACGGGGTAGCCCTTAATCTGGATGTCGCCCTCCTGCATGATGTTGAAGAGGCCAACTTGAATTTTGCCCGCGAGGTCGGGCAGTTCGTTGATGGCGAAGATTCCGCGGTTGGCGCGGGGGAGCAGGCCGTAATGAATGGTCAACTCGTCGGAAAGGTTTCGGCCGCCTCGCGCGGCCTTGATCGGATCGACATCGCCGATAATGTCCGCGATCGTGACGTCAGGAGTGGCGAGCTTTTCCACGTAGCGATGCTCGCGCCTGAGCCAGGCGATGGGAGTCGCGTCGCCTTCCGCTGCGAGACGCTCGCGGCAGGAGCGGCACAGCGGGCGGTACGGGTTGTCGTTGATTTCGCAGCCCGCGACGACCGGAATCTGCGGATCCATGAATTCGACCAGCGCACGCAGAATTCGCGATTTGGCCTGTCCGCGCAGCCCGAGGAGGATGAAATGATGGCGCGACAGAATTGCGTTGATGATCTGGGGGATTACGGTGTCGTCGTACCCGTGCACACCGGAAAAGAGCGAGTCGCCTTTCTCCATCTTGCAGAGCAGGTTCTCGCGCATCTCCTGACGCACGCTTCGCTCCGCGATGCGTTCTTCCATCCATTGACTGCGCCGAAGCTCACCTAAATTCTGCGGATGCGAACTCATCCCTCACCTATCCTTGAAGCGCTCGTCAAAGGCGACAAAAAGCGCGCTGCTTGCGCGCATAACAGAAGTCTTAACAGGCTGATTATAGTGGAAGCGTGTGCCCGCGCCTAATTTGATGCGAAATCCGGCAATTTGAAGCGCAAGTCGCACGAATAGAAGGATGCGCCTTCCGGTGGAGTCGTTGGCCGGAGGCGCTAGTGAACGCCCTGACCGCTGCCTGCCGCCTTCTGGCGGGCCAACTCGGTCTGCGCCAGTTTCGGGAGAAGATCGTTGGAATAGCGGAGGAGGAAGTCGCGACGGTCGCACTCGCTGCGCTCTTCAAGGAGCTTCTGGCGTTCCTTTGGACTCAGCGGCAGACGCGCCGCCAACCTGTACGCCAGCGGAACCTCATCGCGCGGCTCGCTCCCCGGCCAAAGATGCCCAAACAGGAGCAGATGACACTCCTGGAAAACGTCTGTCAGTTCCTTCTGCGCCCGGGCGTCTTGCGGAGTGGCGTCCTCCGGCAAGTAATCGACCACTGCTTCGTAGTATTCCTTCTCCTCGAGCAAGTCGATGATCCGGAATATCGCGCGGCCTTCGGTGAGAATGTCCATCCGGCCATCCGCGTAATCCCGGGTCTTTCGCGTGATTTCCGCGGTGCATCCGATCGCGACCGCCGAATTGTTGCGCGCCAGAACGATTCCGAACTCGATCCGCTCTTTCAAGCACCGCCCGATCATGCTTTTGTAGCGCGGTTCGAAAATATGGAGCGGGACGGGCATGCCGGGCAGGAGCACGATGTCGAGAGGGAAGAGCGGGATGCGCGCAGGTCTCATAGTTTGTGAGCCCAGGGGCCGAAACTTTCTAGCGCATCGCGTTCAGCGCAGACTGCATTTCGTCGCGGGCGTGCATATCGCCGGCTCTCTGCGCGACGATGATGCCGTCCGAAAGGAGTTTGCGGGCCTGATCCAGGCGTCCGAGGCGCGCGAGCAGTTGCGCGAACTGGAAGTAGCCCGCCGTGTAATTCGGTTCGTCTTCGAGAAGCTTCTCGAAATGTTCGGTCGCGGCGCGATTGTCGCCTTCCTTCGCACACTCCATGGCCAGCCCGTAGCGAGCAAAGGCATCGCCGGGCTTTTGCACGACGAACTGCTCCAGCATCTCTCGCCGCGACTTCTGCGTTTGGGCCATGGTCCTAAACCGCGTATTATAGCGGCCCGGAATGATCACGCCAAGCACCGCGCGTGAATGAGAAATCGGGCGGGTGGAAGATGAAGGGAAGAGGCAGCGAAGGCATGTCGAAAACGCGCAAGGACCACATTGTGAACGTCCCGAAATCCGAAAGCGAATCCGGCTCGCCGGGAAAACCCGTCAGCGTGTCGCGCTCGGAAATGGTGGAAGCGGTTCTGCCGAACGACACGAATCCGCTGGGCGCCATGCTCGGCGGGCGCGTGATGCACTTGATGGATATTGCGGGCGCGCTCGCCGCGCACCGGCACTCGAACAGCCACGTGGTGACGGCATCGGTGGATTATCTCGATTTCCGGTTTCCCATTCACGTGGGCGAATTCATCGTGCTGAAATCGAGCGTGAACCGCGTGTTCCACACGTCGATGGAAGTGGGCGTGAAGATTTTTTCCGAGAACATCCTTACCGGCGAGCGGAAGCATACGAGCAGCGCGTATCTGACGTTCGTGGCAATTGATTCGAACGGCCAGCCGCACAACATCCCGCCGCTGATTCTCGAAACCGACGACGATCGCCGCCGTTTCCATGATGCCGGCGAACGCCGCCGCGTCCGTCTCGCCATGCGCCACAAGGAGCGAGTCACGAACGATTGAGCGCTGCCAGCAGGACGAAGAATCAATAGAATGAGCCGTCTTTTTTCGATCCGAGGAGGACCCATGATCCGGCTTCGCGTTTTTGCACTGTCGGTTGCGGCACTCGCTGCGTTGTCGCTGGGCGCGCAAGCGCCGGCGCTTTCGGACGTCTACACGCTGATCCGCATGGAAGAGACAAACAATTCGAAGATCATGTGGATCATCCATGAAATAGCGGACGTCTATGGCCCGCGACTCACGGGCACGCCAAACCTGAAGGCGGCGGACGATTGGGCGGTGAAGACGATGACATTGTGGGGACTGGTCAACACTCACCTGGAGCCATGGACGTTTCAGCCGCCCAGCGCCGGGAAACCAGTTCCGGGATGGGAGAACGAGGAATTGTCCGCCGTGGCCGTTGCGCCGTTCCACGGGCCACTGGTGGTCGAGCCGCTCGCGTGGACGCCGAGCACGGAAGGCGCCGTGACAGCCAAAGTCGCGATCATCGATCCTCCGGGGATGGCGCCGCCCAGAGGTTTCAATTTCTTCGAGCCGGCAGCGCCTCCAGCGGCCGCGCCCAGCGGCACGCCGCCTCCGATGCCGCCCGCACCGGAAGCGAAGGCACCGTCGCAGCCGACGCAGGCCGAGGTCGACGCGTATCTGAACTCCGTGCGCGATCAAGTGCGCGGCGCAATCGTCTTCGTGGGAAAGCACGTGGAGGTGAAAGAGAATTTTACGCCTGCGCCGCTGCGGCGTCCGGATGACGAGTGGAAATCACGATTCGATTCCAAGAATCCGCGGCCGTTCAATTTCCCGACGCCGCCCGCGCTGCCGAAGGGGCAGCTCTCGCGCGCGGAAGTGAATCGCGTTGTGGACCAGTTTCTGGTCGATAACGGCGCGCTCGTGCGGGTGAACGACGCGGGGCGCGAGCACGGCGTCGTCATCGCGCAGCAAAACGGCACGTATGACTGGACGCGAACTGTGCCGACGCTGGTGATGCGCAACGAGGATTACGGTCGAATCTCCCGAATCATCGCCGATGGGATTCCGGTTACGTTGAGGGTCAACATCAAGAACAAGGAGTATCCGGAGGGAACGACCGTCTATAACGCGATCGGCGAGATCGCCGGATCGGATAAGAAGGATGAGATCGTCATGCTGGGCGGGCACTACGATTCCTGGCACGATGCGACGGGCGCTACCGACAATGGTATCGGCGCGTCGATGATGCTCGAAGCCGTGCGACTTCTGGCCGCTGCGAAGGTGCAGCCGCGGCGAACGATTCGCGTCGCGCTGTGGAGCGGTGAGGAGGAGGGCCTGCTCGGCTCGCTGGCTTACGTCAAGCAGCATTTTGGTAGCGCGGAGAACCCAAAGCCCGAGTACGCCAAATTAGACGCGTATTTCAACATCGATTCCGGCACAGGCAAACCGAGAGGTGCGATGGTTTTTGGCCCTCCGGGAGCCGCCGACATGATTCGCCAGGTGCTGGTGCCGTTTGCGGACTGGGGGTTCACGGGCTCGATGGCGACGAACAGCCGTCGGACAGGTGGAACAGACAGCACTTCGTTCAACAATGCGGGATTGCCCGGCATCGGACTGGCTCAGGATCCCTTCGATTACGGCAGTTTCACGCACCACACGAATCTGGATACGTACGAGCGCATTTACGAAGAAGATGTTCGCGAAGGCGCCGTGGAGATCGCGTCGGCGGTGTACGCCGTAGCCATGGCTGATCAGATGGTGCCGCGATTCAGTGCGGACAACATGCCGAAGCCTGCGCCGGAGCCCGGTCCAGGCGCTGAGGCGACGGCGCCGTACCATGTGTCGAGCTCTCCCGGGGCGAAATAAGTATCGTTTCGGCGAAAAGCTAGGCGCGGGGACGCAGCAGGGCGCAGACGGATTCGGCGGTGCGCAGTGCCTGCTCGACGCATTTGCCGATGGCGGGCCCCGCGAGGTAATTACCCGCGAAGAACACCCCGGAGATTTCCGCCTGTGTTTCGCGTATTGCCTCCACGATGTGCCCGTGTCCCAGATTGTATTGCGGCAGCGCTTTCGGATGCTTCCAGGTTGCTGAGACGACTGGCGCTCCAGTAATTTGGAGGATGCGGCGGTTTTCAGAGTTCGCAATCTCGGCGATTTCGTCTTCCGTCTTCTCGACGAGTCCCGGGTCGGTCGCGCCGCCGAGAAAGCTCGTCATCAGGACCCGGTCTTGCGGGGCCCGGCCGGGGAACAGCGACGAATTCCACACGGTTCCGAGCGTACGCATCTTTTCTTTGCGCGGAACCAGAAACCCAAAACCGTCGGGAGGATCGGCGAACTGTTTTGCGTAATATCCCGCAGCCGTCGTTGCTACGGGTGCGTACGGAATGCCCGACAACAGGCGTGCCAACTGCGAAGTAAACGGCTGCACGAGTTGCGCGGCCACGTAGGCGGGCGTGGCCAGCACGACCGCGGCCGCGCGGATCGTCTCGCTTTTTTCGTTCTCAACGATCTGAACGTCGAATGCGCGCGCGCCGCCATCCCTCGCGATCAGCTCTGCTACGCGCGCTCCGGTCCGCGGCGACGGCCCCAAGTCCCGCGCAAGAGCGTCTGTCAAAGTCGAAAGGCCTCGCCGGAACGAGCATAGCGACGGCGCTTTCTTCTTCTCTCCGCTTGCTGGACGCGACTTCATGGCTCCGCGCAGAACGCTGCCGAATTGCCGTTCCCATTCTTCGAGCGTAGGAAATGCAGCGCGCAGGCTCAAACGTTCCGGGTCCCCGGCATAGACGCCCGAAACGAACGGCGAGACCAGGTATTCGAGGATTTCGTGCCCAAACTTGCGCCGTACAAATTCCGCCACCGACTCTTCATGCCCGGGGGGAGTCGTATGCCGGAACGGCTCCGAAACGATTTTCCATCGCGATCCGATGCCGAGCAGCGACGATCCGATCAGCGCCGGCGGCGACATGGGGATCTTCTGCAAGCGTCCGTCACGAAAAACGTATCGGGGCGCGGCGGGATCGGCTTCGAGCAGTTCGCTTTCGATGCCAAGCTCGCGGATCAACTCGGAGAGCACGACGGTGCCCTGGAAGCTCTGCGGGCCGCGCTCGAAAAGAAACCCATCCTTTTCGACGCTGCCGATCAACCCTCCCGCCTGCGCGGACGATTCGAGCAGCGTGACTTCGACGCCGGCGCGTTTCAGCGCGCGGGCGCACGTCAACCCCGAAATTCCTCCGCCGATCACGATCACACGATTGGCGTCAGGCATTCACGCAGCCTAGAGCGTCTTGGAAAACAGCGGCCGCTTGTCCATTTGCTGATCGCGAAGATAGCGGTCGAACGTCATGGCGACGTTGCGGATGAATATGCGGCCCAAAGGCGTGACGCTGATTTCGCCGGCGGTCAGGTTGACCAAACCCTCGACGCTCGCTTCCCTGAGATGTTCGAGTTCCGCTGCGAAGTACTCGCCGAAGTCGATTCCGAACTCGCGCTCGACTTCCGCCTTGGGAATCACCGTGTGGCAGAGCAGCCGGCCGATTACCGCCCGCCGAATGCGATCGTCCTCGGAAAGCCGGTAGCCTCGCATTGTGGCAATTCCGCGCGCCGAGACAGTGCTTTCGTAGGCTGGGACTTCGCGCCGGTTTTGCGCGTAGGCGTCGCCGATCGAACTGATCGCGCTGACCCCCATGCCGTACAGATCGGCGCCCGCCTTCGTGGTGTAGCCCTGGAAATTCCGGTGCAACGTGCGATTCCGCTGCGCCGTGGCGAGTTCGTCCATGGGACGCGCAAAATGATCCATTCCGATATAAAGGTAGCCCGCCGTCAGAAAGCCTTCGAGCCCGGCGCGGAAGATCCGGAATTTTTCCATCCCTTCGGGCAAGTGGACGGCAAACGACCCCTGCTGCTTTTTCAGCCAGGGAACGTGCGCGTAGCTGAACATCGCCACGCGGTCGGGCGCGAGCGTCAGCACCTGTTCAACCGCCGCGCGAAAACTTTCTGCCGTCTGGTACGGCAGTCCGTAAATCAGGTCGACGTTCAGGCTCTCGAAACCGAGTTCGCGCGCAGCGAGAATCGTATCTCGCGTCATCTCGTACGGCTGAACGCGATGGATCGTCTTCTGCACGCGCGGCTCGAAATCCTGGATCCCCATGCTCAGCCGGTTGAAGCCGAGCTGCCGCAGCGTGTGCAGATGCTCGCGGCTCGTGACGCGCGGATCGATCTCGATGCCAATCTCCGCGTCGGGGTGGAATGTAAACCGCTCGCGTGTAAACTGGAACAAATCTTCCATTTGCGCCGGACTCAAATATGTCGGGGTGCCGCCGCCCCAATGAAACTGAATCACGGGCCGCTTCCTGGAAACGCGCCGGCCCACGTGCTCGATTTCGCGCTTGAGCGCATCGAGGTAGGGAATCGCGACGTTCTTGTCTTTCTGAATGGAAACGTTGCATGCGCAGAACAGGCACAAGCTCTCGCAGAACGGGATATGCATGTACAGCGAAACAGGCGTCGCGCGCGTGTCAGCCGTCGCAAAATATTGTTCGAGATCGTCCGGACCGAAATCGTCTTTCCACACGGGCGCAGTCGGATAACTCGTGTACCGCGGCCCCGGCCGGTTATATTTTTCGAGAAAGGCTTCCGAGATTTGCCCGATGCCGTTCATCGCGCCTGCTTCGGTCTGTTCCATGATCAAAGTTTAGGCTTTCTTCCCTGCGGCCACCCGCGTTGACACCGCGGCCGTTTGTCCCGCTTTAACAAAGGCTCGGGCATTCTCGACCGGCGTATTCGGCAAAATCCCGTGTCCCAGATTGAGGATATGCCCGATGCCGCCAGTTTTCCGCACCGCTTCCTCTGCTGCGCGCCGGACGGCGTCAACCGGCCCGAGCAGAATGGACGGCTCGACGTTCCCCTGCAGCGCCACGCTCACGCCTAACTCGCGCCGCGCGTCTGCCAGGTCCGTCTTCCAATCGACGCTCAGCACGTCCGCGCCGGTCTTCGCCATCGCGCCCAAAATCCGCGCCGAGCCCTTCGCGAACAAAATTCGCGGTACGCCGGTGGCTCCGAGCGCATCGAAGATCGAGCGCGCGGCCGGTAATTCGAACTCCCCATACTGGCTTGGGCTCAACTCGCTTGCCCAGGTGTCGAAGAGCTGCACGGCCGAGGCGCCCGCCGCAATTTGCGCCTGCAAATACCGCGCGGTAACGCCTGCGATTCGCTCCGTCAGCTCCCGCACCAGCGCGGGCTCGTCCGCCAGCATCCGCTTGGCCGTCGAGACGTCCCCCCGCGTTTGTCCTTCGATCATATAGCAAGCCAGCGTCCACGGCGCCGCGGCAAACCCAATCACCGGCACGCTTGGTCCCGCGGCCTTGCAAATCGCCCGAATCGCGTCCCCGACGAACCCTGTCTCCCACTCCGGATCGAAATCGCGCAGGCGGCGAACCGCGGCCGCGTCCCGAATGGGATCGGCGAGGACGGGTCCCGCATCGGGCACGTCCAGCTTCATCCCCATCGCTTCGGCGACCACCAGAATGTCCGAAAAAACGATGATGGCGTCTACGCCGACCGTGCGGAATGGCTGCAGCGAAACCTCTGCCGCCAATTCCGGCGTCTTGCAAATCTCAAGAAACGAATGCTCGGCCCGAACCGCTTGATACTCCGGTAGATAGCGCCCTGCCTGTCGCATCATCCAGACGGGCACGCGCTCCACCGGCTCGCAACGGCAAGCGCGCAGGAAAAGCTCCTTCCGGTCTTCGTCGCCTGAAGTCATATC
>DATGHM010000141.1:0-3284 GCA_035307985.1 Candidatus Acidiferrales bacterium
TAGCGGCAACTTCCCCCGGAAAAAAAGAGGCTGGAAGGTTCCGCGCTCGACGCCCTTAATGTAGGCGTAGCGACGTATGCGAAAGCTATACTTTTAAAATGATTCATAAATATCCGATTGGAAGCCCCAGCATCGCTGTGCGGAATCACCCGGACCGTTATTGTATCGGCGGATTGCCGTAGACGCTGCCAAGCGGAGCGAGCAAAGAGAACGAGACGAGAACCTTTGCCGCGATTCGCGGATAGTGTAGAAACAGCGACATTGTGATTCGGAGATCAGCAAATGAGCAGCCCAGTACCTATGGACCACGAGGAACAACGCATTCGTGAGGCAGCCTATCACCTCTGGGAAAAAGATGGCTGTCCGCCAGGACAGTCGGAACGTTACTGGGAAATGGCGCGAAACATGGCCGGCGATCTGGAAAGCCAACCGTCGGCGCCAGTAGCCAAACCGCGTCGTCTCCAGGCGAGCAAGAAAGCCTCGCCGGGCAAATCAAAAAGGTCGCCCGCGGAATAGGTGTTTTCCCGAGGCGTCTAACCTGGCCTTATTTCAGACCTCCTGATCTCTGGCTTTCGGGTTGAAGGGCTCGGACCGTCGAAATAGCGGTTCGCGTCAATTGGTTGTGCAAAAGATGGGGTTCGCGACGGTCGATAGGTGACGCGCTCGATCGGATTCAGGAATGATCCCGGGGCTGGGCGAAGTTCTGTTGGCTCGACCGGGGAGACGGTATTATGCCGCAACGTCATCTGCCGATGTTTCCCGCTGGCGTAACCCACATCACCAACGAACTGGCCTTTGAAAGGCGGGACGGCAAGATCGCGTACTTCAACGGCCACATGCCGGTGTTTGTCCATGCGGAGGACGACGTCGCGACCTTTCGCATGATCACGAGCCAGTTTTGTGAAAGTGGGTATGCGAAGCAATGCGACATCATCCGGGCTTTCGGGGTCACCTCGATCAGCGTGAAGCGTGCGGTGAAGCTTTATCGAGAACGGGGCACGAAGGGCTTTTATGCACCGCGGCCATCGCGCGGGCCAGCGGTGCTGACCGCCGGCGTGATGGCTGAGATCGAGAGCCTCCTCGTCGCGGGCGTGAGCTTGGCGGAGGTCGCCCAGAAGCTTGGCCTGAAGCTGAACACGCTGCAAAAGGCGGTGTCGGCGGGCCGGATTCGCCACGCCGCCAAAAAAAAGATTGCGGCGAGCCGATAGCGGCGAGCACGAAAAGCCAGCGATCCGAAATCGATTGCGCCGCGCCGATGGGTCGTGGGGCCACGGCGACGCTGGAACGGATGGCGGCCAGCCTTGGACAGCTCGAGGAGGTCGAACTAAGTTTCAACCGGGCTGTCGACCTACCTCATGGCGGCGTTTTGCTGGCCCTGCCGGCGCTATTGGTCAGCGGCCTGTTGAGTCACACGAGCAAATACTTCAGCCTGCCCGCCGGCTTCTATGGTCTGAAGACGATCTTTCTGCTGCTGGCTTTCATGTCGCTTTCTCGGATCAAATCGATTGAAGCTCTGCGCTATTACGCGCCTGGAGAGTGGGGAAAACTGCTCGGCGTCGATCGGGCTCCCGAAGTGCGCACCCTACGGAGCAAGGTGAAGCATCTAGCCAACCAGGAGCAAGCTTTTTCCTGGAGCGCCGAGCTTTGTAAGGCATGGATGGCCGAGGCTCCAGAGGAAGCCGCGGTGCTCTATATCGACGGACACGTTCGCGTCTATCACGGAACCGGCAAAAACTTACCCAAACACTATGTCGCACGGCAGCGACTGTGTCTGAGCGCGACGGCGGACTATTGGGTAAACGCCATGGACGGTCAGCCCTTCTTTGTCGTCAGTCAAGCCGTCGACCCGGGATTGCTGCAGGTCATGGAACGCGATCTGATTCCGCGGCTTGAAAAGGATGTGCCGAACCAACCCAGCCAACAACAACTCGAGGACGATCCGAGCCTTCATCGCTTCACCGTGGTGTTCGACCGGGAAGGATACAGTCCGATCTTTCTGGCCGCGATGAAGAAGAAGCGCATTGCCTGTCTGACCTATCACAAGCATCCCGGCGAGGATTGGCCCCGGCAAGAATTCTTCGCCACTCCCGTCCGCCTGGCGTCGGGACAAGAGACCACGATGCAACTCGCCGAGCGGGGAACCCGGTTGTCGAATCAGCTGTGGCTGCGCGAGATCCGCAAGCTGAGCCCGAGCGGTCGCCAGACCGCGATTCTCAGCACCGATTACCAGACTTCGGCGGGGCGTTTGGCTCCGGCGATGTTCGCCCGATGGTCTCAGGAAAACTTCTTCCGATATATGCGGCAAAGCTACAGTTTGGATAGCCTTGTGGACTATCGGACCGCGCCTGTTCCTGAGACGACGAGGGTCGTCAATCCGGCCTATCGGGCCCTCGATGGCAAGGTCCGCAAAACGGTCGCCAGCCTCAGCCGCAGAAACGCGGAATTCGGCGCCTTGAACCTCGAGGGCGAGATCGAAACCAAAAACGTCGAGGCCTTCACGCAGCGCAAATCCGGTCTCCAGGAAGACATCGAACATCTGAGAAAAGAAGCCGAAGAGCTGAAGGCTTTGCGTAAAGCGACAAAGCGGCACATTACCTATGACGAGTTGCCGAAGGAGGCCCGGTTCGATCGCCTGAGCACCCAAAGCAAGCACTTTATCGACACGATCAAAATGGTCGCCTACCGCGCGGAAACCGCGATGGCGCAGATCTTACGCCGGAAGATGACCCGCCACGACGACGCCCGAAGTCTGCTCCGCGCCGTCTACAATACCGAGGTGGATATCAATCCGGACATGGAGGCCAAGACCCTCACGATCCGGCTCCATCCGCCGGCAAACAACTCTTCGGACCAAGCCGTCAGACATCTCTGCGACGAACTCAACTGCACCGAGACGGTCTTTCCCGGCACAGAACTCCGCTTGATCTACGAATTGGTGTCATCGTAAATTCATTGAGATCAGGAGGTCTGAGACTAGAGCAGCCTTTCTTCGAAATCCGTGTCGGACAAGAGCTCGCATCCGGACTCGGTGATCAGGATCTGTTGCTCGACCTTGACGCCCTCGCGTCCTCCGGGCGCGCCGGCATAGCTTTCTATGCAGAAAACCATGCCGGGCTCGACAACGCCGTCGTGCAAATTCTCCGGCAAACAATACTTGTGCAACAGCAGCGGGAACTCGTTGCACAGTCCGATGCCATGGGCGATAGACGGAAGCTCGTAGCGGTCGAACGGCTCGGGAAGCCGCCAGGCTAGCTGGGCGATTTCGATGAAGCCGCGGCCCGGTT
>DATGHM010000142.1:0-7117 GCA_035307985.1 Candidatus Acidiferrales bacterium
CGCCGCCTCGTCGGCTGGCACGACCTGACCACAATCAGCGAACAACCGGAGGCAGCGTAATAGCAAGTTGATACTTCAACCGCTCAACTCGTCGCCTGGCCGATGCTTACTGCTTTTCCACCACTTGACCGACACTACCGGGTCTGCAGGGCGACAGTCAGGCACAGGCCGAAACCAGCAGCGGGCCGAGCGTCGTTCCTGCAGCGAACCGAGTTGTTCTCGGAAACTAAAGCTACAGGAGTCCGGCGGCGCGATGATTCCGAACGCGCTCGCGGTCGCAACGTCGGTGTCGCGCGTCCCCCAGACCCAGTACCTATCGACGATTGAGCCCGGAATTGGAACTACTCGACGGCGCGAGGCGTAAAGGTGGAGACCGGCTGCCAAGGCCGATAGGCCATCGTGCGAGCGCTGCACGGCGTCGTAGTTCGAGTTGTGCGGGCTCGCAGCCAGAATGGAGCGCGGATCGGACTGAGCGGTTCTTGGCGCAGCAGGTGCCCATTCAGTTCACGGCTTCCACGCCGGTCCGCCGGTGCGATCGTAGAAGCCTTGGCCGTAATAGGCGTGCGCTCGGTTTCCAAGCAGGATGACGGTGGCCGCGGAAGAACCGAGAAAAGCGCTGCGCGTGATGCGGCGGTGCCAAATGAGTGCCAAATTAGTGCCGATTCGGGGCCGTTCGACCATACTTTGTGAGACGCCTCAATGGTGCTCCTTAATGGGAGAAACCCCTTGTGGGCGTTGCACTTCTTGCCATTCGGTGCACCTTGACATCACTCCTTCGAACGTGGCTTACTTCGGTCTCTCACGTCGGTAACGCGGGTTCGACTCCCGCTGGGATCACCAATCTCCTACGGTTCGTTTGTAAAACATAGCCACAGGTCTGGGGCGCTTTTTTGCCTTCCCCGAGCACGCCAACCGCTCTTCTATTGACAGTCAGAAAATGTCCGACTAGTCGTCATGCTTATTGAAAGGACTTCAATGACAACATAAGTGATCTCGTGTTTGCCAAAACGTTCTTGTTGCTCGCTATTTTGATGTTCCTTTGGGTTCCGCTTGCATCCGCGCAGCCCTGTAGCGAACCCGGTATGAGACTACTGATCAATGATCTTCAAAGGGGGCGCGAGAAGTGGCCCTTTTTATCCCCACCGCTCGCGCAGGCGATTATGGCTCAGACGGGCGGAACCGGCCAGTATTCGCAGCTTGCGCAACTTGGCAATCCGGTTTCCGTGCAAGTTATCGGGGGCCAACCTCTACCAAACGGTTGGGTGTGCGTATACCGGACTCAATTTCAGACAGCGGCGTTAGATTGGCAGGTCGCCAGCGGTATGAATCTGCTGCAAGCCGTTTCATTTCAACCGAGTCCTGTATCAGGGATACCAGTTACGCCTCCACCAGGTGTGCCCAGTATGCCGCCTTCTCCGCCAAGTGTCCCGATTCCATCGGGCGGTGGTGGAGGAACCACATCTCCGAATCCGGGTTCGGTTCCATCTACGACGGAAGCATGCAAGCTCTATCCCAATCTTTGTTGAACGGATCTTAAACATGATTACGCGAAGGCACTTCATCCGAACCGCTGCGACACTATCGCCTTTGATGCTTTCGTCCGTGAGGTTGACGATGTCTCAGGTAGGTGGGCGTGCCCGGCAAGGGTTTGGATGCTGGCTCGAACCTGATGAGCTGTCAGAATTTGTCGATTCGGACGCGTCAATCACAGCAGATTTTACGGGAAACGCGCCAATCATACCAAAGTCCGGCGATCCGATGTTCGACCTTGCACTCGCCCAGACGCTCACCAAAATTTCGGAGATTTTCGACGTATTGCCGGGATTTGGCTTTTTCGATGATTATGAAGGTCCTAATGCTTTTGCCAGTCCGGACGTTCGAATGCACAAAACCGACGGCACCGTTCTATTTGGAACCAATCTGCTTAGGAAAGTAAGATCCGTGCAAGAGGCCCCCGAGGTCGCAGTCGCTGCGGTCTGCGCTCATGAGTTCGGCCACACGCTTCAATCTAAGAGGCGTCTTAGAGATCAGCTTCTCGCGGGACAGCCCACAGTGAAGCGGCTTGAGCTGCATGCTGATTTTATGGCGGGTGTATTTGCGGGATTTAGAAAGAAGGAGAAACCGAGCTATCCTGCCGCTGTTTTCGCCGTCACCCAACACAGCTTCGGCGATGTCATGTTTGGTTCATTTCAACACCATGGCACACCAGATGAACGCGCAAATGCGATAATAGAGGGATTTAACACTGTAAAACTGAAAAACTTGAATATCGATCAAGCAGCGCTGGCTGGGGTGAACTACGTTTTTAACACTTAATTCAGGCGTTCAGCTATGGGTAACGCGGGTTCGACTCCCGCTGGGATTACCAACTCCCGTTTCGTTCGCACGATAGTTATATTTTAGGTGGGTGCGCTCGCTGGCCTGCCGGCGACAACACTGCTATTTGCAATGCGATCGGAGTCGATGCTAATCGGTGGGTATCTGCCGTAGGACGCGGCCGGTCATGGCAACCAAGGTCTCCGACGTACTGAAACAAAAGGGTTTCGCTATCGTTACGATAGCGCCGACGCAGACGGTCGCGGCGGTGGTGGAAGTCCTCACCCAACATCGGATTGGCGCGGTGCCGGTAACCGATGAGACCGGCCGACTAATCGGGATCATCTCCGAACGCGACATTGTGCGCGGCATGTCGCAACACGGTAGCGCCGTGTCGAAGCTGCCGGCCGAAAGCCTGATGACCCGCGAGGTCAAGACCTGCGCGCCGGACGACGCGATCGTTGCGTTGATGGAGATCATGACGAACCAGCGGATTCGTCATCTGCCGGTGGTCGAGGGCGGGGAGCTGAGAGGAATCGTCAGTATCGGCGATGTCGTCAAGCAGCGTCTGGGCGAGGCGCAACTCGAACTCGAAGAACTCCATCGCTACATTTCGGCTTCCAACTACTGATTTTTTTCACCGTTCAGAAGCAGCGTTTTTCAACCGCTGATTAAGAATCCTGACGCAGCTCGCAGACTCGCCTGCTCGCTCCGCCTTCGGCTCCGCTAGTGTCCTAGCGCCTCCGCTGTCGGGCTCTTGCATGAGACGATCGTGCGAGGAGTGCGCGGGATCAGTGCCGCAGGCGCATCGCAGCGGTGGGGATGCCGGTGCGGGCGAAGGACTTCTCGCAGTCCGCGGCCGAGGGGCCGCGCAGGCTGCCCTCCATGTAAGCGAGCCCGGGACACCGCGTGCACGAAGTCGCGTGCGGACAGCTCGAACAGACCGGTAGGTCGCGAATCCGCACCGCGCGCACCTCGGCCAGTTGCGGCGAATTGCGCCAGATGGCGCTGAAGCTCTGATCCCGGATATTGCCGCTGGCCAGCGGAAACTGCACGCACGGATAAACTTCACCGTAAGGCGAGATGTAGCAGGCGCTGTGGCCGGCGCTGCACGGAGCGGCGTCGAGTTCGTCGTCGCTCGGCGGCGCGCAGGACTCCTCGAGGCGGCCGGCGACGCGCTCATCGTGCAGCACGCGCTTTAAGTCGTCGGACGCCACGTTCAGCGCCAGGATCGAGCGTTCACCATTGAGATGCGGCGTGATCGTCGGGTCGAGCGTGAAGCCGGCGCCGAGCGCGTGTGCCAGCGCCTGGACCTCCGGATAGTCGCGCGCATTATCGCGCATCAGGACGGTAGCGAAATTGACCCGCAAGCCCTGGCCGATCAGAAAGCGCGCGGCGGCCAGCGAGCGCGCCAGCGAGCCCTTGACCTTGGTGATGGCGTCGTGAACTTCGGCGCGATGCGAGTAGATGCTGATCTGGACGCTTTCGAGGCAAAGCTCGTGCAGCGCCGCCGCCTCCGCTTCGCGGATCATAATACCGTTGCTCTTGAGCTTGACGCTGAAGCCGAGCTGGCGGGCGCGCCGCACGATCGCGAAAAAGTCAGTGCGCAGTAGAGGCTCGCCACCGCTCAGGGTCAGGCGCAAGACTCCCGCCGCAGCCATCTCACCCAGCAGCCGATCAACTTCGTCGAAGGTCAGCTCGCCATGATCGTCGTGATCGAGGTAACAGTGGACGCAGCGCTCGTTGCATCGATAGGTGAGATCGAGATGGGCCGCGAGCGGCACGCCCAGCGCCACCGCTTTCGCGCTGAGTTCGGCGGCGAGCGAGCTCATGCGTCGGCCTGCTCGAGCGGCTGATCGGCGAGCTCGAGGATGCCGTGTCCGGCGAGCTGCTCGACCAGTTCGAGCGCGTCACAGTAGGCGGTTTCGGCGTCAACCTCGAATTGCGGCACGATCACCTCGTTAACAATTTCGCGCAGCGGACGGCGGCCGTCCGCCGCCTCCCACAACAGGCGCGCCGCCTCGTTGAGGCTGAAGAGGGTCGAGTCTGCCACCGCGAGGACGATCATTTCATCGCCCAACGCGCGCGCCGCGGTCGCCGAACTGCGCCGAATAAATTTATCGCTCATGCCACCAACTTCCAGACTGCGGCTTCGGGCCGGAAGGTCAATTCATACGCCGGCACGGCGGCGAGGAAATCGCAGGCCGATTGGAAAACGCGCGCGGCCGGCTCGCCTTCGGCAAAGAAGAGGATATTGCGCAGCAGTTTGCGCAGAGCGGTTGCTACCGGAAGTGGGTTGACGCGATTGTCACCGCCTTGCACGAGGAAATACAAGGCCTCGACGGGCGCTGACGCATTCTCACCGGGCGCATTCAGCTCGCCGGAAAAGGGCGTGCCGAAAGCGACGTAGCGCTCGCCGATCCGCCGGATATACGAGACTTCGTCGCTCAGCCGGATCGCGTCAGCCGGAGCGAGCCGAGTGATAGTCGTCTTGCCGGCGCCGGAAAGTCCCGAAAACAGAAACGCGCAGCGGTTCCGGATCGCGCTGGCGGAGTGCAGAAGAAAGCCGCCGCGCTCGGCGAGCATCAGACTGTGCACGATGCGGATAACCGAATCGATCGAGTACGGGTTAGCCGATTGGGTAACAGCGCCGGCGCGTGAACGCGGCTCCCACTCGGCGAAAAAGTCGCCGCGCCGTATTAGCCAGCACCCGCCGGCGAGCTGCACCGCGAGCTCCGTCCCGGCCTGATCGGCAAACGTCTCCGGCGCAACGATAGTAACGTCGAGACGAGCGTCTGCGCGGGCTGGGTCGGAGCGAAAACCGGCGTAGCGCCGCTCGACGATGCCGGCAAATTCCGCATCGCTGGTGTGCAAAACAATCGACAGGCCGCCGATCTCGATCCCGATTGCGAATCCGAGGTTTGGGCTCATCTGACGGCGCCGAGCCCTGACGCCTGTCTGAGCGCACGAAGCCGGATCGCGCGGGTCTTGAGCCGAAACCATCGGATGGGCGCGCGGCCCACGATCCGGTTCACGACGGCGTAGAAACCGCGCGCCGACGTGGCAGGGCGGAGCCGACGGCCGTTGCGCGAAACGACGACACCCAGCACCGCAGACGCCGGAAAGACCGCGTCACATTCCGCCAGCGCATCACCGCGGGTGACGATTGATCGCGCCAGGCCGTCCTCACCCCGCGCGACGACGCGATGGGCCAGGAGACCGCGATCAGTCAGTATCAGCGCGACTTCGCCGGGCTCGGGAAATGAGGAATCTGCTGGTTCGGCGACGAGCAGGTCACCGGGCCAAATCGAGGGAATCATGCTGCTCCCGAAGGCGCGGAATTTCACCTCGCAGCCTGCGCGGAGAACCTCCGCGGCCAGCTCGCCGAGCATCCGATCACGCACTCCGTCAGAAGCGGAGATTGTTGCGCTACGAATCACGATCGCTTGAGCACCATATGGCACTGTCCCTCACTGCCCGCGGTCTTACCGCAAGAGAGCGCCATCGTCTCGAATACGCGCTCGTAGCGAAACCCGGGTTTCACGTAGGGTTTCCTGAGCGGCTTGGCTTTCGGTTCCACACGATCTCTTTCGGACTCTTTGGCCATCTTCGACACCCAAACGACTATCGGCGTAAAACTCTAGCAAAACGCCTTTTATCCCACTTTAAGCCAAACTACCGAACCTCGTCCAGAGGTTTCATTGCCTTAGCAACTTCCCGCCCATATGATGGAGAGCGCAGCAGGTATCGGCAGGAGCCACATTTGGCTTTGGCTTGTTCGGGCACTTCGTCGTTCGCGGTGGAAGACCATCGGATTCCAATTAGAAATGTCGAAATGAAACCAGAGCCTGACTGTAGAAAAGCGCTGGCCGCGCTCAAGGCTGACATCGATAACCTTCGTCTTATCGACGATGAGCTGAGTGCCTTCAATATCTTCGAGGTTCTCCGCGTTCAGCGACGGGAGCTCCAGCACAGCAATTTTCTCGCCTACCTTTTGGATCCTACAGCGCGAAACGGTCTCGGTGTGACCTTTTTGAAGCTCTTCTTGGATGCGGTCGTGAAGCAACCGGGTTCAAAGCTTTCAGAGCGGGCGATCAGCGGATGGGACCTGAAAGGTTCATATGTAATCCGAGAGTGGGAGAATAAAGACATTCTAATCCGGAACCGCAATTTCATATGCGTCATAGAGAACAAGATCGGCAGTAAACAGCGAAACGGTCAACTGAAAAGGTACCGTGACCGTATCGAAAGGGACTATCCGGAGCGCAGAAAACTGTTCGTGTTCCTGACCCCTCATAAAGGGGAAAAACCGGACGATAAGGAATGGACCCCTCTCGGCTACTCGGAGATACTGGACTTGATTGGAAAACTGCTCCGGCATCAGCGAATCCTCGATCCTTCTCAGCAATCAGTCATCGAACAGTACCAGGAGGTGCTAAGGAGACACGTCGTGAAGGATAATACCGATCTTGTCAAAGAAGCACGCGATCTTTATCAGAAGCATCAGCGCGCGTTCGATTTTATTTTTGAGAACAAGCCATCCTATGTGACATCACTGCACGAACATCTCAGAGGATTCATCTCAGGGCACAAGGAACTGAGGCTTGATGACTGTGAGGAGAAGAAGTACTTCAGATTTGTTCCTGTTGAGTGGGACACGATACTGAGTCTGAAAACAAAAATGAAAGGTAGTGTCGGTCAAGTGGTGGAAAAGCAGTAAGCATCGGCCAGGCGACGAGTTGAGCGGTTGAAGTATCAACTTGCTATTACGCTGCCTCCGGTTGTTCGCTGATTGTGGTCA
>DATGHM010000143.1:0-43080 GCA_035307985.1 Candidatus Acidiferrales bacterium
GAGGTCGAAATCGGCGCGGCTACGGACGCGCTCACGCGCTTTGCGAACAACACGATTCACCAGAACGTGGCGGAGCAAACCCTGGGAATTTCCGTTCGCGCCGTGGTCGATGGCCGCACCGCGCGCGCCAGCACCAACAAAACAGATGACGACTCGCTGCGCCGCGCCGCCGCTACCGCCGTTAGCCTGGCGCGCAACGAGCCGCGCAATCCCGATTTGCTGCCGATGCTTCGCTCGCAGAAATATCAGAAGGTCGCGCGTTTCTTTGCGGCTACCGCGGAAACAAATCCGCAGGACCGCGCTCGCGCCGTGAAGCGGGTCTGCGAAATGGCGGACAGGAATAAGCAGACCGCCGCAGGTATTTTTTCGTCCGGCCGGATGCAATCCGTGCTGGCCAATTCCAGAGGTCTTTTCGGCCGGTACGAGCAGACCCGGGCAGAATTCTCGGTCACGATCCTGGAGCAGAATTCCTCGGGCTGGGCGAAGGCGAACTCGCCGGATATTCGCACGATCCGTCCGGATGAACTCGCCGAAAGCGCCAGCCGCAAATGCGCCGACTCGCGCAACCCGCGTGAGGTCCCGGCCGGAAGCTACACGGCCATTCTGGAGCCGCCCGCCGTGCTCGATTTGGTCGGATTCCTCTTCTACGATTTTGCCGGCACTGCCGTGCTCGACAAACGGTCCTGCTTCACGGGTCGGATGGGGAAGAAGCTGTTAGGCGAAAACATCACATTGTGGGACGACGTCTATCATCCGTTGCAGACGGGGGCGCCGTTCGACGGCGAAGGGGTGCCCAGGCAGAAAGTGACGCTCGTCGAGAACGGCGTGCCGAAGAATCTCGTTTATTCGCGCGCGACTGCAAAGAAAATGAAGGTGAAGCCGACGGGCCACGGCTTCTCGCTGCCCAACGAGTATGGCGAAGCGCCGATGAATCTGGTATTTGCGGGCGGTGACAAAACGGTTGAAGAAATGATTCGCTCGACGGAGCGGGGCATTTTGGTGACGCGCCTGTGGTACATCCGCGAAGTGGATCCTTACGAAAAGATTCTCACAGGCATGACCCGCGACGGCACGTTCCTGGTTGAAAATGGACGCGTTGCGGGGGGCGTGCGCAATTTTCGCTTCAATCAAAGCGTCATCGAACTGCTGGGCAAGGTCGAGATGCTCGGCACTCCGGTGCGCTCGGCGGGCGAGGAGTCGTTCGAGATGGTGGTGCCAGCCATGAAAGTGCGAGACTTCCATTTCAGCGAGGTGACAAAGTTCTAGGACGAACGACGTAGTCGTTGGTCTTCGTCGTTTGGAATGTGATCCAGCGCACCGAACACCGATGTTTTGAACAGTTTGAACAGAGAGATACAGTCTCCATCGGGAATTTTTCAGCGCACAAATACATTCGCTGACCGATACCTCCTTCTGGCGATTCCGCACATAAGGTACAGGTGTTTTCCGGGAGCTTATTCGCGACGCTCCGTATGTGAGCAGATCGATTAGCGCCGAATAGCTCCCCCCAAACGCCCCCGCGAGTGAGTGCCTTGCCCGACGACCGGGGAAATCCCATGAGATTAGGAGACAGTTATGGCCAATCTGAGTCATCGAGAGCGTCTTTTCCAGGATCTTTTCGATTTTCGGCGTGATTTCGATCACATGTTCAACCGTTTTTTGACCGGCTCGCAGGGGCGCGGACCGCAGGAACAGGAGGAATCGAGAATAATGTCTTTCGCTCCCGCGGTGGAGTCATACCTGGACCGCGAGGGCAAGAAGTTTGTCTGTCGCGTGGCGCTGCCCGACATCGACCCGAAGAACGTGAACATCCAAGTCCAGGGAAACGCGCTCTCGATCAGCGGAGAGCGGAAGATCACCAACGAGCGGAAGGAGGCCAACTTCGTGCAGAGTGAAATGATGTACGGTTACTTCGAGCGCGATATTCCGCTTCCGGAAGGAGTCGACACCAACAAAATTGACGCCGAGTACCGCAATGGCATTCTCCAGATCACAGCTCCTGTTTCCGCGGCGGCTCTGCCACGGCGCGTCGAAGTGAGGGCGACGGAGAGCCCCAAGCAGATGGGCGCCTCCGCATCCGGCCGGTAGAAAGGAAACACGGCCGCATGGTAGAGCGTTTCGCCCCGGCGCCGTATTGAACTGGCGCCGATTGGGGATGAGCCCGTTTTGAGAGAAGCATCGCGTCGCATGACTCTCGGACGGGCTCTCCTCCTTTTTTAAATGGAATCGCCTCATTTCCCCGCCGGCTTTGCGCGACGGAAAAATTGCCATTTATTGATGTTCGCGGGTACAGCCACGTCAAAAAAGCCCACCATCATTTCGTCGTAGGTCTGATCGCCCCAACGCACGGCGACTGTGGGATCGGGATTGTGCGGGTTGTTGCGAGAGTTGTCGAACCATGCGACCGCCTGGAGCATGGTGCCAGCCTTCAGCGGAAGAGGCTTGGCCAGCCGGTAGCTCAACTGCCAGTAAAAATTGTAATTCACGCGCAGGAGCGTCTCGGGAGGCAGGCCGGGGCGGATGATGTTGTACTCGAACGTCTTTCCGCGCAGGTGCATGTGCGGGAAAAAACTGAGGAGCGTCGCGTCGTTGGGCAGAGTACCGTGAACCTCGGTACGGTAGTCCGGGTCGCCAGGCGGGATGACGAACCAATCATCGGTCAGCTGCAACGTGAGCACGCGCTGTTTGGGCGGTTGCTTCGCGAAAACGAGGCCGACGCTCGTCTGGTCGGTCGTCGGATGCCCGCGTGTCACGTAGTGCATCTGGAAGACGAGGTCTGAACCCGCCGGAATGAATTTCGCGAGCCCGTCGGGCCATTCGTCAGGCGAACTTCCCGGAGCATAAACGAGCAAAATGGAACTGTTCGTCCAGCGCGCGTCTCGGCGGCCCTGCGCGTCCTTGAGGCTGGATGCCGTGAATGGCACGCCAATCGGCGCGTGTCGCAGCCATTTCGAATCCGGCGGGCGAACATAGACCACCGCATGATGCACGTTCGCCCGGCTCGACGGCCTGATCTCCGACATTTGAACCCACTTGTCCGTCTTGAATCCGGTCGGCACGATCTCGTAGGTGTATTCGACGTCGCCGCGAGCGGGAATCGCGACGGGCGTCGGCATGCGCACGATCGTATCCGGATGGCGGATGACCCAGCCCTTCGCCCATTTTCGAGGCGGAGGAGCATCGCGCGGATCGCCTGCCGGAGCGCCCGACCGAGCCCATGCGGAGAGCGTCTCGATCTGCTGCGGCGTGAGCGAAGGATCGTCGGAGAAGTGGCCGAACCGCGGATCGGCGAACCAGGGCGGCATTTGCTTCGCGCTCGTGACGCGGGCGATCTTCGCGGCTTTGCCGCGCGCCTGCTCGTAGGTGACGAGGGGAATCGGCGCGATTTCGTCCCGCCGGTGGCATCGCTGGCAGTGCTGCTGCAGAATCGGCAGCACGTCGCGATAAAATGCCGGCGCGGATGCGGACGACTTCGCGGCGCTGTCGCTCGCCTCTTTAGAGGCGGGGATTTGCGATCGTCCGCTGGACGCAAACAGAAACAGGCTCGCGGCGAGAGCGACGATCATCACCGCGAAAGTTGCCGTCGAGAGTCGCAGTCTCACAAACGGTTAGTTACTCATTCTGGCGGGTGGGTTGCAAGAAAAGAAGACCGATTAAGCGGCCGATTACCGCTTGGCGAACTGGAGGCTCGAGATCGTCCGCGAAATCACGTTCTCCTGAATTTGCACGAGATCGGTTTCCGCGAACGTCATGCCGAAAATCGTGAACACGCGCGCTCCGCGCGGAATCAACACAACCACTCCCGACCACTCGCGCTGATCGACGGTTCCGTGGAAACGGCGTTCGATTGCCGGGCTTCCGGAGACGTTGACGCGCGTTTCCGCCAGCGGGCGGAAGTTGTCCATGATGCCGCCCAGCCGGCTCACCGTGGCGTTCATCTGGCTCTCGATCGATTTTCCCGCGGGATCCTGGCCGATCAGCAGGTACGTGGTCTGGTCGCCCGTGCCCATGGCCGTGATCGCGCCGGGTAGCAGCGTTCGCGCACCTTCGACCAGCTCCCAGTCGGGCGGCTTGAACATCGAAAAACCGTACGTGTCGTTCGTGTACGTATTCCCGGTCACCTGCTCACGGATCGGCAGCGGCGTCGCGGGGGCGACCGGAGCAGCGGCTGCTGAAGGAGACGACATACGGACAGCCACAGGCGCGTGGACGGCTGATGCCGGAACCCTAAGGGCCGACGCAGCGCTCGCGAGTTTGCCTGAAGGTGTCGTCGCGCCCCATATCGACGCCGGTCGCACCGGCTGCGGAGTCGCGGATTTTGCGGACGCGGCGGAAGCCTCCGCCGGTTTCGCCGCTGCCTCGACCGTGCTCTCGTCGCCTGCGGGCTTCTTCGTGGCGACGCTTCCTTTTGCCAGATCGGTAATGCGGATCGACACGAGCTGGTCTTTCCTCACCACGGCGAAGCCGTAGCTCGTCTTCACCCGGAACGAATTGCCTTCGAAGCCGACGATGGTGCCGTCGATTTTCGAACCGTCCTTGAGCGTCAGCTCGTCGGCATGCGCGCCGAGAGCGGCAAGAAGAGCGATGGTGGCCAGGAGGGAAAGTCGCCGGCGCATTCTCCAAGTATCGCGCCGGGTCGCGCAGACAACAAATTTCCCTGGCTCCCGCGTGTTTCGTTAGTCAGCAGGAAGTTTGCTCAGCGATCGAGAAACGCGCGGAGGCGAGCGTAACCGCTCTTGCTGACGGGAAGCTGCGCGGCATTCGTCAGAACCGCGATATGGCTGTCTTTCCCGTAGGGTTCGAGGCGAGCGACGCGCTCGAGATTCACAATATACGACCTGTGAATGCGCATGAAGCGGGATGGGTCGAGCCCGGCTTCAAGGCTCGAAATGGTCTGCTGCTTCAGATGCTTTTTTCCTTCGGAGACGAGCGCGACGTAGTCGTCCTGTGCCTCGGCGTAGTCGAGCTTCGCGACGGGAATGATGAAAACGCGCGTGCCGTCGCGCACGGGAATTCGTTCGACGTGCTGCGACGGAGGCCGCGCGGCTGCGGCCAGTTCCGCCGCCGGCAGCGGTTGATGAGGCAGCTTTCCGCTGAGGCGTTCTCGCGCGCGCTCCAGCGCCGCTTCGAAGCGCTCGGCGCTGACCGGCTTCAGCAGGTAATCGACCGCATGCACTTCGAACGCACGAATCGCATAGTTGTCGTATGCGGTGACAAACACCACTTCCGTGCCGGGACCGACCAGCTCGAGCACCTCGAAGCCGTCGAGCTTCGGCATTTGAATGTCGAGGAACACGAGATCGGGCTTCTGCTCGGTAATCGACTTCACCGCCTCGAATCCGTTGGCGCATCCGGCCACAACCTCGATGTCCGCGTGCGCGGCGAGGTACTCGCAGAGGATCTGGCGCGCCAGTTCTTCGTCGTCAACAATGATCGCTCGGATTGTGCGTTGCGCACTCACGATGAGCGCCCCTCTTTCTCCTCGGGGATGGAAATGGCCACGCGAAAGCGTTCGCCATCGGCCTTCGCTTCGAAACCGGCCCGATTGCCATAGCGCGCCGCCAGGCGCTGCCGGACATTGGCCAGGCCCACGCCACCCTTGCGGCGCGGCGGAGCATCCGGATCGAATAGATTTTCCACCACCAGCGACAACAGGCCGTCGCTCGCGTTCACATCCAGACGAATCCATCCGCCTTCGACCAGGTGGGCGATGCCGTGAACGACGGCGTTTTCGACCAGCGGCTGAAGCAGCAGCGGCGGAATCGGAAAGCCCAT
The DNA here is from genome assembly GCA_035307985.1 of Candidatus Acidiferrales bacterium. Taxonomy (GTDB): domain Bacteria; phylum Acidobacteriota; class Terriglobia; order Acidiferrales; family UBA7541; genus Palsa-295. The sequence continues at coordinate 5,776 of DATGHM010000143.1, forward strand.
GGCCTCCTTGTCGATATTTTCCTCCATTTGGATGCGCGCTCCGAAGCGCACTTTTTCGACCGCGAGGAACGAATGCACCAGCGAAAGCTCTTCTTCGAGAGGAATCGCCGACTTTTCGCCCAGGCCGAGAGTCCGGCGGAGGAAATCGCCCAGCAGGATGCACATCTCGCGTGCCTTCGCGGGATTCGAGCTGGTGAGCGCACTGATCGAGTTCAAGCTGTTGAAGAGGAAATGCGGGTTCACCTGCGCCTTCAGAGCTTTCAGCTCCGCTTCGCGCGCGAGAACGCTCGCCTGCAAGGCCCGTGCTTCCGCTTCTCGCGATGCCTCCACGGCCATCAGGACGTAATACAAACTGATCGATAGCAGATAAAACAGAACGCCGGTGTCGAGGAGAAGCGCAATCTGTGGGCCGAAATTGGAGTCGATGTCCGAAAACGTGCTGGTGCGCGAGAGCGAATAGGCGAGAAATTTCGCCAGGATGATCCAGATTCCGCTGGCGACCAGAGCGCCCGTTGCGTGCGTGCCAACGATGCGCGAAATTGTCGAGCGGTCGAGCGGTGTGGCGCGGCACGAGTAGTAGGCGGAAAGACAAATGAACGCGTAAATCAGGCAAAGCGGGAACGCGAGCACAAAGGAATCCGCGGCGCTCATGCCGCCGACGGCGGCCATAAGGTACCTGAGAAGAGCGGCCAGGGGCAGCCAGGCAAGAAGGTAAAGGGCGAGCCGCCGATGATGAGTCAGGATCGGGTGCATGGTTCGGAATCAGTTCTTGATCACGACTCCGCCTAGAGCAGCGATTCCCTTCACGATCAGGCGCTTCGCCGTGGCGGAGTCCGAGATTTCCTGATGAGTTTCGTCCGTGTAGCCGCCCAGCAGCGCCATGCCTCGGATCTCGATAATCCATGTTGGAGGAACGCGAATTTCGCCGCCGCCAAAGAGCGCGCTCGCGTCGATCACGGCTGTCTGCCCCTCGATGTCCGCACGCGTGAGGTCCACCTCAAAGCCGCCGAAAACGGCGGTGAGCCGGCCGCCGCGGAAATTCTTTACGGTAACGCGCTGCTTGATCCCACCGAAGATAGCCATGTAGTCGAACTCGGGATCGGTGGATTCCTCGCCACTCCAACTGCTCACCGTATCTTGAATCGCGCTCTTCACCGTGTCCGCCCAATCGTGCGGGTTTCTGCGGCGCCAATCGCGGCGGGCCCTCCAGTCCGCCCGCGGATCGCCAGCCACGGCGTCGCTGACCGTGTCATGGACATCGTCCTGAATCTTCTGGTGAATTGAGTCGCGGACCGCGTTACGGATTCTGTTGCCCAGCAGCCGATCGCCACCGAACGATCGCGTGACGATCCAGATGCCCCAGATAATCAGGGCGAGCGGCCACAAAGTCTGAAAGCCCACGTTGACGTAGCCCAGGGCCCCCGCAAGTAGCAGCAGCCCGAATGCCAGCATGAGAAAACCAACCAGCCCGCGCCCGCCTCGGCCCCTGCACGAAATGAGGAATTCCAATCCGAAGAAGACGAAAATGGCGGGCCAGAAGTAGCGGTAAACATAGTGCGCCGAAACGATGCCCTCCTGGTCCAGCAAGAGCACCAGACCGAAGGCCACGATCAGAAGGCCGACAAAAAAGCCGGCGCGGGAACGGCTGGCGTAAATCAACTGTTCCTCCCGTGTTGCATGGGCATCGGCGTCATGGTCGTTCCAAACGCAGCATCAGAATTCCGAGCCCCACGCTTACCAGGACGAGCGGCCAAAAACGGGCGATTTGGCCGAGGGCTGAGCCGCTCCCGTGCAGAGAGAGCAGGTTCCACACGCCTTGCGTCAGCACGGAGAGGAACCAGTAGTTCGACGGATTGACGTGGCCATAACCCAGCACGCCCAATTGAAGCACAATCCCGAAGACAATCAGAAGCCCCGCCGCGAGAAGAATCGATTTAGCCAGAATTGAGCCGCCCAACGCACGATGCTGATCCGCATTCACCATCATGATTCCCTCTCCCGCCCAATTTGTGTTGCCGTTCATGGCCAGAGAATAGGCCGCGGGCGCAGGTACGTCGCGCGTTTTTCGGCGAATGGCGGGAGATTACCGGCAAACAGCGTGGCTGTCAGGTTGAAGGAATACGATCCAGCGTTGCGGACGAGTAGAATTGAGAAGTTAGAGGAGTGGGGCACCGAGTGAAACGGGGTCAGAAGGAGAGCGTAAAACCGATCCAGACAACGCCGACCACAATTCCCGCCGCGACAAACATCCAGCGGAAACGCTTATGGCGCGCCGCGGCCACGATGAGTCCCATCGTGCAGATGAGAAAGCCGATCTGAGGCCACAACAGCCGCGAATCAACCCCCGGGCTCAGGGGTTCGCTACCCTCGATCCACGCGGAGGCATAGGACGTGGCGAGGGCCAGTAAAACTGCCAGAACGCTCGCCAAGGCTGTGCCCTTCGCCCAGTCGGGAATTCGCGAGCCTTTGCGGGTGTCGCGCCAATCGAGCCACGTTTGCGTCACCACCACGCCAACCACGAGCAGGACGAATAAGGCCACGTGCCCTCCCAAGCAGGCCGACGGCAGGACTAGTACTTGGCTCGCGAACCCGCCTTCGATCAGCCCCATCTACCTGGATGGGAGCGGCAGACCGCCCGACTCATCACCATCAAAGCCAGGCTGCCCTTCGCGAACTGCTGCAATTGCCGCAATCAAACAGCCATAGAACTCCCGCGCTGCGCCAGGCAGATTCTTCGATGGTGGTTTATTGATTCGACGGGAGATACGGCTGAGAGGCTTGCCCGAAACAAGGATGCCAATGACCGGAAAGACTCGCGTGGCGGTGTCTGACTCCCCCGCGAAGGCAATGACGTGCCTGCATTACGCAAGCTCTTGCACCTTCAAAACAGGGCATTCGATGAACGGCCCGCACGCCGCCGGTCCACCAGGTCCTAGGTTATAGTTCTAGTACAGGCTCGGTGCGAGGACCGCTCAAGGTGTCCGCGTTCTGCTAGCATAGGCAAGTCGATGCGATCGCCTTGGATCATTGCGCACCGCGGCGCTTCGGGTCAGGCGCCTGAAAACACGCTGGCGGCATTCGAGCGCGCCGTCCAGGTCGGATCGCCGTTCATCGAGACGGACCTGCAGCTCACGCGGGACGCTCACTTCGTTGCGATTCACGACGGTACGCTGGAACGGACCACGAACGGACGCGGCGCGATTCACGACTTCACGCTTGCGGAGTTGCGCGAATTGGACGCGGGGAAGTGGTTTGACCGGGAGTTCTCGGGCGAGAGAATCCCCACACTCGAAGAAACTCTGGAGTTTTCGCGCAAGCACGACGTGGTTTTCTACCTGGAGCTGAAGTATGACTCTGCCTGGGGCATGCACCACGCGCTGGTGGCCGCGCTGCGGAACGGGAATAACGCGGCGCGAACGGTGGTGATTTCGTTCGATCCCTCAACCCTTCTGGCCGTTCACGACCTCGATCCATCGCTGATGACCGGATTGCTGATCGAGGACAGGACAGAGGACTTCGTGCAGCTTGCGAATCGGGTTGGAGCGCGCCAGGTTTGTGCTGCTTCCTCGGTTGTCACCCCGGAATTCGTTGAGCAAGCGCACAGGTCGGACCTTCACGTGGTAGCCTGGACCGTGAACAAGAGTGAAGAGATGCGCGTGATGATGTCGGCGGGCGTGGAGGGCATCATGAGCGATTTCCCCGACCGGCTGCGCGCCACAATCGAAGACGCCGTCGCTTCCGCCTGACCGATTTCCAGACTCGAAGCCCGACATTCAAGCGGCGCGTTGTTGTTCGTCCCCGGTAACGCAGACCTGCGCGAAAGCCCCACTTTTTTACGAGAAAGTTACATCTCCAGGACTTAAGCGGGACAATCCGTGTTCCGGCAGACGCCATGATTGCGAAGGTTGCGGTTCCCCAGCCAGCCGTCCTCAGTGAAACCCGTCGAAAGGGAGAAAATATGAAAGGAAGCAATCCTCGCACAATTCTTGCCCTTGCAGCGCTGCTCGTCGCATTGTTCGCGGTTAACGCGGTTGCCCAGCACAACGACGCCAGGCGATCTGCTTTGATTCCGCAGCTTACACCGGCTCCTACGTTCTCCGATCCCACCGCGCCGGCGAACGGCGACGTTAATCCCTACGGTGTCGCGTTCGTGCCGGAGGGCTTTCCGCATGGCGGCCCCTTGGGTCCTGGCGACATCATTGTTTCGAATTTTAATGCGGCCAGCAATCTGCAGGGCACCGGAACGACAATCGTGAAAGTGAACAATGACGCAAGCCCGACTCTGTTCTTCCAGGGTGAGCAGGGGCTCGGCTTGACCACCGCACTCGGCATCCTGAAGGGCGGATTTGTGCTCGTGGGAAATCTGCCGAGTCTGGACGGCAGCGGAATGTGCACCGCCGAGAGTGGCCCCGATCAGAACGTTGGCCAGGGCGGCCTACTGGTGATCGACAGGAATGGCCACCTGGTCGAACAACTTACGAACGCGACCCTGCTCAACGGTCCGTGGGATCTTACGGTAAAGGATGACGGCCAGCGCGCTCTCGTGTTCGTCGCAAACGCGCTGAGCGGGACGGTCACGCGGCTGGACGTGCGGGTTTCCGGGGGCGAAGGCAAGCAAAGCCTCGTGGTCGAGAGCGCGACGCAAATTGCTTCAGGTTACGTGCATCGCTGCGATCCCGCCGCGTTCGTGGCGGGTCCAACAGGGATGGCGCTTGATAAACAGCGCGACATCCTGTACGTCTCATCGACCGGCGACAACGCCATCTTCGCAATTTCCAACGCCAGCGACCGCAAGAGCGACGCCGGAACCGGGACTATCGTCGTTCAAGATCAGACTCATTTGCACGGCCCCCTCGGGTTGGTGCTGACGAGCAACGGCGACTTCATTTCGACGCAAGGCGACGCCGTGAATCCGGATCCGAGCCAGGTGAGCGAAGTGGTCGAATTCACCCACGAGGGGCAGTTTGTTGCGGAGTTCCCGGTGGATGCGGCGGCAGGGTCGGCGTTCGGGATCGCGCTAAGGCCCTTCGAAGGCGGGTTCGTTTTCGCGACTGTGGACGACACCACAGCCATGCTCGACGTTTGGGTGGTGAAGTAGAAAAAAAGCGCGGCGGCGAAAAGTCGTTCTGATCGCCGCCGCGCAAAGTGTCGCGGCGCTCGAGTTTCGTCGGTTCTGACTACGTGCCTTCGTTCCAGGAGGCGAGGTACTGTTCCTGCTCGGGTGTGAGACGGTCGATCTGGAAGCCCATGGATTCGAGCTTCAGTTTCGCGATCTGCTGGTCCAGGTGCTCGGGGACGGCATAGACCTGCGGCTTCAGAGTCTTCGCATTCTTCACCATGTATTCCGCAGCGAGCGCCTGGTTCGCGAAGCTCATATCCATCACGGCGGCCGGATGGCCTTCCGCCGCGGCGAGGTTGATCAAACGTCCGTCGCCAAGCAGGTAAAGCCTGCGTCCGTCCTTCATGGCGAATTCCTCGACGAACGGGCGCGCTTCCTTCCTGCTGCTCGAAAGCTTTTCGAGCGCCGGAATATCGATTTCGACGTTGAAGTGACCGGAATTGCTGACCACAGCGCCGTCCTTCATGCGCGTGAAATGCTCGTGGGCGATCACGTTCTTGTTGCCGGTGACGGTGATGAATATGTCGCCGATTTTCGCAGCTTCGTTCATGGGCATCACACGGAAGCCGTCCATCACAGCCTCGATGGCTTTCGTGGGATTGATTTCGGTGACGATGACGTCTGCCCCGTGTCCCTTGGCGCGCATGGCGACTCCGCGTCCGCACCAGCCGTAGCCGGCGATGACCACTTTCAAGCCGGCGAGAAGCAGATTCGTCGCGCGAATCACGCCGTCGAGCGTGGATTGGCCCGTGCCGTAGCGATTGTCGAAGAGGTGTTTGGTCATCGCGTCATTCACCGCGATGATGGGAAACTTGAGCGTGCCGTCCTTGGCCATCGCCCGCAGTCGGATGACGCCGGTGGTGGTCTCTTCCGTCCCGCCGATCACATTCTTCAGCAAGTCGGTGCGCTTGGTGAGCAACTGCGTCACGAGGTCGGCGCCGTCATCCATCGTGATCTGCGGCTGATGTTCCAGGGCGGCGTTGATGTGCGCGTAATAGGTCGCGTTGTCCTCGCCCTTGATCGCGAACGTGGGGATGCCGTATTCCTTAACCAGGCACGCGGCTACGTCGTCCTGCGTCGAAAGCGGATTCGAAGCGCACAGCACCACGTCCGCGCCGCCGTCGCGCAGCGTGATCGCCAGGTTGGCCGTCTCGCTGGTGACGTGCAGGCACGCGGACATGCGGATGCCTTTCAGCGGCTGGTCCTTGATGAATTGCTTGCGGATCAACTGCAGCACGGGCATGTGCTGGTTGGCCCAGTCGATGCGGCGCTTGCCCTTTTCCGCCAGGGCAATGTCTTTCACGTCTCCATTCAGCTTGGCTGCTGTTTCTGCAGTTTCCACAAGAAACTCCCTTTAGAATTTTTCATGACTCGCGATTCGTTGGTCGTAGCGGCATGGCCCGTGTATCGAAGGCCTGCTGCGCCCGCGTGAGTAGAATACCGATCCGGGACCAGTGTTAACCGCGCGAAACAGCGACCACGCCGCGCGAACCCGCCTCGGCGCGAAGCGCTCCAGCCTTGTCGGTGCGCTCCCACGTGAAGCCCGGGCCGCTGCGGCCGAAGTGGCCGTACGAAGCTGTCGCGCGATAAATCGGGCGGCGCAAGTCGAGCGTTTCGATGATTCCGCGGGGATTCAGTTTGAACAACGCGCGCACGAGCTCCGTGATCTGCGAGTTCGGGATCGTTCCCGTGCCGAACGTCTCGGTCATCACCGATACCGGCTCAGCCACGCCGATCGCATACGCAAGCTGCACTTCGACCTTTCTCGCCAGCCCGGCCGCCACAATATTCTTCGCGACATAGCGGGCCATGTAGCAAGCGGAGCGATCGACCTTCGTCGGATCCTTACCGGAAAGCGCGCCGCCGCCATGACGGCTGTAGCCGCCGTAGGTATCGACGATAATCTTTCGCCCAGTCACTCCGGCGTCACCCATGGGCCCACCGGTGACGAAGCGCCCCGTCGGATTGATGTGGAATTTCGTGTTCTTGTCGCGCATCGACTCGGGGATCACCGGCAGGATCACTTTTTCCATGACCGCTTCGTGCAGCTTCGCATTCGATACCTTGTCGCCGTGCTGCGTCGAGATAACGACGCAATCGACGCGGGCGGGCTGCCCGTCCACATATTCGACCGTGACTTGCGATTTTCCGTCAGGACGCAGGAAATCGACGATGCGGTCCTTGCGAACCTCGGCCAGCCGGCGCGTAAGACCGTGCGCCAACTGGATCGGCATGGGCATCAACTCGGGTGTTTCGTCGCAAGCGAACCCGAACATCAACCCCTGATCGCCCGCGCCGCCTGTATCGACACCCATCGCGATGTCGGGGGATTGTTTCTTTACAGCCGAAACGACGCCGCAGGTATCCGCGTCAAAGCCGTACTTCGCGCGTGTGTAGCCAACGTCCCGAACCACCTCGCGCGCCAGGTCAGAGAAATCGACATACGTCGACGTCGTGATCTCGCCCGCGACGACGATCAGTCCCGTCGTCACCAGCGTTTCGCAAGCGACGCGGCCCATCGGATCGTCCTTGAGGACCGCATCGAGAACGGCGTCAGAAATCTGGTCGGCTATCTTATCGGGATGGCCCTCGGTGACAGACTCCGAGGTAAACAGGAAACGATCATCAGCGTGCGCCAAAAGAGTCCTCCAAGCAAGAGAGAGGCAATCGGGGGTGAATTGCCATTTCTTAGGTCAATCCTGAAACACCGACGCTAACATATAGGCATAGGGCCGTCAATCTGATGCAGCGAAAGGGGTTAAACAGACGGTGAACTGCGTCCTGGCGTGGCCGAACGCTCCGCATCGCGCAAATCTGTCTGTCATTCGCTCTAGAACCAACATGGAAGCCAAAGCAGAGGGCGAGCTATTTCAGCTGTCGCAATTCCGCCATTTCGGATGCGGTGGCGATGTCCGAGTCGTCCTCGATACCCGCTTCCTTCGCAGCGCTCTTTTCAGCCTTGCGACGCGCCCGCTCCTCCTCCTTCATCTTGCGGCGTTCCATCCGTTTCATCTCTTTCTGCCGTTTCTGGAATGTAGTGGGCACGATTTCTCCTGGGTTGGCGCTCGGGCGGCGACGATCGCCACAATTCGAGCGGGGCGCGGCTCACCGCTGCCCGTGGTTACAAAGTTTCAGTCTGGGCTTCTAGCCGTTTACCAGCGCGGTTCCCGCGGTTGACGCGCGGAGTCCCGGTAATCTTCATGCGAATATCCGCTGCGGCCTCCGCCCTTCCGGCCACCAGCGCCGCCGCCGCCGCTCGGGCTCCGGCTGTCGCGATCTCCGCCGAAGCCGCGCGGGCCACGAGGCGCACCACCTTCGCCCTTGGGCCGCGCTTCGTTGACTTTCAGGTTCCGGCCGTTGACTTCCTTGCCGTCCAGCCCGGCAATCGCCTTAGCCGCCTCGTCGTCGTTCGTCATCTCGACGAATGCAAAACCCCGCGCCCGGCCCGTCTCGCGGTCCATCGCGATATGGACCCGCGTGATTTGGCCGAACGGCTCGAAGAGCGAGCGCAACTCGCTCTCCGTCGTTTGGAAACTCATGTTACCCACAAAAAGATTCTTCACCTGTTTCTCTCCCGCTGCACGAGCACGGCCGCGATAGCTGAGCGCACGCGCCTCCGCAGATCGATAAACCCGTCACGCTTCCGAATCGGCTGAAATCAGTGGAGGGAACGCACGCCAAATGAACCCTGCATGGAGTTCAGACAATCCCACTGCTGATACAAAAATAGCACAGGTGAGCCAAAAGGTCTCCGCCTGTTTTTTGGGTCCTCAGATGAACGGCGTTTGCTGGGTGGGAGGGCCAATTTTGGCGAAAATGAGGCGAACGCGACAAAACGGATTTTGTATCGATTAGAAATTTTCATATCGCTGATTCCAGGGTACTTGTGGCGTTTTCTACTCGTACGCTGTATCGATTAGGCGTCGTCTGTGGGACCCGCCCTTAAGACGCACTCTTCACGACAGTTGAGATCCTCATCCGGCAAGACCTGAAACCGTCGGGCTCAGGATGACGATCCTAGCCGGATCGTCACTTGCGGGGCGCTGCGCCATTGCCGCCCGGCGCTTCGAGGTCGCGGCGGTAGAGCAAGAAGGCGCGGATGAAGGGGTCGAGGTCGCCATCGAGGACCTTTTGCACGTCGCCGCGCTCCACCCTCGTGCGCAGATCCTTCACCATCTGATAGGGCTGCAGCACGTACGACCGAATCTGGCTGCCAAAGCTGATCTCCGGCTTTGAGGCGTCGAGCTTGCGCAATTCCTCCTGCCGCTTTTCGAGTTCAGCCTCATACAAGTGCGACTTCAGCAGCTTCATCGCGATTTCGCGATTTTTGTGCTGGCTGCGCTCGGCCTGACACTGCACGACAATCCCCGTCGGTATGTGCGTGATCCGCACGGCCGTTTCCACTTTGTTGACGTTCTGCCCGCCGTGTCCGCCCGCGCGAAACGTATCCAGGCGAATGTCGTCCGGCTTCACCACGACTTCGATCTGGTCGTCGATTTCGGGCACGGCGAAAACGGACGCGAACGAAGTGTGGCGCCGCGCAGCCTGGTCGAACGGCGAAATCCGCACCAGGCGGTGCACGCCGTTTTCGCCGGACAGCATCCCGTAGGCGTTCTCGCCCTCGATCTGCACCGTAGCGGACTTGATGCCCGCTTCTTCGCCGGGCGTCGAGTCAAGAACGTTCGCGCGAAAACCTTTGCTCTCCGCCCAACGCAGGTACATCCGCAGCAGCATCTCCGCCCAATCTTGTGATTCGGTGCCGCCCGCGCCGGGCTTGATGGTGAGGATGGCGTTCAGGCGGTCGCTTTCGCCGGCGAGCAGCGTCTTCGTCTCCAGGTCGGAAAGGTAGGTATCCGCCGCTTCGAGCTCTTTGGCGATGTCGTCGAGAAGGGAACTGCGCTGCGCGTCGGTGGCTTCTTCCTGCGCCATCTGGAAATAGGTGTCGATGTCGCTCATGCGGCCCGCCAGCGCTTTTTCGGCGTTGATGCGGTCGTCGAACTGCTTGCGCTGCTGCATCACGGCCTGCGCCTTGGTCTGGTCCTGCCAGAAATCGGGAGCGTTTATTTTTTCTTCGAGTGCGGTGAGTTGCTTGCGGGCGGAAGGCTCGTCAAAGATAGCTCCGCACAAGCTCGATGCGCTTCTTGAGCTCGGCGTAGCGGGATTGCAGATCTTCAATGTGCTGCGTCGTCGGCATGGGGCGATTTTAGCAGATTTGATCGACAGATTTTAATTCGGAAAGCATTCGATTGCCCGCTCAGGGGTGTCATCGCTGGGAGTGCTCGCGCTGGTTTTTCGCTCCAAGGGAACGAAACCTACGGTTTCTTTCCCTTGGGATCCTTTTCTTCCCTTTGGCGGTTGCCGTCGGGGCCGTTGTGATATTTGGCAAATTCCGAAACGCGCGACACGAAACCCGTGGCGCCAACCGTCTTTCTTGGGGCTATAATGCGCGAAACCCGCGGGTGTGGAACCTGTCCTGGGAGGCTCAGAACATGCGATCAAAATTGATCGTTGCTGCAATCATGGGAACTGCATTTGCTCTTTGCGCCGGCACTGCGCGATCAGCGCCGCGCCATACGCCGCCAACACCGCCTGCACCTCCTACGGACGCGTGCGCGCTGCTCACGCAGGCGCAGGTGAATGCGGTACTCGGTGTTTCGGTCGGGACGGGTGAAAAGATTATGCCGAACAGCCCTGCCATTTGCGGGTGGGAAGTGCCGGGCCAGAAGGGCATTGACCGCAAGCGAGTGGTGCTGAGCATTTACACGCAGATGGGAAGTCGTACTCCCGTGGATCGCTTCAATACGGCCAAGACGCCCATAAAGGGCATTACCAAGACGCCTGTGAGCGGCGTGGGTGATGATGCCATTTACGCCACCGCTCCGGGCTTTGGGACGGGCCTGATTTTCAAGAAGGGAGCTTCCGCGTTTGACCTACGGGTGTACGGGTTTCCGCTGGAACAGATCAAGGAGAAGGAAAAGACGTTGGCGCTGGATGTCATCGCGAAGTTGTGATCGGACACTTCGATTTCCAGGCTGGGTTCGATCTGGGGTTAACTGAGGAATTGGAATTCTTTTCTTGTTTGCGGCCTCCGTCTGCGCTTCAAATTTTGCTCTGAGAATTGGCGATCTGCGGCTGCCTTGCTGTCCTCCGCACCAAAGCGAAACCTGCCGCGCTGAAGGCCGCGGCGCTACATTCAAAGCTAAATCTGTCCCAAAACGGCGCAGGGAATCTTCAGAATTCCCATTTCAATTCTTTGGTTTCGCTTCTCGGCGCGCGGTTGCGATTCCGAGGAGAGCGATTGAGACGAGAACGCAGAGCCAGGCGAACCAGTCGCCGAAGCGGACGTAGGGCGTTAAATCGCTGCGGAAGGCGTAGGGCGCGTCGAGTTCGCCGCGTTCGTCGGCGGGCATGCGCGCCACGATGCGGCCGTAGGGATCGACGGAAACCGTGTATCCATTGTTTGTATCGCGCAGCAGCCAGCGCCGGCTCTCGACGGCGCGCACGCGGGCCATCATCAAATGCTGCGGCGGAGCGGAAGAGCGGCCGAACCAGCCGTCGTTCGAAATATTGACGAGCAGTTGCGCGCCGTCTTTGGTGAAACGCCGCACCTCGCCGGGGAAAATCGCTTCGTAGCAGATGAACACGCCGAATTTTCCATCCGATAGCCGACCGACGCTGAATTTCGTTCCGGGCGTGAAGTCGCCAATGCCCACGGTCAGCTTTTTCGCAAACGTGAGCCAATTGCGCAGCGGAACATATTCGCCGAACGGTACGAGATGCCTCTTGTCGTAGGTAAAAACGCGCCGGCCGACGGGATCGAGCAGGACGGCGCTGTTCGTCGGGTAATACGTGTGATTCCCACCGAGCTTCCAATCGACCACGCCGACCAGAAAATAGCTGTTCGCCTCGCGCGCGATTCGCGAAGCGCGTTGAACGAACGCGGGGTCCTGCATCGTGAAGGGCGCGGGCACTTCAGGCCAGATAATCAGCCTGTCGCGCGCCTGGGCAGTGTCGAGGCTCTTCGGAAGTTGAGATGCCTGGATCGCGGCCACGCTGATATTTTCGAGCTGATCCATTTCGCCGACGTGCAACTGGAGCCAGTTCGCCGGATACGATTCCGACTGCGGGAAATTCGTCTGAACGAGATGCGCGTAGTGAGTGGGCGCGGCGCGCGGAACGAAGTAGCCTCCGGTCAAAGCGATCAAGCCCAACACGGCGGTCACGACAAGGAACGCCTTCCAGACGCGCTGACGTCCGGCCAGGATCGCGCAGGCGAGCAGGGACCCGTACGCGGCAATCACGAAGCTCAATCCATAGATTCCCGTAATCGGCGTCAATTGAACCAGCGCGATATTTCCGCTGGCGGCATAGCCCGTCAAGTTCCAGGGAAAGCCGATGATGGGCAAATGGGTGCGCGCGAATTCGAGCGTCACCCACAAGAAAGGCGCAAGGGCGCAGGCCAGCGCGTTGCTCTTCTTCGACGCGAGCGCCACTCCCAGCGAGAAAAGGCAGCAGACGATTCCGCCGGCGATCGCCATCAGTCCCAGAATGCCCGCGGAAGTCCACGGATCGATATTCCCGTATTGCTCCATGACCACCGCGATCCAGGGCAAAGCGACGGGATAAAAAACGACTCCGTGGAGAAAGCCGTAGAGCGGAGAGACCGCCGGCCGCGCTCCGCACGAAGCGAGAAGCAGAAGCGTCAGCGCGATCCAGGGAAGCGGCCAAAGATTGTAGTTGGGAAAGGAGAGCGCGAGGGCGGCGCCGCTACCGAGTGCGAGCAGCGCCCGCGTGTACCAGCGGAAGTTCATTCAACGTTTGATGATCGCCTTGATGCCCTGGTGGTCGAGTTCGCGTTTCGCCGTCTCTGCCGCGGCTTCGCTGGAATAGGGGCCGACCTGCACGCGGTAGAAGGCGTCCGTCGTCGGCGTCACCACGAAGGAAGGGAAGCGCTTCCGCTGCAGGACGTCGGCCAGAGCCAGCGCGTCGCCCTGATGCCGCAGCGCCGCGATCTGCAGGACGATCGCGCTCTTGAGCATTCTTGGCGGGCGAACATGAGCGGGCAACTTCGGCGCGGCTTCTTCCCGCCTCTCTTCCGCGCGAGGCGACTCGGCAGCCGGTGAAGAAGGTTCCACGCGGCTTGCAGGAACCTTGGGGGCGGGTTCGAGATGGTCATTATTCTTCTTCGAGTAGAAATCCCACTCTCCGGGATTCGGAGCAGGAGGTTTCTCGGCTTCGGCCGATTTCGAAAACGGCTTCGGGGAGACTGCCGGCGTGAACGGCGTCGCATCTGACGCGTGTACGGAAGAATCGTACTGCGTGCGCCCCATCACGTAGCCGAGGGTGAAGAAGACTCCGCAGAGGAGCACCACGCCGAGAAAAAGTGCAACCAGATGCCGGCTTTCGAGTACCCGATCGCCGCCGCGCTTTCCGTTTCCGCCCATTCGCTCCTACTTCTTCGCTTCCGAGTTCTTCATCCACTGGGTAATGATGTCGATGGGCAGCGGAAAAACGACGGTCGTGTTTTTCTCGACGCCAATTTCCGTCAGCGTCTGCAAGTAGCGCAACTGGATCGACAGGGGCTCTTTCTGCAGAGCCGACGCCGCTTCGGCCAGCTTTGCCGAGGCCTGGAACTCACCCTCCGCGTGAATGATCTTGGCGCGGCGCTCGCGCTCGGCTTCCGCCTGGCGGGCGATGGCGCGCTGCATATTCTCCGGAATATCGACTTGCTTGACCTCAACCTTCGTTACCTTGATACCCCAAGGCTCCGTATCCTGGTCAAGGATAACCTGCAACTTCGCGTTTACCTTTTCGCGCTCGGAAAGGACTTCGTCCAACTGGAACTGGCCGAGCACGCTGCGCAGGTTGGTCTGGGCGAGCTGGGAAGTAGCGTACAGATAATTCACCACCTGCGACACGGCGAGGTTCGCATCCACCACCCGGAAATAGCACACCGCGTTGACCTTGACCGAAACGTTATCGCGTGTAATCACATCCTGCGGCTGAATCTCGAGCGTTTCGATGCGCAGCGAGATTCGGATCAGCTTGTCGATGGGCGAGAAAATCAATTGGAGTCCCGCGCCCTTCGGTTCGGGAATCATTCTCCCGAGCCGGAGTACGACGCCGCGCTCCCATTCCTTCAGGATGTAGATACAGTTGAACAGCCAGATCAGGAAAATCAGAACGATGATCGCCAACGCGATCGGGGCCACGCCCATATCCGCCTCCATTTCGTGCTCGAGCGCGCAGTGCTTACTGCGAGGATTTCACGGGCTCGACGTGCAAAAGCAATCCCTCGATCTTCTTCACGCGGACACGCGAGCCCTTCGGGATCGTCGCGCCGTTCGGCGCTGCGGCTCGCCAAAGCTCTCCGTGAACGAAAACCATTCCCGTCCCGCCGGCCGGGCCCACCGGCTCGACGACATCGCCCTCTTCGCCGAGGAGTTCTTCCTTGCCGGTTGAAACTTTCCAGGCGCGCGAACGCATCACCAGCCGCGCGAGAAAAATGACGATGGCAGCGAACGGGATCGCCACGGACAGCGCGATCCAGCCGCTTACTCCTCCGCCGGTGATCGGCGAGCGCACGAGCATCAGCGCGCCCAAGACCATGGCGATCACGCCTCCAATCCCGAGAATTCCGTGAGTCGGGTATTTGGCCTCCAGCACGAACAGCGCAATCGCAAGAACGATCAGCACGAGCCCCGTCAGGTTCACGGGCAGCATGTGCATCGCAAACAGCGCCAGAATCAGCGCGATTCCGCCGATCACCCCCGGCGCAAACAACCCCGGATGCGTGAACTCCGTGTACAGCCCCAAAACGCCAAGAATCAGCAGAACGAAGAAGACGTCGGGCTGCACAATACGCGAAAGAAATTTCTCGCGCGTGGACATTTCCGTCTGAACGATTACGGGATTGGCGAGCGGGAGCGACGCCGTCGAGCCGTCGAGGCGCGTGATCGTGCGCCCGTTCAGTTTGGCCAGCAAGTCTTCGGGCGATGAAGCGATCAGGTCGATCAATTTGCCGTCGAGCGCTTCTTTTTCGGTGAACGCCTTCGCGTCCGTAACAGCCGTGGCGGCGAGGGTCGCGTTGCGTCCACGCTGGGTAACATAGCTGCGCAAGTATGCCGTGGCTTCGTTCAGGACCTTCCGCTGCATCGTGTCGTCGATCTTCACCGGCTGGCCGAAAAACTCGAAGACTGGCGACGCCGCGCCCGTATCGGTGCCCGGAGACATCGCGTCTACGTCGGCCGAAAGCAGGATGAAGAATCCCGCCGATGCCGCACGCGAGCCGGTGGGATAGACGTAGGTGACCACCGGCACCTTCGACTCCAGAATCGCCCCGATGATTTGCCGCATCGACGTGTCAAGGCCGCCCGGCGTATTGATCGTGATCAGGATCAGCGCGGTGTGGTCGCGATTGGCCTCGTCGATTCCGTTGACGATATATTCCGCCAGCACGGGCTCGATTTCCGAATCGATGCGCAGTTCGACCACCGTGGAAGAGTTCGCCGTCGCCGTCGCGGATGAAGGCGGGGATGGAAGCTCGGCAGGCCGCGCCTTACCTGCACCGATAAGCACGAGCGCAGCGCACACACACAAGGCCGCGCCGAGCCGTGATTGCTGAAACATTCCGACGCGTATTATATGAGATAAAGGGGTGGGGCGGCGTAGTTCTTTCCTCGCGGACCTCGTCTTGTGAGGAGGATGCAGCGCGCGAAGCCGCCAGCTAGTTTTCGACGAAGGCGATCCGCCTCAGTCGGGGACAGTCTTGCGCTGGTCGGTGGCGTATGAAGGGGCTATGGTGAGGACCGCTTGCACGCGCGGGTCCTTGATCACCTTGGCGAAGGCCGGGTCCTTGGAGGCGGAGCTGAACTCCTTGTAGCCGTCGTCACGCGCCTGCTTCAGGAAATGAGCGGCGTGCTCGGCGTCGCCCGCCAACGCATAAGATTTCGCCACGAAGAAGTAGAACAGGCCGGGGTCCGTCGTCGAGCGCTGCTGCACGATCGCTCCGCCTTCCCCCCTCGCATCGAAGACCGTGGGGTCGATTTGGAGGGCCTGGCGGAACGACACGACCGCATCCGGATACTTCTTTTCTTCGAAGTAGGCATACCCGAGATTCGTATAGATCGTGGCCATATCCGTGCGAATCTTCAGCGCCTTCTGGTAATACTTGACGGCCTTGCCGTAGTGTTTCTTCTCGTACTCCACCGTTCCCGCGTTGTTGACCGCGCTCGCGAACGTCTTGTCGGCCTTCATCGCCTTCTTGTAATACTTTTCCGCGCTGCCGAGATCGAGCATTTCCTGGTACGCGACGCCCATTTTGTTCAGCACCTGCGCATTGCCGCGGTCGGTTGCCAGAAGTCGCTGATAGGCGCGAACCGCGTCGGGGTACTCCTTGCGCGCCATAAACAGATCGGCGTGCAGTTCGGCGGCTTCGCGCGGAGTCAATTGCGGAGTTGGGACCTGATCGGCGCCGGAATTCGCGCCGGGACTTACTGCGGGTGTGTCAACGGGCGTCTGTTGCGCCCGTGCGACCGGAACGAGAAGGAAAACGAGAGAGACAACAAACAGGAGCGAATACCTCATAAGACTGCTCCTTCTCCCGGGCTCGCCCCCCGGAGCGCCAAGTTTTGCATCGGAGCCTACGGCTGGTCTTTTGGCTTGTCCGGAGGCTTCTTGCTACCCCCAAAGATACCAAAAATCTTGTCGAGCAACCCTTTTTTCTTCTCCGGCTGTGGCTTTCCGTCCGGCTGCTGGTCGTCCGGCTTCCCTCCCGGCGTTTCCTTCGCGCGCGGCGCAGGATTGTTCGAGGCGGTGGCCTGACCGTTTTCGGTCGCCGGCGGCGGTGGGTTATTGGATCCCTTGCCGAAAAGGCGCGAGAGCCAGGAACCTCCTCCGCCCTGAACTGCTTCGATTCCGCCATGCTCCTGGCAATACTCGGTCGGCTGGCTGCCGGCAATGAAGTACTCGCTCACGGGTTTCGGGCACAACGGCGTCGCCAGCTGACCGGTTTCAGGGTCCACAACTTCCTGAATCATTCCGGGCGGTGGTTGGAAGGTCTGCGTGTTGTGGTACGCCGGCAGTTGCACCGCTCGCTTCATGAAATCGGCCCACACCGGAGCAGCCGACTGGCTTCCCGAAAGTCCCAGGTCGCGGTTATCGTCAAACCCGACCCACACGACGCAAATGAGATTCGACGTATAGCCGGCAAACCAGCCGTCGTGCGACGTTCCCGTCTTACCGGCGGCCGGCGCGTTGAAGCCCATCAACCGCACGGTGTAACCGGTGCCGTGATTGATCACGTCTTCCATCATGCTGGTGGTCAGGAACGCAACTCGCGGATCAAGCACCGCTCGCGTTTGCGGATTATTCTGCTCTTCGACTCTGCCGTCGGAGGTGACCACGCTGCGGATGAAAAGAGGCTCGGCCCGCGTCCCATCCATGGCGAATGGCGTATAGGCCGCGGCGACGTTGATCGGCGTCATCTCATACGCGCCAAGCGCCATCGCCGGCGTCGCCTGGATATTCGTCCCCAGCCCCATCTGGCGCGCCAGGTCCACCACGCGCTGGTAGCCGATCATTTCCGCCACTTTCACCGTGGCCACGTTCAGCGAATGCATCAGTGCGTCGTGCACCGTCACCGTGCCGTAGAACTCTTCCTGGTAATTGTTGGGCGTGTACTCTTTTCCGTCGAAGTCGAACGTCGTCGGCACATCATCGACCGTCGTTGCCGGCGTGACAATCGGCTGCAGGCCCTGCACCGAGTTGTCGAATGCGGCCGCGTATACGAACGGTTTGAACACCGATCCCGGCTGGCGGCGCGCCAGCGCGTGATTGAGCTGGCTCTCTCCATAGTTGCGCCCGCCGACGAGCGCCCGAATTTCTCCCGTTTGCGGGTCCATGGCGACCAGCGCGCATTGCACTTGTGGCACCGTTTCGCCCCGCTTCTTCCAGATAGCTTCTCGCCGCGCGAGCAGCTTATCGACGTCCTTCATTTCCAGAGTTACCGCCTCCGAGGCAGCCTCCTGGAGCCGCGGATCGAGGGTCGTGTAAATGCGAAAACTCTCGTCTTCCAGATCGCTCTGCGACAGGCGCGAAAGAAGGTGATCCTTCACCATGTCCACGAAGTACGGCGCCGAGCCGCTCGCCGCCCCGGCCGACACGAACTTCAGCTCTTCATCCTTGGCTTCGTTTGCATCGGCGCGGCTGACAAAGCCGTCGTCGGCCATCTCGTTCAGCACGCGATTCCTCGCGTCGATGGCGCGGTCGAGGTGGTGCTCCGCCGCGGAGTAACGGTTCGGCGCGCGGATGATCCCGGCCAGAAACGCGCACTCGCCCAGATTCAGGTCCCGCGCGTCTTTCCCGAAGTACGCTTTTGCCGCCTCGCCGAATCCCCGAATCGAGAAGGTACCCCGGTTGCCGAGATAAACATCGTCGGCATAAAGCTCGAAGATCTCCTGCTTCGAGAAGCGCTGGTCGATTTCGAACGCCATGAGCGCTTCCTTGAGCTTGCGGCTCCATATGCGGCGCGTCGTGAAAAAGAACGTACGCGCCACCTGCATGTCGATCGTGCTCGCGCCCTGCGCCTTTCTTCCCTGGTTCAAGTCGTAAAAGGCCGCGCCGAACACGCGAACGAGGTCCAGCGCCCCGTGCTGGTAAAACCGTTTGTCCTCCGCCGCCAGCACCGCGTTGACCAGGTTCTTCGGAAGCTCGTCGAACGCTACGATGCGCCGTTTCTGGCGGGTGCTGTCGAAGAGATTGGTGACGAGCTGCGGCTCGATCTCCGCGGAATCGCTGGCCCTCCCGGTCGAAAGGTCACTGATGCGCGAAATGTACGGGCCGGTAAAACTCACGCGAATCGCGTTGGTCCCGTTGAAATAGGAGTCTTGCGAAGGCTTGATGTCGATGGAATTGTCGGAGACGTCGATTTCGCCCGGCGATCCGGAGAGGCTGGTCTTCTGGTATCCGGCGTCAAACAGGTATTTCTCGAGCTGCTGCTCGGTGAGTTTTTCGCCCGCATAGATTCGTTCGGGAGCGGAATACACACTGGACGTATTCTGAAAGACCTGCCCGGTGAGCCGCTCTTTCACCAGGCGCCCAAACCGGATGTAGTAATACGTCAGGACGGAAGCCCCCGCGAGCAGCACAACCAGAACCACGCACAGAATTCCTATGCCGATGCGGGAGGTCCAGAACCCTCGGGCGATTCGAATTCGCAATATTTTCTCCGCGCGCGCTGCCCCGCCTTGTTCCCGAACGAAAACCCGGTTCTCGCCCGCTTTGCATCACACCGCGGGAATCACGCGGCTGGAGCGAAGCTACTGGAACGCGGTACCGGCCTGTGCGAGTTGACGAGAAAGCGATGTCGCGCTGTCGCTGAGCTCTTCCGGCCGCCTGGGTTTGCCTGCGCTCAGCCCTTATTCGTCAGAACCCTATTCTAGATGGTATGGTTGTCCGCGTGGGGATGAAATTGCAGACTGAATTGATAAACCTTCAAGTCCACCGGAATCGAATAATCCACTGAAATGTCCACGTTGGTCTGATCCATGGACACCTTGATGTCTTCCTCCCGCGCCAGGGGGATGGAAAGGTCCTGCGCCTTGCGCCAGAGGTCCTGGCGAACCTGGTCCGCATCCTTCTTCGGATAGGAAAGGGCGAAACGCGCCTCGCTCTGCATCGAGTCCTGGAATTGATAATTGTCGAAGTAGGCGGGAACGATCTTCACCGCGGCGAAAATCATCGCCGCGACGATCAGCAGCGTAAGTACGGCCTTGAAACGCGAACCGCCGCGTTCTGGTTCCGACTGTGCCTTCCGGTTCAACGTTGACCCCTTGCAAAAGAACTCGTTAGTTCGTGTATTTTGAACCGTAGCACGGCAGTGGCGAGCCGGGAAGCCATCCGGCGGACGCCTGTTTGCGATGAGTAAACGCGAATTCGGTTCGCAGGGACGGCGTCTAATAAGCCCGCGCGAAGATGGCCCGCTCACCCGCATCGTTTCCGCAGTAAACGCATTTTCCGGGGTCCGCCTCTCGCACCACGCCACCCAGCGTCTGGTCGAGCGGAATGCACCGCATTGTGGCCTTCGTCTCGTCCTTGATCTTCGCTTCGCAATCGCCGGAGCCGCACCACCACGAATACGCGAACCCTTTCTCGACTGCCTGCTTGAACGCGGCATAATCGGCCGGCTCCGCGGTGTTTGCCCTGCGAAACGCGAGCGCGCGCTGGTACAGCGCCTGCTGAATTTCGTCCAGCGCGTGCGCGGCCGCCAGCGCGATCCCCTGCTGCGGCACGAACGACTTTCCTTCCTTGCCGGGTTTGTCTCGCCGCGCCAGCACAACCGAGCCTTTGGCCACGTCCTTCGGCCCCAGCTCGATTCGCAACGGGACGCCGCGCATCTCCCAATCGTTGAACTTGAATCCGGGTGTGGTTCCTTCGCGCTCGTCGATCTTCACGCGAATGCCCGCGCTCACAAGGTCCTTGCGCAGACGCTGCGCGGTTTCAAGCACGGTCGCGCGCTCTTCGTCGCTCTTGTAGATCGGCACGATTACGGCCTGGTAGGGCGCGAGCTTCGGCGGCAGAATCAGGCCCTGATCGTCGCCGTGCACCATGATGATCGCGCCCACGAATCGCGTCGAAAGCCCCCACGACGTGGTCCAGCAGTGTTGCAGCACGCCCGTCTTGTCGAGGTAACGGATCTCGAAGGCTTTCGCGAAGTTCTGCCCCAGATTGTGCGACGTTCCCGACTGCAGCGCTTTCCCGTCGCCCATCATTGCTTCGATCGAGTACGTCTGGTCGGCACCCGCAAAACGTTCCGCCGCCGACTTGCGTCCCGGAATTACAGGAATCGCGGCGTCGCGCACCGCAAAGTCTGTGTACACGTCGAGCATTTGCCGCGTTTCGGCCTCTGCTTCTTCCGCCGTGGCGTGCGCCGTGTGCCCTTCCTGCCAGAAGAACTCGAGCGTGCGCAGGAACAGCTTCGTGCGCAGCTCCCAGCGCACCACGCTGTTCCACTGGTTGATCAGCACCGGCAAGTCGCGGTAGGACTGGATCCATTTCGCGTAGGCGTGCCCGACGATCGTCTCCGAGGTCGGACGGATCACCAGCGGCTCTTCCAGCTTTTCGCCGCCCCCGTGCGTCACTACCGCCAGCTCCGGCGAAAATCCCGCCACGTGCGATTTTTCCTTCTCGATGAAGCTTCGCGGAATCAGCAGTGGAAACGCCGCGTTCACGTGCCCCGTTTCCTTGAACCTCCGGTCCAGTCCCGCCGTGATGTTCTCCCACAGCGCCCATCCGTACGGACGCACGATCATGCACCCGCGCACCGGCGCGTAATCGGCCAGCTCCGCGCGGAGCACCACTTGGTTGTACCACTCGGAAAAATCCTCGCTGCGCGTCGGCAGCTTCAGATCAGCCATTTCTCTCCTCGTCTCGAGTGCATGCCGGGACCAGCGTAGGGGCGGGTCTCAGACTCGCCCGCGGCTGATGCAAAATAAACAAGCAAGGTTAGGTAACTCGCATATCGAAGTCAATCGCGGATGCCCACCGAACGAGGCGTGTGAGGCCATCAGCCATCGCTGGATGCGATGTTGCTTGTTCTTGCGGCGCGATAGATGTATATTGTACATATACACTAGACAATGAAACAAGCGCCCTTTATCCAGATCGACCTCTCTTCGCGAGTTCCTGCTTACGAACAGATTGCCTCCGAAATTCGCGCTTCCCTCGTCGCTGGAGACCTTCCTCCTGGAAGCTCGCTACCGACCGTTCGCCAGCTAGCCACCGATTTGAACGTCCACCACAATACTGTCGCTCAGGCCTACCGCATCCTGGCCGCCGAGGGCTGGCTCGACTTGCGCCGGGGCCGGGGCGTTCGCGTGCTCTCTCGTTCCAATCCCGCACGTGCAGCGGGCAACGACCAGCGCAACTTCGATTTGCAGTTAAGGCGCCTTCTGGCCAAGGCCGTCGCCGAAGGGGTCTCGCCGACCGCGATCGCGCGCCAACTCGCGGTTCATGCCCGCCACGTCAAGGCCTGGGCCTCGGCGAGAGGAGATTGAGCATGTTCGCGCACATGCCCACAGCGCCAGCAGCGGTAATCACAGGCAATCCGGTTCTGTGGGCGTTGATCGCACCCTTCGCGGCGCCTCTCGTCTTGATAGCCGTTTTCTTCCATTTCCTGCCCGAAATCACCCGTCGCGACATCTTCTTCGCCGTCACGGTTGATCCCGCATTCCGCAACACCCGCGACGCGCGGAGTATCATCCGGAGATTCCGCGTCGAGGTGCGGATTCACTCGGGGATGGGTCTCGCCATCGCCTTTGTCGGAGTTGCCGCTCGGCAGCCTCTCGTCCCGCTCGCCGGCGTCGCCTGGCAAACTGGCGGCGTGCTGCACGCTTTCCTGCGCGCGCGAAAACACACGATGCCTTACGCCTCCCCGCCGAGCGCTCGCCGGGAAGGGACTCTCATTCCGCGGCCTGCGGGAGGGGTTGCCCATGCATTTCTCCAGGCGGGACCGTTTGCGATCTTGGTGGGCTCGGCGCTGTATCTCGCCGCGAACTGGCAGCGCATTCCCGAACGCTTTCCCGTACATTGGGGTCTTGACGGCCAGCCGAACGGCTGGTCCACGCGCTCCGTGGCAGGTGTGTACGGCCCGCTGCTCATCGGCTTCTGCCTGTGCGCGATGATCGAGCTCTTTTCATATGGCATACTTCACTGGACGCGTCAGGTTCGAGCCAGCGGCCCGGGCGCGTTGGCCGAAACCCGTTTCCGGCGGGTGCAAGCAGGAATTCTGGTGGCCCTGGAATATTTCTTCGCATTGATCTTCAATGGCCTCGGCGTATTGCGATCGCACCCTGAACAAGAGCCGAGAATCGGTCTCTTCTTGTTGGGAACGTTCGTGTTCATCTTCGTTCTTTTTGTGATTTTGATACGCACGGGTCAGGGCGGCGCAAACCTTTCGAAAGCCGGAAGGGATCTTGAACTTGTGCCGGAGGGACCCATCGGCGACCGCACGCCAGACCAGTGCTGGCGCGCCGGGATGTTCTACGTCAACCGAAACGATCCGGCCGTGCTGGTCGAGAAACGCTTCGGCATCGGCTATACGCTCAATTTCGGCCGCCCCGCAGCCTGGCTGCTGCTCGGTTTGATCCTCGCATCGGCGGCAATTCCGCTCGTAATCGCTCTCGTTTCAGTCCACGCCCGCTGAGCGCCCCTCGTTTATTCCCCTGGTGCTGCTCCGATCACCTTTCCTGCTGAAGTAGATCGCCGGTCCAAGAATCATCGCCCCGCCCAGCAGCGCCATCGCGCCTAGCGTCTCGTGCAGGACGAAGACGCCGAGGCAAGAGCCGACAAGCGGCTCCAGATTCAAAAACACTCCCGCTCGCGACGCGGGCACTCTCGCCAATCCCCAATTCCAGAACAAATAGGCGCCGGCCGTGGCCAGAAAACCTTGAGCTGCGGAAGCGGCCCACACTTCCCGCGAAAAGTGAAATCGCAGCGGCTGGAACGCTTCCGACCACGCAACCAACAGCGCCGTCCCGATCAGAATCATCCACACTGTAATCTCGAGCGCGTCGTACTTCTCAAGCAAATGCTTGCTCAGCAGAATCATGATCGCCGCCGCAACCATCGACAGCATTACCAGCACATCGCCCGCGAGCGTCGGTCCCGCCCCTCGAGCCGAGTCTTTGCCGGAAAGCGCAATCAGCACCGCCCCAATCGGCGACAGCAACAAAACGCCCCACTCGAGCCTCCTCAAATATTCGTGCAGGAACACGACGGATGTGATCGCTATCAAGATGGGCAGGGTGCCGACAATTAAGGATGCGTGCGATACCGTGGTCAATTCCAATCCCTTGAACTGAATGAGAAACTGCACCGGAAAGCCGATCACCGTCGCCGCCGCGAACAGCCAGAGATCGCGCGCATTTCTTTCGCGAAGAAGAGTGCTTTTTCTCAGCGCAAAAGGGATCAAAGGAATGCAGCCAAAGAGAAAGCGGAAGGTGGCGTTCTCCGAGACGGTCATCTCGCGGAAATCGATTTTGCCGAAGAGGAATCCCGTGCCCCACAGGCACCCTGCCAGCGCCAGAGCCGCGGTCGCCCGCAAGCTGGCGTCGCGTTGCGCCGCGCCGTTTGCTAATCCGGCGCTCACACGATCCCGCTTTTCAGATCTTTCAGCCGATAGAACGTTCCGCGCCACTCGATCCCGCCCTGCCACAGCGTCACCACCATCGACCGTCCCAGCATCCACACAAAAATCAGTGCGCCGATCGGCAGCGACAGTCCCCAAAGCCGGCTCGCGCCGAATTCTTTGGCAGCTTCGCCATGGGTAATCATCGGCAACGCCACCGCAATCAAACAAAACGCCAGCGCCCACCCCCGCGCGAAGGGCAGCGCGCAAACGGGGAAAACGCATAGCAGCAGCAGGCCAAACATTCGCGAGAGCGTGCGCACCACGCTAAATCCGGAAGTCGCAAAGAAGTTCTTCGTCGTTCCGCGCACGATGTTGCGAACGCCGTCGTGCCAGTGCACGCTCACCGATTCGCCCGCTCGCGCCGCGCCCGACGCAAATCCCGCCTCTTTCATCAACTTTCCAAGCTTCATGTCGTCGATCACTTCCATGCGCAGACGCTCGTGCGTTCCCATTTGTTCGTAGCTGCTCCGCCGCACCATCTGGAACGCGCCGACGCCCATGTAGCCGCGCGACTTCGGATCGTGCGCCCGCCAGGGTTTCGTGCCGATCACAAAACTGAATCCGAAAAACGTCATCGCGATCTTTTCGAAAAAGCGGAACATTTCCGCGCGACCCAGCAGTGTCAAATGGTCCCAGTTTTTCCCGAGGTTCAATGCGATGGCGCGCCGCAGCACGTCGGGCGCGAAATAGACGTCCGCGTCCGTAAACACCAGCCATTCGCCGCTCGACCGGCGATACGCCTGCTGCAGCGCGTGCGGTTTGCCGAGCCACCCGTCGGGAAGCGTCTCGATGCGCACTGTTTTGAGGATCGGGTTCGCGCGCTGCGCCGCGTCCAGAATGTTCTGCGTGCCGTCCTGCGAGCGGTCGTTCACCGCAACGACTTCATAATTCGGGTAGTCGAGCGCGAGAAACGACGCGAGCGCTTCGGGCAGTTTTTTTTCTTCATCGCGCGCCGCCACGAGGACGGAAATTTTGGGGAGAATGGGTCCTTCAGCCGGAGCCACGTCCTTCAAATGCGGCAGCGATGGAATGCCTCGCGCAATCTCAATGACCTGCAAGGCCCAGAGAAACGCAATCAGCCCGAGCAGAGCCGCCAAGAAAATATGCAAACTCGATTTCCTCCAAGCATCAGGAATCGGGCTATGCTATCACGCGTCTCGCTCGCTGTTTTCAGCCAACGTTCACCCGGCTGCTGGCCGCCGGAACTTGGGGTTGTAGGAGCGAGTCTCAGGTCCGCCCGTTTGGCATGTCGAAAATGACTCGATCGATCTCCATCGTCGGCCCCGGCCGCGTCGGCAGGACGCTCGGCAAATGCCTGTATCGCCTCGGCTGGCGCATCGAAGTGGTGGTCTCGCGCTCTCACACGCGCGCGCGCGCAGCCGTCCGCTGGATCGGCGCGGGTACGCCTTACGGACATTTGACTCGCGACGTCCTCGCTGCGGACGTAATCCTGCTCACCACGCCGGACACAGCGCTCCCCCAAGTCGCCAGGGCGCTCGCGTGTGTCGCAACAAAGGATCTCAAAGGTAAGATCGTTCTCCACACCAGCGGCGCCCTCGACAGCAGCGTTCTCGCGCCGGTCGCGCGCTGTGGCGCTGCAACAGGTTCGCTCCACCCGATGCAAACCTTTACCGGGAGGGAAGTGCCGAAACTGAAGAACGTGATTTTCGCGATCGAAGGAGCGCCGGCTGCTCGCCGTGCTGCCGCGTGCATCGCTCGCCAGCTGGGCGGCGCGCCGATAACTCTCCCCACGAACGAGAAGGCCGCCTATCATGCCGCGGGCACTCTCGTCGCCGGACACGGCCTCGCTCTCATCGAAGCCGCCACGCAAATTCTCGTGAAGCTCGGCTTCACGCGCCGTCACGCACGGCAGGCTCTGTTGCCCCTCATGCGCCAGATGCTCGATAATTTCGAGCGCGTCGGCCCGCGCCCGGCCTGGACCGGCCCTCTCGCGCGCAAGGATTACGCCATCGTCGCCGCGCACGCGAAGGCTCTTCGCCGCTATCCGCGCGAGTTCCAAATCGCCTATGCCGCGCTCGCCCTTCTTTCGAGCCGCGTGCTGGCCAAGGATTCCGCCGCAGCCATCGCGAACGTCCGCCGCGCCCTGCGGCCATCGGGCCGTTGATTGCCGCGCGTCTCCGAGCCGCAGGGCAGACCGCTATGCGGGGAAATTGTCGGCCATCTTTCTTTTCTAACGGGCGCTTTGGGTTTTCGACCGGCGTTGGCCGTAGCATGCTGCGGAGGCGTTACACTGGTATCGGGTGGGTTTCCAAGCCGCCCGTTTTTCGTCACAATGTTCCACGTATTTCGGACATCGCGAATCGGAGGTCACGTTGAAGCAGCTCCACATCCCCGTTGAACACACGACCCTGACGAACGGCCTGCGTGTCGTCGCCTCGCCGGACCATTCCGCGCCGTTCGTCACGGTCGGCGTTTATTATCAGATCGGTTTTCGACTCGAACCGCGCGGCCGCAGCGGCTTCGCCCACCTTTTCGAGCACATGATGTTTCAGGGGTCCGAAAACGCCGGTAAGATGGAACACATTCGCTTGATCAATTCCTCCGGCGGCCTGCTCAACGGCACTACGAATTACGACATCACGAATTATTTTGAAGCCGTTCCTTCAAACGCTCTCGAACGCGTGCTCTGGCTTGAAGCCGACCGCATGCGCGCGCTGAAGGTCGACGAGGAGAATCTCCGGAACCAGCGCGATGTGGTCAAAGAAGAAGTTCGCGTCAACGTGATGAACCAGCCCTACGGCGGTTTTCCCTGGCTCGATTTGCCGCCTGTCGCGTTCCGCAACTGGCCGAACGCCCACAATTTCTACGGCGATTTCGCCGACCTCGACGCTGCCACGCTTGAAGATGTCCGCACGTTTTTTCGCACCTATTACGCGCCCAACAACGCGGTCCTTTTGATGGTCGGCGATCTCGATCCGAGTGAGGCCTTCGCGTTCGCGGAACGCTACTTCGCCCCGATTCCCCGCGGCCCGGCACCGCCTCGTGCCGATATTTCCGAGCCGTCGCAAATCGAAGAGCGCCGCGGCGAAGTTCCCGAGCCGTTTGGCCCGCTCGCTGCGATTGCCATCGGCTACACCATGCCGCCACGCGGCACGAAAGATTGGTACACCGCCGGTGTTCTCGACCGCATCCTCCACGGCGGACGGGCCGGCCGCGTGCACCGTCGCCTCGTCCTCGAGAAGCAGATTGCCGTCGAAGCCGGCGGCGGCGCCGATCTTCTCGAGACGAACGGCCCCACGCAGATGGTCACGCGCATTTTCCCCAAGCCGGAATATTCCGCGGACGAGGCCATTGGCGCCTTCGACGGCGTTATCATCGAACTTGCCCTGCAGGGAACGAAGCTGGAGGAAGTCGATCCGGTCAAAGTGAAGATTCGCGCCGATTACTATTCCATGCTCGAAGGAGGAATGGGTTCCTACATGCCGCGATTCGGCCTGATGCACTATCTCGCGTCGTTCACGCTGTTCGACGGCGATCCCGACCGCGTGAACACGATACTCGACGACTTTCTCGGCGTCACGCCCGCCGACGTGCAATCGCTCGCGCAGAAAATTCTCGTTCCCGGCAATCGCGCAATCGTCATCCGGCGCCCGATCGACAAGCCGGCGCAGACGGGAGGCGCTCGATGAGCACTTCCGCCGCGGTCAACTCGAATCGCTCCGCCGCCCCGCCTCTTTCCCCCGAACGCTCCGTCGCGTGGCCCAAACGCACAGTTCGCACTCTCGCGAATGGCCTCGAGGTGGTGCTGGCCGAATCGCACACGTTCCCGAAAATTTCCGTGGAGCTTTTCTTCCGCAGCGGCAACGCCGCTGTCGCGCACACGTCGCCCGGCCTTGCCGAGATCACGGCCAGCGTGGTTCGCACGGGAACCGCCTCGCGCACAAGCCGCCAGATCGAGGAGGATTTGCGCCGCATGGGCGGCGATCTCGGCACTCAGGCCGGCGCCGATTCGAGCGCCATTTCCATCGCCGGCCTCTCCGAATTTTCCGCCGGGCTGCTCGATCTTCTCGCCGATCTCGCTCGCAACGCCTCGTTTCCCGAAAACGAATTCGAGCGCGAGCGCCGCCAGAAACTCGAAGAGCTGAAAATCGAGCGAACCACTCCCGGCTTTCTCGCCAGTGACCGTTTTCGCCGCGTCCTGTTCGGCGAACATCCCTACGCCATTATCACCCCCACCGAGGAACAGGTTGCTGCGTATCGCCGCGAGCAGCTCGAGGATTTCTATCGCCGCCATTACGCGCCCGCGAACGCCTTACTCATTGCCGTCGGCGATTTTGCGAGCGCCGCGATGATGGAACAGATCGAAAAGACTTTCGGCGAATGGAGCGCGCCGCAGCCTGAGCCACAATTCGTTCCCTCGCCTCCTCCGCACGCGGGACGCCGCGTTTATCTCGTGCATCTTCCCGGCGCCGTGCAGGCGCAATTGCTCGCCGGCAACCTCGGCGTCACGCGCCACGACCGCGACTGGTACCGCACCGTGCTGGCGAACGCGATCTACGGCGGCGCTTTTCATTCGCGCCTCGTCGCCAACATTCGCGAGCAGAAGGGCTACACCTACAGCCCGCGCAGCGGCCTGAATCCTCTGCGCCAGCATGGCTATTTCAGCGTGCACGCCGCCGTGCGCAACGAGGTGGTCGCTGCTACGCTCACGGAGATTTTCTACGAGATGGATCGCATGCGCGCGCTTCCCGTCACCGCGGAAGAACTCGAAAGCGCCCGCAACTATCTGACGGGAGTCTTTTCCCTTGGCATCGCCACGCAGGACGGCATGCTCACGCAGCTTTCGACGCAGTATCTCGACCGCCTGCCCGAGGATTATCTCGAAACGTATCGCGAAAAGATTCGCGCGCTCACGGCCGACGACGTTCTCGCCGCCGCGCGCCGCCATTTCGATTCGGCCAATTCGCAGATTGTTGTCGTCGGCGACCGCGAACAGGTTCTCGAGCAAGCCGCGCTCTTCGGCCATCTCGAGGTTTTCGACGCCCACGGCCAGCCCATCCAACTGGCCGCATCGTAGAGGATCAGATCTTCGCAGCGGCGGGTCTCACTCCCGCCCAGAGACGCCCGATGCTCGAAGAACAAAGAGTGGAAGGAAACTCATCATCCAGCGCTCACGTCGCGCCTCCGGCCCACGCCGCGCCGCGACCGCCGCGCAGCCTTCGCGGCTGGCTGCTCGCGCACTACCGCTTCCTCTACGCCGTCGACCTCATCCTCTTCTATTTGTCTTCGATGTTCTACATCACCGCGCGCATCGTGACCGGCAAATCCAGCGTGCCATCGCGAACTCTGCTGGTCCTGGTGATCGGCTCCGGGATCATGGCCGCTCTTCCCCTGGTCGCCGGTGCAAACTTCGAAAAAGATTTCGTCGGCGCGCTCCGAAGCCCTGGATCAAAGAAACTCAAACGCATCGAAATTGCGATCGTGGCTGCGCTCGTTCTGATCCTTGCCGTCGTGCTCGCCGTAGCCATCTCTCATCCCGCTCATCGCGTTCCTCGATGAAGAGGGTATCGAATCTCCGCCGCCGGAAGGTACAGGAGCTCGTCGCGCTCGCCCTGGCTGCCGTCCTATCGTTTGCGTTCGCCGCTTTCCCCGTGGGCCAGAAGAAAAAGCCGCCTGCCAAACCACTCGACCTCAACACGGCCACCGCCGAACAGCTCGAGCAGCTTCCAGGCATCGGCCCCGTCACGGCCAAAGCCATCGTCCGATTCCGCGAGAAGAGCGGCCCCTTCCAGCGTGTCGACGACCTCCTCGCCATCCACCGCATTTCGAAATCCCGCCTCGACAAGCTCCGCCCCTACGTCACCGTCGCCGCTCCGGCGAAAAAACGAGTTGGTAGCCACGACGAACCTCGCCTTTAGGTTCGTCTCGAGCCGTTTCTGGGAGATGTTGTGCGCAGAATTGCTGTGAGCGGAATCGAAGGGCTTCTGGCCCGGTGGTTTCCTGAGTGTGCTGCCGTCTCTCGCGTTCTTTGCCGGTTCGCGAGCCGCATTTCGGAGCGCTAAGACAGGCCGCGACCCAACCTCTTACTCGAATCAGACCCGCGAATCACCTTCCGACCATCTTCATCATGTGCTCGGGATAACGCAGGCCGGCCGCCGCGCCCTGCGGAAACACTTCATCCAACCGCCGCAGATCGTCGCCGCTGAGCTTCAAGCCCACCGCTGCGACATTTTCTTCGAGATACTTGCTGTGCTTCGTCCCCGGAATCGGGACAATGTCCTCGCCCTGCGCCAGCACCCACGCAAGCGCCAACTGCGACGAATTGCATTTCTTCTCGCGCGCGATTTCTTCCACGCGACGCACGAGATCGAGATTCTTCTGGAAATTCTCGTCCTGAAACCGCGGGGAACTGCGCCGGTAATCATCGGCGGGAAAATCCTCGAATTTCCTGAACCGGCCGGTCAGAAAACCTCGGCCCAGCGGGCTGTACGCGACGAAACCAATCCCCAACTCGCGGCATGTGGGCAGCACAGCGTCCTCCGGCTCGCGCGTCCACAGCGAGTATTCGCTTTGCAGCGCCGTAATCGGATGCACCTTCGACGCTCGCCGGAGTGTCTCCGGCGCCGCCTCCGACAGCCCGATGTAGCGCAGCTTGCCTTCCTTCACCAGTTGCGCCATCGCACCCACCGTCTCTTCGATCGGGGTGTTCGGGTCCACCCGGTGCTGGTAATAAAGATCAATGTGATCGACGCCCAGCCGCCGCAAGCTCGCCTCGCAGCTCTTGCGCACGTAATCCGGCTTTCCGCTGACGCTGCGCACGTTCGGCTGGCTGGGATCGCGCACAATCCCGAATTTCGTCGCCAGCAGGATCTTGTCGCGCTTTCCCTTGATCGCCTTTCCCACGAGCTCTTCGTTCTTGAATGGCCCGTAGACGTCCGCCGTATCCAGGAAATTGATTCCCAGCTCCAGCGCCCGGTGAATCGTCGCGATTGATTCCTGATCGTCGCCTTGTCCATAAAACTCCGACATCCCCATGCACCCGAGCCCGATCGCCGACACCGCCGGCCCGCTTCGCCCTAGTTTCCTCATCTTCATCGCGACCCCCTTCACGATTGCTGGCGCTCCACAGCCGCGGAGCGGCGATTGTACTTAGCCCAGCGCAGCCTGCTAGCCGACAGGCGGGCACGGCGGAGCGCCGGGTGAACCATAAAGCGGAAATTCCAAATCCCGGAGGGACGATTGACCCAATTTATGAGACCGAGTTCTGCGTTTCGATTTTTGTAGGATGTATTCAGGCCTTTATCTGTGTTGATCTGTGTTCATCTGTGGTTCCGACGGGTTTGCCGCTGGAATCACAATTTCTGGTGACCGCTACTCGCCGCTCCGGCCTTCAACGGTACCTGCTGCGTAATTTCCAAGCCATATCCTTCGAGCGCCACAACTTTTCGCGGATGATTCGTGAGGACGCGAATCCGCCGCAGCCCCAAATCGATCAGGATTTGCGCTCCGATTCCGCTCTCGCGCTGCACTTTGCGTTGCGTTCCCAGGTCCTGTTCCGCCTCGCCTCGTGCGTGGTATCGAATGTGCGCCAGCGTTTCTCCTTCTTCGGCGCGCCGCTCGATCTGAAATCCGCGCCCGGTGTGGTGCAAATAGACGAAGACGCCGCGGCCTTCCTTCGCGATTGCTCCCAGCGACTGCTCGATCGCGTCGCGGCAATCGCACGCCGCCGAGCCAAACACGTCTCCGGTCAGGCAGTGCGAGTGCAATCGCACCAACGGTGCATCGTTCTGCGCGCGCGCTTCTCCCGATCCTGTCCCGAGGTCGCCGCGCACGAGCGCCACATGCAGCTCGTTGTCGACGTCGCTCGCGTACGCAATCATGCGAAAGTCGCCATGCTTCGTCGGCAGGATCGTCTCCGCGATCCGTCTGACGTATCGCTCGTGCTGCATCCGGTAGCGAATCAGGTCGGCGACGGTCAGCAGCTTCAGCCCGTGCTCCCCGCAGAACTCTTTCAATTGCGGGACGCGCGCCATGGTCCCGTCCTCGTTCATGATTTCGCAGATCACGCCCGAAGGGTCGAGCCCCGCCAGCCGCGCCAGATCGACGCAGGCTTCCGTTTGCCCCGCACGCACCAGCACGCCGCCGCTTCGAGCCCGCAGAGTGTGGACGTGACCCGGTCGCGCCAGGTCCTCCGGCCGCGTGTCCGGATCGGTCGCTGCGAGAATCGTCGTCGCGCGATCGGCCGCGCTGATGCCGGTCGTCGTGCCGCGCCGCGCGTCAATCGGCTCGCAGAACGGAGTCCCGAAGAGGGATGTATTTCGTGGGGAAATCGGCTTCAGGTCGAGAGCATCGCAACGCGCTTCGGTCATCGCCATGCAAATCAGCCCGCGCCCGAACTTGGTCATGAAATTGATGGCTTCCGGCGTGATTTTCTCCGCAGCCATCGCCAGGTCGCCTTCATTTTCGCGATCTTCGTCGTCCACCAGGACGACCATCCGACCCTCCCGGACTTCCTCGATCGCTTGTTCCACCGTCGCGAATTGACTTTTCTCGTTTGCCATATCAGGTCTCACCGCTCGCGCTCTATTCTACCCCCGCCGTCGCCCGGCCGTCCTCTCCATGTCGGCGGGGCTACGGCTAGCGCGGCCAGAGCCATCCGAACGTTCCCGCGGTCAGCAGCGCATAGATTAGCCCGTCGACCGTTTCCTTGATCACCATGCTCCACGGCTGCCCGCGCCAGATGCCATTAGCCAGATTTGCGAGACCGTAGGCGAGGAACGCGCTAAGACCGACAACATGAAACACGTGGTGGTACCCGGCACCGAATCGAACACTGCTGTGTCCGATCAGGGCGACGAAGAAGCTGATAATCACGCAATACACGAACCACATTCCCAGAAACTTTGGCAACACCGGCGGCCCGCTCGGAAGGATCGTCATCATCCCCACCGGCCCCTGCTTGTATTTCTCGATCGCCGCCGGCGACTTCATGTCCTTGGGCATGCAAAAAGGGAAGACGTAGAGCCCGCGCTTCAGGCCCGCTCCGCGCAGCGCCGCCATCACCTTCTCTTCGTCCGGCAGCGGTTTGTAATCGCTGCGGTGATACGGCAGAACCATGTGCAGGATCGAGCTGGCCACAAACACGATCACAGCCGACAGAACGATCGGAATCCATAGAGCGCCTAGAGCGACCATCCGCCGCCTCCTTGACGTGCAAAGTTGGTGCAGGAATTTGCTCGCGACACTACGCCCGCCGCCCTCCGCCGTCAAGCGCGTCGCATAGCTTTGCTCTCTGTGTGCTCCGTGGTTGGTTTTATGACCGTCGCACTCGCCATTTGCCGGCGTGCCGGTTTATCATTTCCGGCGCCGCGGCTGCGCCATAGGAGAAATCGTGCCCATGATCGACGTCCACAACCACTACTATCCCCCTTCGTATATCGCCGCACTTCAATCCGGCCCCAGCAACGTGCGCATCACCATCGACGCCGACGGCAACCCGCTCCTCCACTATCCCGGCGATTACAACGTCGCCGTCCGCGGCCATCGCGACATCGACTATCGCGCCGGCGTCCTCGCCCAAGTCGGCGTCGATACGCAAGTCATCTCGCTCACCACGCCCGGCACGCACGTCGAATCGCCCGCCAATGCCGCGCGTCTCGCCAGCCTGGTCAACGACGCCTTCGCCCGCGTGGTCGCCGACCATCGCGGCCGCTTCCTCGCCTACGCCACGCTACCCCTCAACGATCCCGCCGCCTCCGTCCGCGAACTCGAGCGCGCCTGCACGCAGCTCCAAATGCGCGGCGCGATGCTCTTCAGCAATATCAACGGCGTCGCTCTCGCCGACCAGTGCTACTGGCCGCTCTACGAGGCCGCCAATTCACTCGACGCCATTCTCCACATCCATCCCACCGCGCCCGTCGGCGTCGAGGCCATGACCGACTTCTGGCTTATGCCCCTCGTCGGTTTTCTGATGGACACGACGCTCGCCGCCGCAAAGCTCGTCTTCGCCGGCGTCCCGGAAAAATTTCCGCGGATTCGCTGGGTGCTCAGCCATCTGGGCGGCGCGATTCCGTATCTCGCCGAGCGCCTCGACCGCGGCTTTCACGCCTTTGGCGAATGTCGCGCGAATATCAACCGCCCGCCCAGCGATTACTTGAAGCAGTTTTATTACGACACGGTGAACTTCGACCCGCACGCGCTCCAACTCGCCATCCAATTCGCGGGCGCCGGCCACATCCTCGCCGGCAGCGACTACCCGCATCAGATCGGCAGCATCCCGTCGATGTTTGAGTCGATCCGCGCGCTTCCCATCTCCGACTCCGACCGCGCCGCCATCCTCGGCGCCAACGCCGCCCGCCTCTTCCGCCTTAGTTGAGGTGAAGGCCGGCTGGGGACGCAGCATGCCCCGCCCGAGGTCAGCTCCGCTGTCTGCTCTTCGGCTCGTGTTTTCTCGCCACCTGCGTGGCTGCAGGCAAGCTCGCGGCTAGCCATTCGTTACTGCTCCATTGATCCCCTGCAGGAACTCGATGATCTCCGGAGGCTGCATCGCCCGCGTCATCTGCTCCAGTAGCTTCCTGTCGCGCTCGCTTCCCAGGCGCATCAATATATTGACCGCCATCCTCGAATCGCGCTCTGTATCGGGCGGCTTGTTCCAGTGGACGTTTCGCGCGTACCGCAAGATATCGCGGCTCCTCATGGTTTCGGCGATCGCGGCGAGCCGCTCGCGGTCGCCCGCCTTGAGCGAGCGTACCAACGCCTCTTTCGGGTCCACCGGCGCGGGCATTCGTCTTTTCAGCAATTGGGATAGCTTTTGTTTCTCCTCTTCGTCGCCGCTCTGCACCTTTGCATCCTCGTCCCATGCATCCGGGTGCGTGATTTCCGACATGAACTTGATGATGTGTCCCGCCCTCAGTTTCCGGCATATTTCGCCCAGCGTCTCCTGCTCTCGCCCGTCGAGCGCCCGCATCAACGCCTTCGCCACCTTCGCCTGGCGCGGAAACACCTGCGCGACAAACTTCTCGCCCAGCGGCGTCAGCTCGACGATTCCCATTCGCCGCGCCGGCTTCCGTCCCACGCGCCTCACGTTGTGCTCCGCCAGCGTTCTCTGTCTCCCCGCCGGCATGTTCAAGTTCTCCCGGCGCACCCATCCGCGCTTCTCCAGCCGCCGCGCCACGTACTCCAGGTTCTGCCGCGCGAATCGCATCTGCTTTGCCGCCTCCATCATCGGCGTCGCTCCGTCGCGATAGAGCAGCATCAGCAAACGGAATCCCTGCATCGTCAGATCGCACGACGCCAGCGGCCCCTGCATCCAGCTCTTCAGCCACGCCGCCGTGTCCAGCAGCTCCAGATACGCCCCGAACGCCCGTAAAGTCTTTTCTTTCTGTGTCGCCCTTCGCTTGGGCCCACCCAATCGCCGCGTTCCATTCGACCGCTTAGATTCAGTCGCCATGGTTTTCCGACGCCTCCCGCCGCCCGCTCTTCGCCACGCCCATTTGCAGATTGTTGGCGATGCACCTCACTTCAAAGGTGAGGGTTTTCCGTGCCTTAACCTCTGTTCGGCGTCCTTCCCGTCCACCCACTCGCCCGACGTTTTCGCCCAGCTCCATTCGCGCATTGTTGAGTATGTAGCTCACCTCTCCAGAGGTGGGGGGTTGCCCTTCGCGCGAAGGTGTACCGCACGTCTACCCGTCCCTGGATCGGGCCCCTTGCGCCCGTTCAATCGGCACCTGATATCAAGCTTCTTGATGTCATTGCTGCAATAATTTGTTCGCCTGTTCTTCGCCTTTGTCGGGCGTTTTCGACCGGCCAGCGCCCCGCATTCTGCGCTTCTCGACTCTGCGGAGGCAAGTATTATTATGGTAACTAATCTCGGCGGGAGCGGCCCTCGAACAACCTGACTGCGATAGGGTGGGTCCGTGGGTTCGGTTGTCGGTCCCCGTGTCAGGACATGATTTTAGGCTGCTGAAAAACGCCAAGTCTTCAGGAGGGCGGGGTTTTAACCCCTCGCCGGCGGTCCTGGCTGTTCCCGGTAGGGGCGCAGCATGCTGCGCCCGGCCTTTAGCCTGTATCGCGTGTTGTTGTCCGACAACGCCAACCCGCGCCAGTCCACGTTGTTCGCGGTCGCCGCACGGCTTGTCCCCCAACTGTCTCGTCGTCGGTCGTCACTGTTCCCGGCAGGGACGCGCGGGTATCCTCCTTTGACTGCCTCGTCGGCGGTCCTGGCTGTTCCCGGTAGGGGCGCAGCATGCTGCGCCCGGCCTTTAGCCTGTATCGCGCGTTGTTGTCCGACAATGCCAACCCGCGCCAGTCCACGTTGTTCGCGGTCGCAGAATGGCTTGTCTCCCAACTGTCTCGTCGTCGGTCGTCACTGTTCCCGCAGGGGCGCAGCATGCTGCGCCCCTACCGGCAAAAACCGCAGGCGGTGTCGCAGGAAGGATCAGCCCAGCAGCCAATCTTCGCATCGGGGATTTTCCTTGTCCCGGTGCCATCGTGACGGATTCTCGGCAATGTATCGCCGCGCATTTTTGAGCTCTCTCGCGTTTCGCAGGACGCCGTCATAGTAATTCCGTTGCCATAGGTCGAACGCTGCTTCTCGCAGAACCTCCCGGACACACTTCGTCGAGGCGGCCTTGAACGAACGGATGATCGCCGGCAGCGATCCAGCGACGAGCACTTGGCGCGGCAGGGGCGCAGCATGCTGCGCCCGCGCTTCGGGGGCGGCGCCTTGCTTGGCTCGAATCGTTTCGTGAATGGCGACCAATTCGTGCAAATGATTTGGCATGACGACGTGCGCGTTCAATTCGACATTCGGAAAGTGGCGGGGAATATCCAGCCAGCATTCGTTCACGACAACCCCAATCTGATTCAGCTTCATTTCACCTAGGACAACGTCGCCAAATAAACATTTCTGGCGATGGGCACAGATCGTGACGAAATACGCTCCGGGCAACGAATAATCGAAGCCCTTCATGCGAATGGATCGTCGTTCCGGACGCGCGCTGGATTGATTCATGGAATTTGCGCGTGATTATACGGC
>DATGHM010000144.1:0-18606 GCA_035307985.1 Candidatus Acidiferrales bacterium
GCTTCTGAAGGTCGGCCTGGCCTTCGAGAGCTTTGTTCAGGTTGGTGACGTAAGCGCCGTGATGCTTGTCGTGATGGATTTCCATCGTTTTGGCGTCAATGTAGGGCTCGAGTGCGTCGAACGAGTACGGAAGAGGCGGCAACGTGTGGGTCATCTGTCGAGCGGCTCCTTGTCCGGAAGTTTCGGTCATTTTTCGCTCCTTGCATCCCGGGGTGATTGGATTCGATTGATGCTCCTCGGATACGCTTCCGATTATACGCCGGGAACGGAGGCATGTGGACGGCCTAAGGAAAGTCACATTGCCGAAAGTCCTGGCATTTTCGCCACCATCCGCGCTGCGTATCGCGTATCCCGCCAAAGATTCGTCATGTTGGGCACACCCCCGCGATCAAATCGGAAGGCTCACCACACTGTGCACCACTAGGATTGCGGATACAGTGATGCAAGTCACCGATTCGCCTCCGTCGCCGCTCTGGTCTTCGAGACCGCTATTGCGGGTTGCCGCCGAGGTTGCCGAAGGGCCAGAGGCCGAAGGCTTTCAGCATGAGGTCGTCGTGTTTTTCGATGAGCATGCGCGCGGTTTCTTCGGCGGGCCAAGGAGTGGCGAGGCGCTCGGGCCGATCGGCGATCCAGAAGGCAGTGAGCGCCATCACCGTCGAGTCCCGATCGAGGATGGCCGGGTCCACTTTGTCGAACGTGTCGACGTTCGAGTGATGCGTGTAGCGATATTCGGGCGAATTCTGGCGGAGGTTGATGCCCGGCAGGCCGGCAAGAATGAACGGTCCGGTATCGGTGCCGAATTCCGTGTCGTCGTCGACAGACATTTTGCCGAAGGCCTGAAGAGAGTCCGCGAATTTCTCGACGGCGGGAATCAGGTCGTTGCGTCCGCCCAGTTGCAGACCGGTGACGGGACCTTGGCCATTGTCGAGAATGACGGCGGCCACATGGTTGGCCATTTCGTCTTTGTGCATTCGCGTATAGGCGACGGAGCCATCGAGTCCCTGCTCTTCGCCGGTGAAAAGGACGAAGCGAATCGTCCGCCGCGGCTTGAATCCGGATTTCACGATGGCCTCGGCTGCACCCAGCGTGGTGGCCGTTCCACAACCATTATCCGTCGAGCCGGAGGCGAGATCCCAGGAATCGAGGTGTCCTCCGACGACGATGATTTGTTCGGGATTGGTGGCGCCGCGAATTTCGCCGACAACATTTGCGCTGGGAACGGGACCGTCGGTAAAGCGATTCTGAACGTCGATGTGCAGGCGCACGGGTTTGTCGCGATCGAGGTAGCGCTCGAGCTGTTCCTGATCTTCAGCGGCCATGCTGACTACTGGAACGTCGAACGCCGTATCGAATCCCAGGATGCCCGTGTGCGTGAGGTGCATGCCGGCCGCTTTCGATCCGCCCTGGCCGCCAATCACGGCGACTGCGCCGGCATTGTGCGCTTCCTTGAGGAAGTCGCCGAATTTCGCGAAAGCAGCCATGCGGTCCTGCGGCGGCGGCCCCTTGTGAACTACGATCAGGATTTTGCCGTGCCAGTTCGCGGAGTTTTTCATTTCATCCTGAAGCTGGAAACCGTTCACGGCAAGAAGGTCTGCGTCGACACCGCCCTGCGGAGTGGATCCGACCCAGCCCATGGAGTCGACCATCAGCTTGCGATGAATCGGGGAGATGAGTTCGGCGCTGGCGGAGACGCGCGTCCAGCCGCGGAAGAGCTGCCAGGACTCCGTGTGCACGTTTTCGAGGCCGATGGCCTTCATTTTTTCGACGCCCCAGGCGATGGCCTTCGCCGCTTCGGGCGAGCCGGTGACGCGCGCGCCGATGTCGTCGCTTAATTCCTCGAGGTATTCGTATTCGTCGTTCTCCATCGTTCCCGCGCCGGCCACGGCCGCGAGGGCCTTCAAGGTGCCGTCGGCGGCGGGCGATTGCGGATGATCGGAACGAGGCGCCGACAGGCTCGGCCAAGCCACGAACAAAAGAATTGCCCCGACGCAGAATACCGAGAGAATTTTCCGCTTCATTCCGGGAGTCTCCTTTTATGAACGCCCAAAAAAATCAGAACGATGAGGATAGGGGTTGAGCGCCGTTCGGACAAGCGTTTCCTTCACTGCAGCAGATCGCGTGGCGACGCGCCGTTCCGGCGAGGGCGCTCCTGGTGGGGCCGAGCGTTTTCTGCGGGCGTCGAGTATAATGGCTGTTGAGTCGTGCTGCGTTGTCCGGCACGGCGAATGAGGACAACTCTGCGGACGGAAACCGTGCGCAGTTTTTCCGTGATCGCTCCGCGTAGTCTGGTATTGCTTATGCTTCCGGCAGTTTCCGAACTTCGATCGGCCACGATTCAACGCCGGCGGAAACAGAAAAGTTTGCGATTCGATTCAGCCAAGCGACTGAAAAACCGAGCTCAAGCGGGGCAGCCAAGTGGACATCCGTTAACCGAAAAGCCGCAATCTGCGTCAAATAGTGTACCGGAAGATCGTTCGCGGCAGCATCTTCGCGGGAAAAGGAGAAACAGCCATGAACAGCAGTGAGTTACATATTCGCCGCTGGGTCGCCACGCTCGTGGTGCTTGCGGCGGTAGCCGGCGGCATCTTACTCACCATTGGAGTGCGAAACTGGTCCAGCGATTCCGTGTACGGCGCGGGGAAAATTCCCGTTACAGTTTCGCGGAATAATTCGCCCGTGCCGTTGGGCACGTTCGCGAATGGATTTGCAGCAGTATTGAAGCCGGTACTTCCGGCAGTGGTTAACGTGCACTCGTCGAAAGTCGTGAAGCCGAGATCGAATCAGATGATGCCTTTTTTTAACGATCCCTTCTTCCAGCAATTTTTCGGCAATCAGTTTGGGCAGAATATGCAGCCGCAGCCCGAGCGGGAACAGAGTCTCGGTTCTGGAGTGATCCTCACGTCCGATGGAACCATCATCACCAACAATCACGTGGTGGATGGAGCTACGGACATCAAGGTCAGCCTGGCCGATAAGAGGGAATTCACCGCGAAGGTGATCGGCACGGACAAGCCGTCAGATATCGCGGTGCTGAAGATCAACGCGACGGGCCTGCCCACTCTGCCCATCGGCGATTCGTCGAAATTACAGGTGGGAGACGTAGTGCTCGCGATCGGAGATCCCTTCGGTATCGGCGAAACAGCGACGATGGGAATCGTCAGCGCAAAAGGCCGGGGCGGGCACCTCGGCATTGAGACCTACGAGGACTTTATCCAAACCGACGCGGCGATCAACCCCGGCAATTCCGGCGGTGCGCTGATCGATTTGCACGGGAACCTGGTCGGGATCAACACGGCAATCGCCACGGGCGGTGGCGGCGGCGGAAACGTGGGCATTGGCTTTGCCATTCCCATCGACATGGCCCACAAAGTGATGGACCAGATCGTCGAACACGGGAAGGTGATCCGTGGATATTTGGGACTGCTGCCTGAGGATGTATCTGCATCGCTGGCGAAGCAGTTCGGGCTCAGCCAGGCGACTGGGGCGCTGGTGGCGAGCGTCGAGAAAGACACACCAGCGTCGCGAGCGGGACTCAAGCAGGGCGATATCGTTCTGAAGGTCAACGGTCAGACGGTAGATTCGGCGAACGACCTTCGTCTGCTGATTTCTCAGTCACAGCCCGGCGCCTCGGTCAATCTGACGATCTGGCGGGACAATAAAACGCAAGACGTAAAAGTCACCCTGGCGGAATTGCCGCAGCAGAACGCCCAAAACGGCGCAAGTGAAGGCAACGGCTCGGGAACGATGCAGGGAGTGCAGGTGCAGACGGTCACTCCCGACATGTCGCAGGATCTCGGCGTCCCGAACGGGACGCGCGGTGTTGTGATCACATCCGTCGATCCGTCCAGTCCCGCGGCCGCGGCGAGCCTGGAGCGCGGAATCATCATACAGGAAGTCAACCACAAGCCCGTGAACAACGCTCAGGAGTATCACGCGGCGCTACAAGGCGCAGATGACCATCCTGTGCTTTTGCTGATCATGATTCCCAACAGCGACGGGCAGCAACGATACGTCGTCGTCGAGCCTCAGTAGTTAGAATCGAAGGTTCAATCGGGGCACGACTGACCGCCGTGCCCCGACTTTCCTTCTGTACGCATTCCCTTCAATCAATATTGGGTGTTTCCATGTATTCCTGTGCCCCGGAACAAGCCGGAGAATTTCTACCGGGAAACGACGGGCTGGGCTAAGCCGATTTTTCCGAGCGCCGTGCGGAAACGACCCGCGCATTCAGGAAACCCTGCAATGAACCGCGGCATCCACACAGATGGTTCAGATCGGGACTCGGGAACGCAAAGACACTCGTTTGAAGGGTACTTTCTGGTCGCGAAGGTCCGTTGGCAGGCTATCGCTTTCGGCACGAGTGAGAGTAGAATGGTACTCGAGTCCTATTCACCCAGCCCCTGTTCACTAGTACTAAGGTAATAGCGGTTCACTTTCTGCCCTCTGGGCGGGCTAAGATTAGGAAAGCAGGGGCGAGGCACATATGAACGGGCCACGGAATAGACCTGTCTTCAACGATTCCATTCTTCCCGATGGACGGACCCGTTGGGACCTCTTTGGGGCCAGTTTTGGAGTGGAGTGCGTCATTGTGGCTGCGCTGGTGATCATTCCGATACTCATGCCTCAGAAGCTGGAAGCGGTGAAGCGGTTTTGGGTGATGACTCCGATTGCGGCTCCGCCGGTACGGGCTTGGAAACCGCAGCCCCGACCGAAGCCCAGGCTAATCGAAGTGAAGCGCGTGGTCCCGAAAGAAATTCCGAAGCCGGAAGTGGTTCTGCCGAAGCCGAAGATCTACAATCCGGTGATCACTACTCCGGAGATCAGGCGGAGGCCCGTGCGTCGAGAATTGCCGGCTCCCGAAGTGGCGAAGCTGTTCCACGATCCCAACCCGCCGATTTCGACGGGCAGTTCGGCGATTCCGACGCTGAGGAAGCCGCGCGAGGCGGTGCAAACCGGAGGCTTCGGAGATCCCGACGGGCTGCCAGCTCGGAGCAAGATCACGCAAACGCCGAATGTGGCCTCGG
Organism: Candidatus Acidiferrales bacterium; assembly: GCA_035307985.1. Classification (GTDB taxonomy): domain Bacteria; phylum Acidobacteriota; class Terriglobia; order Acidiferrales; family UBA7541; genus Palsa-295. The sequence goes on from DATGHM010000144.1 coordinate 5,025, forward strand.
TGGGCAGTTTTGATTTGCCTCCCGGCCCCGGTTACGGAAATGGCACAGGTGGGGCAAAGGGAGCAAGGGGCGTGATCGCCAGTTCGGGCTTCGGGAATGGGGTTGCCGTCGGAAGCAAGAGTGGAGGAACCCGTGGCTCGGTGGCGCAAGCCGGCTTCGCGAACGAAGCCGCCGCTCCTACGGCTCCTCGAGTGCGGCAGACGGCCGCTGAGTCGAACAACAAGCCGGTAGAAATCCTCTTCAAGCCTCGCCCGGTGTACACTAGCGAGGCCAGGCAAAAAAGAATCGAAGGCGAAGTGCTGTTGCAGGTAGTATTCTCTGCTTCAGGCCAAGTAGAGATCGGGAAGATCGTCAGGGGATTGGGATACGGCTTGGATGCGTCGGCGGAATCCGCGGCGCGGGAGATTCGTTTCCGGCCAGCGCAACGGGATGGACAGCCTGTGGACTCGAGCGCCATCGTCCATATCACTTTCCAATTGGCCTACTAGGGGGAACGTGGCAATGCGCACGTGGAAGAATTTGTGTTTTTCGATGCTGCTGATCGGCGCCGCGGGCGCTGCAGCTCCCGGTCACGCACAGCAGCAAGAGCCGCAACAGCCGCTGCAGCCACAGCAGCAGCCACAGCAGCAGCAGCCCGCCTCCGCTCCAATGGGTCCGGTGAGGACCGTCAATCAAGCGGTCGACCGCATTACCGCGCGTGAGCGCGAAGAAGACGCGATCATCCGGCATTACAAACCGCTCATCGAGACCTACATTCAGGACATGAAGCCCGATCCCCAGATGGGGATGATTCCCGTGAGCGATCACTATTTCCTGGGCCAGGCGGACCTCGCCCGAGGCGTGATTGACAATTCCATGCTTGGTTCGAAACGAGGCCGCTGGAGCCAATTCAACCCCCTGTTTCACGTCGCCGATTTCTTCCGCGCCGACTTCGTTCCCGCGGGCTTTCTGCAGATGATTTATGTCGACACGACGGGCTTCGACCGGCAGCACTACCACTTCGATTATGTTCGTCAGGAGTTTCTCGGCTCGGTGAAATGCCTCGTCTTCGACGTGACTCCGCTTCCCAAATCCGGGCGCGGCCGCTTCAAAGGGCGGATCTGGGCGGAAGACCAGGATTACACCATTGTGCGGTTCAATGGCGTCTACACACCGGTGGCGGGTCTGAACGGATATAACCTGCATTTCGACAGCTGGCGCCTGAACTTGCAGCCGAACCTCTGGCTGCCCGCCTATATTTTCAGCCAGGAATCGGACATGCGGGAACTCTTCGGTGGCCACGTGCGGTTCCGCTGCCAGACGCGGCTCTGGGGCTACGACCTGGCGGCCGCTTCTCACGAGACGGAATTCAGCGACTTGACGATCGAGTCTCCCTCGGTACAGGACCAGGCCGCGGCTCAACAGCAAGACCGCAGCCCCGTGGAAGCCGAGCGCGAATGGCAACACGAAGCGGAAATGAACGTGCTCGACCGGCTGCAGCGGGTCGGGCTGCTTGCGCCTCCAGGAGAAGTGGACAAAGTGCTAGACACGGTGGAAAACAATCTCGAGGTCTCGAATGATTTGGATGTCGAGCCGCGGGTCCACTGCCGGGTTCTGCTGACCGGAACCCTCGAGTCCTTCTCCATCGGCCACACGATCGTGCTCAGCCGCGGGCTGATCGATGTGCTTCCCGACGAGGCGAGCCTCGCAACGATCGTGGCTCAGGAGTTGGCCGATCTTCTCGTCACCAAGCCCTCCACCGATCAATACGGTTTCAACGACACGACCAACGTCTCCACTCTCGAGGTGCTGAATCATTTCTCGTTCCGCGACAGTCCGGAGCAGCAGCAGGCGGCCGGCCAGAAGGCGCTCGACCTGCTGAAGAAGTCGCCGTATAAGGACAAGCTCGGGAACGCCGGGTTGTTCCTGAAGCAACTTGGGGAGCAACAGAAATCGCTGTCCGCGCTGATCAATCCGCACTTGGGAAACGGCGTTTACCTGGGGCAGCAGTTGATCGAGGCCTCCCCGCAATTGCAGCCCAACAAGATGGACCAGATTGCCGCTCTCCCGATCGGAGCCCGCATCAAGGTGGATCCTTGGGACGACGATGCGACATTGCTGAAGGCGAAGCCCGTGCCCCTCTACTCGGTGCGCGAAAAGATGCCGTTTGAAGTGACGCCGTTTGAGCCGTATCTCACGCGGTATCAGAAGACCAGCAGCGAGGTTACTGCAGATCCTGCCAAAGGGAACCTCGCGAAACAGCAGCAGCCGCAATAGAACCACTAAGGTAATTTCAGCGTAACGCCTCGCTTGTGAGGCGGTACCTGCCGTGCTCGGCCCGTGCGGAAGAGTCGAGCGTCCTCAGCGGTCCGCTCGAACTTCCATCGATTGATCCAAAGAATAATTTGAGCAGCCGGGTTGGGTTGCGGCAGGGCAGTGCGCCGTTACGCGGAAGCTATCCGCAGAAGCCTCGACGTCATACTTGTAGCCGTCGCGGTCCCTCCGAAATGTCATCTCGCCGCTCGACACGAGATAGTCCATCGAGGCGTACGACCCGTGCTGCGCCTGATACATGCGTTCGGCCTGACCGATCGCGATAAGATCGTTCTGTACGCCGACCATATCGATCGTCTGCACCGGCGTGGATCCCGCTCCTGCCGCCTGCATCTGCGAGAAGTACAGCTTGTAGGAAACGAGCACAATCGCCGCGACAACGACGAGACTGAGTACGCTTCTCATGAGTGCCTCTCATTCGCACGCTTCTCGTGCGATTCGGATTCAGGAAGAACTGAGACTTCAAGGATAGTCGGCGCGCGCGGCGCGTTCAATCGCGCGGAACGGGAGAGTAAACAGCCGGGCGGCCTTCGGCGACGCGTGCACTGCCCACGGCGCGAACTCGGACTGCAGGAGCGCATCGCGCGCAACGGAGTCGATCGGCGGCTGGTTGACACTTGCTCGCCTCGTCGCGATACTCGGGGGCCTTGCGGGCATATCCAGTCGTGCACTTTCCATCGCCCGGAGCAGGAAATGACTCAGAAAGAGGCTGTTGCGGTCGCCATGTTGGTGGGAGTTCTAGCGGCTTCCGTTCTTGCGGGCAAACCACCCATGCTGACGGGTCTCCGCTCGAAGTCGATTCTCGCGAACGAGGGCAAAAGAAGCGGCAACTCCACGGGACAACAGGCCGAAGCGGCAGCAGCGCCCGAATCACAGAAAGAAGGCGGACAAATCTTGCTTGCTGCAGCAAAAGCAGCCGGTGGGCGCGCGCTGCTGGGTGTGAAATCGCTGGGTATGGACGAGAAGGGAGAGCAGTTCGGTGCCAAGGGCAACGTAACGCTCACCGTGAAATGGACGGTAGCTTACCCGGACCGCTCGCATGGCGACGAGATGTTCGGCACGCAGCCCGTCATCCAGACCTGCGATGGGAAGACCGCCTGGGTCGTTATCGGCGACCAGGAACGCGATGCGACACCGACGGTTGGAGAATTCAAACGAGGGATTGCTTTATTCGGCGGCGGCTGGGGGCTGTACCGCGAAGTGCTGGCGGGGCACGTCTCGGGACGGGCGATCGGCGAAACCGAAATTGACGGCAGGAAGGCGAACGGGGTCGCGGTTCGTGCGCCATTCGGCGACGTGGCTCTCTTCTTCGATCCCGAAACGCATCTGCTGGCGGCCGCGCGGTTTCAAACGTCAACTCCGCGGGGGATGATGGACGCCGAGCAGCGCTGGAGCAATTACCGAAGCGTGGGAGGGCGGCAGTTCGCGTTTTCAACGGCCACTTATCGCGGCGGGGCGAAATTGTTCGAGTCGACGGTTTCGACGGTGAAGATCAATCCGCCGGTGCAGGAGTCGCTCTTTCTAAAACCCGTCTCTACGAGCGCAAAGTAGAACTTCCGCACCATTACTTCACAAGCAGAATCACCTTTCCGATGTTCTTGCGATCGTGGATGTAGCGGTGAGCGGCGGCGGCTTCCGTCAGCGGGAACGCCTTGGCGATCACCGGTTTGATTTTCCCCGCCGAATACAGCGCGAAAAGCTCGGCAAGTTCCGCCCTGAGCACCGCTCCTCGCGACCGCATGTTTCCCAGATTCACCCCGATCACCGCGATGTTGCGGGCCATCAGTTTCAGAGGCTGGAAACGAGGCGTCTGCAGCAGAGCCTTTCCCGCCCGCAGCAGGCTCTTTTTGCCCTCCGGGCCGACCGCTGCCGAGAATCCGAAGACGACGAGGCGTCCCATGAGGCCGAGGCACTCCGCGCTGCGAGAGAACGATTTTCCGCCAATCGGATCCATGACCATTTCGATTCCGTCTGCGGCAAACTTGCGGACCACGTCCACGAAATCGCTCTTTTCGTAATCGATCGGGTGATCGACGCCCATTCTTCGCAGGAATTCCTGCTTCGTGCGGCCGGCCGTGCCAAAAGTCACCAGGCCGCGCCCGCGCGCGAGTTGCACCGCCGCGATTCCGACGCCGCCCGCGGCGCCATGGATCAGGACGCGGTTGCCCGGCTGCAGATTGCCCATCGTGAACAGCGAATGGTATGCGGTGAGATAGTTGACGGGAAGCGCTGCGCCATCCTCGAACGTCATGCTGCGGGGCAGCCGGTAGACGCTTCGCTCAGGAACGGAGATCCATTCCGCATAGGCGCCAGATGGCGTCAGCGCCGCCACCGCATCGCCGATCTTCACGCGTTCGGCGTCATTTGGGCTGCCACTATGCTGCTCCGCGACTTTTTCGACGACTCCGGCAATCTCGAGCCCCGGAACAAACGGTGGCTTGGGCGCGCCCGGATAGAGGCCCATGCGCTGAAGAAGGTCGGCGAAATTGACCCCGATTGCCTTCACACGGATCACCACCTCCCCCGGCTGAGGCTGTGGATCAGGGATGTCTCTCGCCTCAAAAACTTGAGGGGGTCCATACCGCCGAACGACCATGGCGCGCATCTAAGCCTCCTTTGCACATCGCCGCAACGGGATCGTGCGCTGCGGCGAGCAGGGTGTCCGGCCGCGTTTGCGTACCGCTTTTCGCACCGGGTCCGTTTTCGCTAGGGAAATCAACGCATCGTACTTTAAACTACTCAACTTCGTTCAATGATAAAACGCAAACTGACAAACCGAATTTTTGTGGTGAGCCTGATTCTGCTGGCGGCCGCTTCCACGCCGCTGGCTGCTGACCGCTCGGTCGAGCCGTCGGTCACGCCCGACATCCTGAACGCGATGCAGGACGAACTCAACCGTTCGTTCGCGGCGATGTCGCATGCCGATCCGCCCGCCTACTTCATCAGCGACACGATTTCCGACCGCCAATACACGAATGTCTCCGGCTCGAATGGGGCATTGCTCTCGAGCAGCGACAGCCGCGCGCGCTGGCTCGAAGTGCAAACGCGCGTCGGAACCCCGCAGTTGGACGACACGCACAAGGTCGGCGACCGGCCTCCGAGCTGGACCAGCCCCGGCACAACCGTCGTGCTGGACGATGACGTCCCCGTCCTTCGCCGCGAAATCTGGCGCGAAACGGACCGGCAGTATCGCGCTGCGGTCGAGGCCCTCATCAAAGTGAAGACGAGCCAGGAAGTTCAGGTTCAGACCGCCGAAAGTCAGGCGCCGGACTTCTCCCACGAAGCTCCGCATACTTACATCGGACCGCGCGTCGAAATCAGCGTGGATCGCAAGCCTTGGGAGGCGCGCGTCCGCCGCTATACCGCGGAGTTCAGCAAATCGCCCGCCGTACTGAATTCGATTGCGACGTTCACCGCGCTTGGCGTGAATCAATACCAGGTCAATACGGAAGGCACCAAGCTTGCCTTCGGCCAGGTCCACTATCGCCTCGAACTTTTCGTGCAGAGCAAGGCTCCGGACGGCATGGATATCGACCGGTACGCGAATTTCGATTGGCTTGATCCGAAGAACGAACCGAACGACAAAGAAGTCTTCGACACCATTCACCGCCTGGTTCATGAAACAGAGGCTCTGGACAACGCGCCTCTGGTCGAGCCGTACGCCGGCCCCGCGCTCCTGAGCGGCCGCGCCGCGGCGGTTTTTTTCCATGAAGTGTTCGGCCATCGCATGGAAGGATTCCGGCAGAAGGACATCACGGAAGGCCAGACGTTCGCCAGCAAAATCGGCCAGCCGATCATGCCGACCTTTCTTTCGATCAAGGACGACCCGACCGAAAAGACGTTCAATGGCGAGATGTTGCTGGGCAGCTATCCCTACGACGACGAAGGCGTGCCCGGCGAGGATACCATTCTGGTCGACCATGGCATCTTGAAAACGTTCCTGATGTCGCGCGACCCGCTGGTCGGAATCGCGCATTCGAACGGGCATGGCCGGCGGCAGCTCGGGTATGTTCCGATTGCGCGCCAGGGAAACTTGATTGTCTCGAGTACGAACACGCTGACGGACAAACAGCTTCGGCAGAAATTGATCGACATGGTGAAGCAGCAGGGGAAGCCGTTCGGTCTTCTGATCGATGATATTGAAGGCGGGTTTACGTTCACGGGGCGCGCCCAGCCGCAGGCGTTTCAAGTGACGCCTCTGGTGGTTTACAAAGTGTTTGCCGACGGCCGGCCCGATCAGATCGTTCGCGGCGTGAATATCGTGGGGACCCCGCTCGTCTCTCTGACCAAGATCGTCGCTACCGGCGATAAGCCGGAAATTTTTAACGGCTATTGTGGGGCCGAATCTGGCTCCGTGCCGGTCTCCGCCGTTTCTCCAGCGATTTTGATTTCGGAGATGGAGTTCGCCAAAAAGGAGACCTCGACGGACAAGCCGCCCCTCCTCCCGCCTCCGGCTCACGATCCCGAGGCAAAAGGCCAACAACCGTGAGAAATTTTGCCGTATTGTTTCTGCTTTCGACGTTTGCGCTGCCAGTATGCGCGGCGGGGCCGCACGCGCGACGCTCGCCGGCGTCTGCTTCCGCGTTGATGCAGGCTCCCGTTCCGGCGGGCGAAACCGACAAGACGCTGTACGCCATGCACGACGAAATGCAGCGTTCGCTTTCGCGCCTGCAGATTCCCGGCATGGATAAGCCCTTCTTCATCCAATACCGCTTGCTTGACCTGGATATCCGCACCGTCTCCGCCTCATTCGGATCGCTGGTCGCCAGCAACACCTCGCGAAGCCGGTTCATGTCGGTAGACGTCCGCGTCGGCAATTATCACCTCGACAGCTCGAACTTCATCAGCGAGGACGGCTTTCAGGGCTTTCTGGGCTCGACCGGACAGGTCGGCATCGATCGCGACTACCACTCGCTGCGTCAGGATTTGTGGCTGGCGACCGATCAAGCGTACAAGTCGGCCGTAACGCAGATGTCGCTCAAGCAGTCTTTCCTGCAAAGCTTGACGAAGCCACCCGAAATCGACGACTTCTCGCAGGTCCAGCCGATCGTTGACGTCCAGCCCCGCCTGGAACCGGACTGGACCTCCCGCAATTGGGAGGACGAGGCGCGCAAGGCTTCCGAGGTTCTGCGATCCTTCCCGCAGATCTATGGGTCGCGCGTCAACTACTACCTGATCTATGCGACGCAATACCTGATGACGAGTGAAGGCACCACCATCCGTAAATCTCGTCCGCTTGCTGCCGTGGAAGCGGCGATCGACACGCGAGCCGACGATGGCATGCCGCTGCACAACTTCTACGCGATCTACGTGCGCCAGCCCGCCGACCTTCCCGCACCGGACGTCATCAGCAAGGGACTTGCCCAGGCCGGAACGCAATTGATGGAGCTGCGCGCGAGCCCGCTTGTCTCCGACTATGACGGCCCCGTGCTCTTCGATCCGCAGGCAGCCGGCGCGGCCCTCGCGCAAATGCTGCTTCCTTCTTTGTCCGGAGCGCGGCCCCCGCTCTCGATGGTTCCGGCGTTCGATCAACTCATGGACCGCATCGGCGGCCGCAGTGAATGGAGCGGGCGCATCGGCACGCGAGTGCTGCCTCCAACCGTTTCGCTGGCCGATGATCCGTCGTTGACGCAATTTCAGGGGCAGCCGCTGCTGGGCGACTATCAGGTGGACGACGAGGGTGTGAAGGGGCAAAAGGTTCCGCTTGTCCAGGGCGGTATGCTTAGAAACCTGCTGATGTCGCGGCGGCCTGGGCCCGATTTCGAAAACTCGAACGGCCACGCGCGCTCCGCGCTGCTCTCCGATCCGCGACCGCTTCCCAGCAATCTGTTCCTGCAATCGAGCGCCGAGCTCTCGCCCGCGGACTTGGAGAAAAAGTTTCTCGACGCGTGCAAAGAAGACGGCCAGCAGTGGTGCATCGAGATCAAGCAGATGGACAACCCGGCGCTTTCCTCCCTGAGCCAGCAGGATTTCTCCGACTACATCGGTGAGCTTGCGGGCGGCATTTCGAGCGGCGAGCGCCTGCCTTTGATGGTGTATCGCGTCTACGTGGCAGACGGCCGCAAGGAACTTGTTCGCGGCGGCCACATCGACGGGCTGACGTTGCGCTCGATTCGCAATATGGTCGCCGTCGGCAACGATTCCAGCGTCTACACCTACATGCAAAATCCGGCCAACGGATTCGCCGGGACCGCTCTCGGCGCATTTGGAAGCGCGGAAGGCGGCATCCCGAGCACGATCGTCACGCCGTCCCTGCTGCTGGACGAAGTTGATGTCCGCGGATTCCGCGGCGAGCCGCGACGCCTGCCGCTGGTTCCAGCGCCGCCAATGCCGGCGAAGTAGGCCCTCGCACAGTCATTCCAGCGAGTCCGGGTTCGCCTACCGTCACCCGGACTTACCCTCCGGATGAATCGTAAAGAAGCTGATTTCTGGACGGCACAAAAACCGTATCGGCAAATCCGACATGCCCAGTCCGCGGTTCACGTACATCTTCGTTCCGCTCTCCTCATACCAGCCAGCCAGAAATCCCGCGCAATCTTTCGGCAGCCAAAACGGCTTTACAAATGGGATTCGGACCTGCCCGCCGTGCGTGTGCCCCGCGAGGCAGAGGTTTACACGTCCGGCGATCTGATTGAAATACCCCGGCGCATGAAAGAAGGTGATCTTGTACACGTCGGCAGGCACACCTGCAAGTGCGCGACCCAATCGCGGCGTTCCCGAAGAAGGGTCATCCAGGCCGATCAGAACGAAATCGGGGCGAGGAGACGCGTTCTGATTGACCAGCAAATGAACTCCTGCCTTCTCGTAAAACGCCCGCTCGTGATATACGGGAATGTCGTTTTCCCAATTGCCCCGGACCACCCAAACGCCCAACGGCGCGTGCAGCCGCCGGTAAAACTGTTCGCACATGCGGTAGTCTCCGGCCAGATTTCCCAGGCAGTCCCCGGTGACCACGATCAGATCCGGCTTTTCCGTCTCCAGGATTTGCAGGGCGTGCCGTTCGTTGCGGCCCATCCCGTGCGTGTGCAGGTCGCTGAACTGTGCGATTTTCAGGGGCGACGCGACGTTTCCCTGCAGGTCATACTTGGTCACCTGGATTCGGAACGGTTCGACGAAGATGCAGTCGATGCCGGCAGGAATGCTTAACAGAACGAACGCCAGGATTGCAGGCAGTAGCCACTTGGAGCGCCGTGCTTTGCCCGGGTTCGGCGGAACCCGAAGGCCCGTTACTTGATCGGCAGACGAAACGATTGCCCTCCAACATCTTGCGATTTCGCTTCAATTAACTATACAGGTTTGCGCTCCCGTGTGAAAAAGCGGCCGCCCCTGTTTTCCGCAACAGCACTTCCGCGGGTGGAACGGGCGTCCGCCACTCAAGGGTATAATCGCCCGCTGTGACTCAAGCTGCCGAACGCGCGACTCACGAAAAGCGGCTGGCGGCCCTGGCCTCCGTGGGCTCAGCCGTTCTGCTGGTTCTGCTGAAGGTCTTCCTTTCCATCCTCACGCACAGCCTTGGAGTCCTCTCGGAAGCCCTGCACTCGATCCTCGATCTCGTGGCTGCCGTAATCACGTATCTTTCGATTCGAGTCGCCGACAAGCCTGCCGACGCCGAGCACCTCTACGGTCACGGAAAAGTGGAAAGCTTTTCCGCCTTCGTTGAGACGGGACTGCTGCTTCTCACGGCGCTCTACATCATCTGGGAAGCGTTCCAGCGGCTGCTCTTCAACACAGTCGATATCGACCCGAGCGTGCAGGCCATTGCGATTCTGGTGCTGGCCATGGGAATCGACTTCGTGCGCTCTCGCGCGCTGCGCCGGATCGCGAACAAATATCCAAGCGAAGCGCTGGAAGCCGACGCCCTTCACTTTTCCACCGACGTTTGGAGCACCTTCGTCGTAATCCTCGGAATGACGGCCGCATGGATTGGCATGCGGACCGGCGTGAAATGGCTGAGCCGATTCGACGCCGTGGCGGCCCTGGGTGTGGCCGGCGTGATCATCTGGGTCGGTTCGCGGCTGGGGAAGCGCACTGTGGACGCGTTGCTCGACGTGGCCCCGAGCGGGCTCCGCGAACGGATCGTCGGTGCGGTTGACGCCACCGAGGGGGTCCTGCGGAGCGAGCGCGTCCGCGTTCGCCGTTCCGGCCAGCGCTATTTTGTGGACGTCACGATCAGCGTGCCTCGCACCGCGACTCTCGAGCAAGCGCATTCCGCGAGCGATGCCGTCGAGAAACGCATCGGCCAGATTGTCCCGGCGGACGTGGTGGTTCACGTCGAGCCGCGAGCGCCGACGAACGAGCACCTCTTCGAGACCGTGCGCGCCATCGCGCAGCGCCGCGGGCTCTCCGTGCATGAGCTGTCCGCGCACCATCTCGACGGGCGCCTTTTTCTCGAGTTGCACCTGGAAGTCGATGAGAAATCCACGCTACGCGAAGCCCACCACACGGCCACTGAGCTGGAACACGATATCCAGAAGGCCACGGATCCGCATGCGTTCGTCAACATCCATATTGAGCCGCTCGGGCTGCGCGTGCCCGGCGCAAAAGAAGCGAAGGATCTTTCGCGGTCCGTGCAGGAATTCCTCAATTCGCTGCATGGCGATTTTCGCGACTTGGCGAACTGTCACGAGGTTCACGTCCGCACGGTGGAACATAGAATCCTCGTCTCCTGCCACTGCGCCATGGAAGGCAGTCTGCCGATCACGGAGGTGCACGACGTGACGGCCGCGCTCGAGGATCGCGTCAAGGAGCGGTTTCCGCAAATCTTTCGTGTGACGATCCATCCCGAGCCCGTCGAAGAAAGCTGATTGGCGAACTGAAAAACTGCGCCCCCAGCGCAATCACCGCCGGAAAACACTCCAGCACGTAGCGCGGTTCGGGAGTCTCCACGGCATAAGCGAAGAAGAGCGTGCGCACCAGGATGAAAACAGCCGGAAAAAAACACCACGGCCTTCGCCGCGCGACCCACAGTCCTGCAAGCGCCAGCGCGGTATAAATCGTGCTCGCAACGACGAGCGATAGTGTCCCGAGAAAATCCCGGCGGTCGTCTTGCCACGCTTCCTTCACAGGCCAAAGATCGCCCGATATCGGGAGCAGATCGATGCGCGGCGAGAACCACAGAGTCACGCCGCGCAAGAACGGAATCTTGGCGTACGTGCGCAAGGGGTCGCGCGCCGTCCGTTCGCGAGCAATCTCCTCGAATTGCGCGTCCAGTTCGGGGTCCAGAGTCGTGCTCTTGTTGTATTCCGCGAGCAGTTCCACCACTCTCTCGCGCTCCTGAGGCGAATCGAATGCGGAGGAGGGAAGGTCGTCCACCGAAATCGCCTGATCATTCAGCCTCCAATGTGTGTAAAAGACGTCTCTCATCCGCCACAGCCACGTATTGGTCCAGTCGATGAATCCGAACGGAGTATATTCTCCCGGCAATTCGCTATAGCGCGGCGCGAGAAACTGCACCTCATGAAGCGTGCGCCAATTGCGCGCGGCCCAGGGAAGTAGCGGCAGCAGCAGCCCGAGTCCCATCAACGCGCCTGCGCGCACGAGTTTCGTCCAGTCGCGCGGTCTCCACCATTTTGCGAGCAGAACCAGTCCCGCCGCGAAAAGGATCAGCGGAGTTTCCGGCCGCACGAGCGTGCCGAATCCCACGATGATTCCCGCAAGAAACCACCGGTTCGACAGAAATCCCCCGTTCCCGGAGCTCTGGCCCACGCCAACGTCCGTCTCGATCAGGATCAGTATCGCCAGGGCAGTTAGAAACGTTGCGACCGTTTCGGTGATCAAAACTGCGGTGTAGTTCGCCGTGAACGGGCAAAGAGCCGCAAGCCAGAGCGCCGCAATAAAAACGCGTCGGCGAAAGCGGGCAGGGGCCAGCCGGGCGGCGATCAGCGCGATCAGGAAGCAGGTGGCCACGTCCACTACAGCTTGCGCGAACATCACCGCTCTCGGAGAATTGCCCGCAAACGCAAAAATTGCGGCCACGAACGCCGGATATCCTGGCGTTCGCATGTCCACGGGCGTCAGCACTCCATGAATCGGGAAACCGTAGACGCGATTCCTGAGCCAGTTCCAACTCAACTCAATGTAAAATGGTGCATCTCCAGAGTCGGTGACCGGGAACTTCATGATGAAGAACGCTCGTAGGACGAACCCCGCCAGAGCAGCCAGAACCATGTTGATGAGCATCTTAGTAGATGCAATCCCGATCGGCTTGCCGCCCGTCACGCCCTGCTGTGGAGCTTCTCGGCTACCCATTCCGGCGCTGTGAGGAACGATTTCGCGGTACGTATTGCAAATCAGTGAAGTTGTGCATAGGCTCGCGAGGTTGAAGCCGTCTAGCTTGGATTGACTCGTGCCCGAACGCAAGCCCATTTTCTACGACCAGAAGCGCCGTCGCTGGCGGCGAACTCGCCTCATTCTGGAACTCGGAGGCGCGTTCTTCACGCTGGTGCTGATCATCTTTCTGATCGACGTCGGGCGCAATCCCGAGCTTCCGGACATTCTGCGTCCTGACATTCACGCCGGCCTGCATCCGTTCCGCACGCGCCAGAAGAAAAAGCTTGCCTCTGCCGGCCGCAAGCGGAAACTCGCCGCTCTCGGCAAGATTCCTCAGAATTACGATCCGCTGCGTGCGGCCTTTTATGTCGGATACGATCCATACAGCTTCGCCTCGCTCCAGGCGCATTATCGCGACATCGACCTGCTGATCCCCGAAACGCTGCACTCGGTCACGGCCGACGGCACGCTCGACGTGGTCACCCCGGACGGCAAGCTGCATCCCGTTCCGCCGGACGGCCACATCTCGATTGTTCCCGATCCCAAACTCGCTTCCTGGATGGAGACGAGCGGCGTCGAGCTGCCTGTGATGGGCCTGATGAACAATTCGGACGGCACGGTGTTCCAGACGGACAAGCTCACCGTCATGATGACCTCCGCCGCGGCGCGAAAACGCCTGATTCAGACCGCCGTGCTTTACACCCTGGCGCAGAAACAGGTCGGCATCGTTCTCGATTTTGAGAGCATACCCGACGCGAATCAGGAAGATCTCACCCGCTTCATCGTCGAGCTCGGCCGGGCGCTCCACGCCGCCAACCTGAAACTGATGGTGGCCCTGCCTGCCGCCGATTGGGCTTACAACTATAAGACCATTGCACAGCATTGCGACGCCATCATCCTGATGAACTACGACCAGCATTGGCAGACCTCGCCGCCCGGTCCGATTTCCGCGCAGGACTGGTTCGTCACGAACCTGCGCAATATCCTGAAGTTGGTCCCG
>DATGHM010000145.1:0-9897 GCA_035307985.1 Candidatus Acidiferrales bacterium
TGGCGACTACAGCCGCGCGACGCTGGACGCTTACCGCGCCTCGCTGGCAAAACGCTTCGGCAACCAGCAGGACTGGTCGACGCGAATCGGCACCCGGCTTCCGCGCGCGCTGATGAGTTCGCTGGGACGCGCGCTGCTCGCTGTGCCGTGGTTTTCGCGACAGGTAGTTATCCGCAACTGGTTCCTGCACGCGAATGAGCCGGCGCTCGAAGTATCGCCGGAGGCCGTCGCCGTTTCGTAGACTCTTCCCTGCCGGAGACTCGTGCTGCAACCTTCGCGCTCCGAATACGATGCTGTTGTGATCGGCTCGGGGCCGAACGGTCTCGCCGCCGCGATCACGCTTGCGCAATCCGGCCGCTCGGTGCTTGTGATCGAGGGCAAGGACAAGATCGGCGGCGGCACGCGCACCGGAGAGCTCACCTTCCCCGGATTTCTCCACGACGTTTGCTCGGCCGTGCACCCCATGGCCGTTATCTCGCCGTTCTTCCGCACGTTGCCGCTCGAGCAACACGGCCTCACGTGGATCCAGCCGCCTGTCTCGCTGGCGCATCCGCTCGACGACGGCTCCGCCGCCGTTCTGCTGTGCTCCGTCGATGAAACCGCCGCGGTTCTTGGTCCAGACGCCGAGTGCTACAAGCGCATGCTCGACCGTCTGGTCGAGGACTGGCCGCGGACGGAAGCGCTCCTGCTCGGGATGTCGCGCGTTCCGCGCCATCCATTCGCCGCTGCTTTGTTCGGGCTGCTGGGATTTCGCTCCGCAGCCGGATTCGCCAAATTTCATTTCAGCGGCGAACGGGCGCGAGCGCTCTTCGCCGGGCTGGCGGCGCATTCGATGTTGCCTCTCGAACGGGTACCGACGGCTGCCTTCGGACTGGTCTTCGCCATTACCGGGCACGTGGCAGGCTGGCCGATTCCCCGCGGCGGCGCGCAAAGCATCGCCAACGCGCTCGCGTCCTACCTGCGGTCGCTCGGCGGAGAAATCGTCACCGGCGAAACGGTGCAGTCGATAGATGACCTGCCGAAGGCGCGCGCGATTCTCTGCGACGTTACGCCGCGCCAGCTTCTCGCCATGGCGGGCAACCGATTGCCCGAGCCGTACCGGAAAAAACTCCAGCGGTATCGTTACGGTCCCGGCGTGTGCAAGCTCGATTGGGCGCTCGACGCGCCCATTCCCTGGACGGCCGAAGCCTGCCGAAGCGCGGGAACCGTTCACGTCGGCGGGACGCTCGATGAGATTGCCGCGTCCGAACGCGCGCCGTGGAAGGGCGAGCATGCCGAGCGCCCCTTCGTCCTGCTCTCACAGCCAACGCTCTTCGATGCCACTCGCGCGCCAGACGGCAAGCACATTGCCTGGGCCTACTGCCACGTTCCACTTGGATCGCAGGTGGACATGTCCGAACGCATCGAACAGCAGATCGAGCGATTCGCGCCCGGATTCCGCCGGACGATTCTGAAACGCAGCGTGATGCTCACCGCCGACATGGAAGCGTACAACCCGAACCTGGTTGGCGGCGACATCAACGGGGGTTCGGCGCAGCTCGATCAATTTTTCCTGCGACCGACGTGGCGGCTGTATCGTACGCCGTCGCGCGGTCTGTATATCTGTTCCGCGTCAACGCCCCCCGGCGGCGGCGTCCACGGATTGTGCGGGTATCTCGCCGCCCGCGCCGCCCTGCATGACGGTTTCTGACCCAGCCACGACGCCAAACCGAATGCTGCCGGGCTAAAGCCACGGCGCTACGTTAAGACCGCACAGGACACTGAAAAAGTCGAACCGCAGCTTCAGGGGTTAAAACCCCTGATACAAAACGTGCACTTACGGCGGGGTTAAAACCCCGCCCTCCTGAAGACAAGTCGTTTTTCCGCAAGCTGCTAAAGGCAAGATCCATACGTGAACCCAAAACCCCTGGAAAGTGTATCGAGATGTTTTTGGTCATGTTGCTGACTGGCCTGGGATTAGGTTCATTTTTTTCTCAACACGTGTATCGAGAAATTCGTGGGTGACGATCACGCGTTTGGGAGGCTCGGCCCAGCGGCCGTTTTCGTCGAGGCATCCGAGGGCGCGGACTGCCCGGATGACGCTATCGGCGGTTGGGGCGACGGCTTCGGCGTGTTCGACGATGTGTTCGAGGGCGTGGCGGGTGCGGGCGGTGCGGCGCTCGAAGAGATCGAAGGCGTGGGCGTGACGATAAACCACCATCCTGTTGCC
The DNA here is from genome assembly GCA_035307985.1 of Candidatus Acidiferrales bacterium. Classification (GTDB taxonomy): domain Bacteria; phylum Acidobacteriota; class Terriglobia; order Acidiferrales; family UBA7541; genus Palsa-295. Next base: position 2,210 of record DATGHM010000145.1, read on the forward strand.
GAGGTTGAAGTGGATGGCGATTTCCATGGGGCTCCACCAGTGCAGGAAGGCGTGCTCGATGGCGTCGCGTTCCGGGTGCTTGCAGATGGTGCAATGGGATTCGTGGCACTTGAGGTTGATTTCGGTTTGGCCGGACCGGTGGCGTGGTTTGTACGGCGCGCGGACGGGCGGGGCTGGCCGGACCCTTCCGTTTTGGGCAGGGTGCCGATCCTCTTCGGATCGGGAGATTTCGATCGACTGGAGGTTCCGAGTGGCTGCCAGGGGGATTTCCAGGGTCTCAGCTGCGGAGGCCTCCTCTGTCGGGGGAGTCGCTGAATCGGTGGTTCCTGACTCCTCTATTTGGCGCGCTTCTTCTATTTCGCCCGCCTGAAGGTCTTCTATCTCGCGCGCTGGAAGCTCTTCTATTGGGCGCGCTTGAAGCGCGGCTGGGCTGGGATTTTCCATGATTGGTTTTATGTCCTTTGAATTGGAGGTTTGTGAGGATGGATCCGGGTCGGGCGCGGGCGGCTGTGCGACGGGCACGAGATGGGCAGGCAGGGCTGGAGCCGTTCCCAAATCGGGAACGGGAAGTTTTCGAACCGCAATTTCCCCGCCCGCGTAGGCAAAGGAGTCGCATGGCCGGGGCTTGCGGCGTCTGCGAGGCGTGTAACCGACTGTGTCTCTCATAAAAGGGTGACCATTATACCATGGTGAGTACATTAAGTCAAGAGTAAACAGCGGCGGAGCGCAAAATGTGTCAAGGTGAACACGGACTAGTACCGGGAGGTGTGATCGTGAGTATGTGATCCAAACGTACCTGCTGCGCGATGCCGCTACCGGGCGGGTCTGAGACCCGCCCCTACGAATCAACCCATTGCGTAGAACAGGCGCTGCCCTGCGGCGAGCCCAGTGGAACTATTGCGGTTAGGAATGATGTTTCTGCGCGCGTCGTCGCGCGCTGCTGGAAGGTGGGCGGGAGTCGACAATCAGGTGATATCGGCCCAGTCGTCCGCCTCTCTAACCTGAGGGGGAACGGGGGGTTCTTCGAAACTCGCGTATTCGACGTTTTTGTGCTCGAGTTCGCGATTGTTTGTGGTTGGTATCAGAATCGGCTCGCCCAAGTCGCACGGGAAGATGTCCAGCGTGAGGTGCATCGTAGCCTCCTGTCAAAGTGTCAGGTCCCGGTGGCCCTATGAATAGCCGAGGCATGCGGAGGGCCATGACAGACAGGGGAAGCTTTCTCAATGAGTTCAACGGCTTAGCGAGATGCTACTGGCAAAGGCACGGCGTTGCTACTGGTTTTCCGCATGGTCATTTCTGACCGGAAGGCGGAAAAAACTTCGGGCCATGTCTCAAGAATGCCGTGAGTGACGGAGGAGACTTTCTTCAGGGGCTAACAGGGCGCTGAAAAAGTCGAACGGCAGCGCTTCAAGGGTTAAAACCCCTGATATAAAACGCCCAGTTACGGCGAGGTTAAAACCCCGCCCTCCTGAAGACGAGGCGCTTTTCTGCAAACTGCTAAGGTCCAACGGTTACGGCGGCTTGAATGTCGGAGCTAAAGCTCCGACCTCCCAAAACTGCATTTTGAGATGGCCGACGGCTTCTAATGGCTGAGCGCCCAGACGTATGCGGTCAGGGCCTTCAGCTCCTTTGGAGTGAGTTGCGCTCCACCCATCGCCGGCATGGGGCTGCGGTATTGTTTGGGCTGCGGCACTCCTTCTCTGATGGATTTCATGATTCCGGCGTAGCTTCGATCGCTCCACAGATACTTTTTCGTAGTGAGGTCCGGACCCAGAGGCGATCCCTTACCATCCTGACCGTGGCAAGCCGTACAGGTAGCTCCGCCCGCCTGGCCGTGATAAATGCGAGCACCGAGCGCAACCATCGCTTGCGTGGCACCCGGGGGAACAGGAAGGTTTGCGGTTCCTGCCGCGCCGGCGTTTGCATGCGTTCCTTCCGGGTGCCTGGTCTCGCGGTTCGCCAGCGGACCAGCCGGAGCGGAAAGGCTCGGGCATGGAGCGCCGGCTGCGTTGGCATCTTCGGGACCGCCGGTATACACGATGTGGTAAACGGTGCCGTGGACATCGTCGGCGACATAGAGCGAGCCGTCGGGACCTACGGCAACGCCCGAAGGACGATGCAAGGCTCTATCGGGAGATTCCGAAGACCCCGCGAACCCGCCGGCGAACACCTCGCAACCGCCGGACGCGCGCCCGTCACGGAGCGGCTGGAACACTACGTTATAGCCGCCTTGCCGATATGGCGCCCGATCCCAGGAACCATGAAAGGCGATGAAGACTCCGCCTTGATAGCGGGCCGGAAATTGTTGCTCATTGTAGAGCGCCATGCCGTTCGGCGCCCAATGGGCGGGAAAAGCAGCGACAGGAGCAAGTTTGTTCGCGCAAATGCCAACCTGCTTGCCGCCGTCACCACCGTACTCGGGCGCGAGCACGAGTTTCTGCTGCGCCGCGTCGTAATAGCATTCGGGCCAGCCATAATCGCCGCCCTGCTTCAGAAGCAACAACTCCTCCGCGGGCAGAGTGGCTTCTTCGCTGGGTTTGTAAAGATTGGGCCAATTGGCGTGCAATTGGTCGCGCCCCTGCTGGGTGACGAATATCCGCCCGGCGGAATCGATGCCAAAGCCTTCGGCATTGCGTATTCCGGTCGCGTAGCGGGCCGCCGATGAAAACTCCTGATTCAGTTCATTCGCGCTAAAGCGCCAGATGCCGCCTCGCGTTTCAAGTTCGATGCATGGCTTTCTGCCGGGGGATCGGGGCTGGCGATTTCGGACCTGGCATGAGTTGGTCGCGGTCGCCACGTCCACATACATCGATCCGCCGGAATCGATCACGAACGGATGCATCGGATGATCGCCGGTCAACGGAAGGCCCGAAACGACCGTTTGGGGAGGCGCCTGCGGCACGATCGAACCGGTAGTCAGCGCATAGCGGACGATTCGATCGTTGATTTCCGCGTAAAGCCAGTCCTTATAAATGCCAATTCCCGTTCCTCCGGCTCCTCCGGTCTGCGCGGTTTCGCCGAACCGCTCGATCACGCCCGCTTTTCCGGCGCCGGTCTTATCCTGCAGGGCCACGAGAAATCCACCTGGATGCGGAGGGCGATTGCCGTAGTACGAGCCCGACCACGTGTTGACGTAAACCACTCCGTCGGGGGCCACGACCAGGTGACGCGCATGGCCGATGCCGTCAGCAAATACGCTGGCGCAAAACCCGGCGGGCAACGTTAATCCAGTGTCATCGCCCGGACACGGCGTGGACTTCCCTGCTTTCGCAGGATTCGATCGCTTTCGAGCCAAAGCCGCCACGCCAAGCAGGGATAATCCGACAGCGCAACACAGCAGAGTTCGGTTGACGCGAAGCAAACGCATTAAACCCTCCTTCAATTGGCAGTTCATGGCGACAAACTGATTCTTGCGAGCGATGCGATATTTTCAAATGGTCTGGCGCCCGAAAATTCGAAACCGCCGCGTGAAAGGTCTCTATCGGGCGGTGGCGGATCCGGTCGCCTGTACGGGCGCCTGTTGTTTCAGGATGCGGATGAATTCACGCATCCAGGCCGGATGGTCTGGCCAGGCGCGCGCGGAAACCATCACGCCGTCGATCACCACATCGGAATTGACAAACTGCGCGCCCGCCGCTTTCACGTCCGGTTCGAGGGCCGGATAAGCCGCGGTGCGGCGTCCTTTCAGCACGCCCGCGGCGGCCAGCGCGAGCGCCGCGTGACACAGATGCGCCACCGGCTTCTGCGCCTCGAAGAAGTGGCGAATGATGCGCTGCGCGTTCGCATCGTTGCGAATGTATTCGGGCGCGCGGCCGCCGGGGATCACCAGCGCGGCGTAGTGATCGGGATGCACGTCCGCAAAGGCGCAATCCGCGTCCCAACTGTAGCCCGGCTTTTCGGTGTAGGTGTCGTAACCGGGCTCGAAATCGTGGACCACGAAGCGCAGTTTCTTCTTGCTTGGGCCGGCGATGTAGACGTCGTAGCCTTCTTCTTTCAGCCGCTGGTATGGGTACATCACCTCGAGCGATTCGGCGGCATCGCCCGTGAGGATCAGAACCTTTGGAGTTGGCATACGCACCTCCGGCAAATCTCGGCAATTCCGCCCGAAGCTCCGTCTCAACATACCACAGCGTGCAAGACGCGCAGATCAAAGACAGGCGGGCGGCCATGGTCTCATCCGACCGTAGCGGCCTATGCAAAGAAGACTTGACTCTGGACTATACTCCAGGGTGTAGGGTGAGAAAGGAGCAGACGTCGTGCAGATTGGAATTGCCGCGAAGAGGGCAGGGCTGAGCGTCGATGCGATTCGATTTTATGAACGCAATGCGCTGCTCCCAAAGGCGCCGAGGACGGAGGGCGGCTTCCGGCAGTATGGCGAGAAGGACGTCGAGATGTTGTCGTTCATACGCCGGGTGCAAGCCCTAGGATTCAAGCTGGACGAGATTCGGGGTTTCCTCAGACTGCGCGGCGATCGCTCGCAGCCGTGCGCTCCCGTGCGCCGCCGGTTGGCTGAAAAGCTGGCCGACGTCGAGCGAAAAATGACCGATCTTCAGAAACTCGAACGGGAACTGCGCCTGGCACTGCGGAGTTGCGACAGAGAACTGCGCAAGCAAAACGCGCACTGCCCGATCTTGCAGGGACGATACGCGCGAAAGCGGGAGGCGAGATGAAGGTCGAAGTATTATATGTGGCGGAATGCCCGGCGCATCCTGAAGCCGTGCGGCTCGTCAGAGGCATCCTGGCCGCGGAGGGCGTGGCGGCGGAGATTCAAGAAGTGCTCGTGGAGGACGAACGGATGGCGAAGAGACTCAAATTTCCCGGCTCTCCAACAATCCGGATCAATGGGCAAGACGTTGCGGAAGAACCAAAAGAGCCGCGAGGATTCGCGCTCAGTTGCCGCTTGTACCCTGAATCGCAGGTGGTGGGACTTCCGCCGGCAGGACTGGTGCGCCGCGCGATCGCGGAAGCCCGGCGAGGGAGTCACGCGTGAAACAAGGGACAGGCATCTCCGCTTCTATGGCCGCTATCTTGAGCGCCGTGGCCACGATGGGCTGCTGTCTTCCGCTGGCGTTTGCCGCCGCATTGGGAACCGGCGCCGCAAGCGCTTTTTACACGACCCTGCGACCTTGGTTTCTCGGCTTTTCGGTCGCCTTCATTGGCCTTGGATTCTGGCAGCAATACCGCGCGAAACAGTGCTCGGTAAGAGGCAGGCTCGTGGGAAAAATCTTCCTTTGGGCAGCGGTGATTGTTGTGCTGGGCATGATCTTGTTTCCCCAGCAAATCGCCGGATTGCTCGCCGGAGGGCTGTGAAAGGGAAATGAAGAAGAAGCTGATCATTCCCGGCCTGGTGGCGGCCGCGCTCATTCTTGCGGCGGTGTATTTGTGGGGACCGGGCACCGTCCCGGCGGGACAAGAGCCGCTGGCCGTGCTCTCATCGACGAACGCTTCCGCGTTCGAGACAGCCTTCAATGGGGACGCGGATTCTCCCCGCCTCGTTTTGATGCTTTCTCCGACGTGACCCTATTGTTTGCGGGGGGCCTCCGCAACCGAAGAACTTCTTGCGCATCACCCGGAATGGAAACTGCGTGTTCTTGCTGTCTGGGAGCCGATCCTGCCGACGGACTGGAGGGCTCCAAGCGGGAGCACGTTGGGCAGGATGCACGACGCCCGCGTCCAACAATTCTGGGATCCGAACCACGATGTTTCGAAGGCTTTGAGCCGAATGGCGAACTCAAACGCTTCTGAGCCGGAACCAAACTCCGGCAAGGGATTTTATTGGGATCAAGCGATACTGTACGCTCCGCGGGCCAAATGGGACGAGGCGCCAAAGCCGCTTTTCTGGCAGGGACCCGTTTTTGAAGTAATCCGCGGGCTCGGGACAGCGATCGCGAGTGGGCAACAAGCGACGGGGCCGCCTCAAACGCAGTAGAATTTCCACGCTGAACGCTTCCCTTCAACCCGCCCTGGATGGCCAGCACGCAATCCACGAAGGTCTGCGCGACCCACCGCAGCGCCGGGCGTTGTCGCCCGTGCGCTCGTGAGATTTGTGACACACAAAAACGTATCGTAGTAGAGTGTGCGATTCGTGACGCAAAGACGACCCATGGGACAAAGATTGCGGGCAGCGGCGACGTCGCTGACGTTGATCGTGGTGGTCGCGCTGGGGCTGCGCGTGGCGTTTCTGTGGAACTACGCGAGCCACAATCCGCACCAGGCGCTGGGGACGATTCCCTTCCTGTTCGAGTCGGGGAACATCGCGACTTCGCTGGCGACGGGACACGGATTCAGCTCGCCATTCCGGGTCGATACGGGACCGACGGCTTGGACGACGCCGATTTATCCGCTGATTCTGGCGGGAATCTTCCGAATTTTCGGGACGTACACGTTCGCGGCGTTCGTGGCGGCGTGCGCGGTGAACATTCTGGCGACGGCGCTTGCGTGTATTCCGATTTTCTACGCCGGAAAGAGGATGGGAGGGGTGACGATCGGCGCGTCTGCGGCGTGGCTGTGGGCTGTGTTTCCAAATGCAATCATGATCCCGTCGACGAGCATGTGGGACGCGTCGCTGGCGGCATTGCTGAGCGCGGCGATTCTCTGGGCGACGATTGCGCCGGCAGAACCGGCCGCGCTACGAGAGCGCGCGTTCGGAATCGCGGAAAAGATGGGCGCGCAGAAAGTCGCGCCTCAAGGGCGTGCGCGGAATGGCGGGCGCGACGGATCGATTTGGCCGTGGGCGGCGTACGGGCTGCTATGGGGACTGGCGGTGATGACGACGGCGACGCTCGTTGGGCTGCTTCCCTTTCTGATTGGCTGGATCGCATACCGGCGCTGGAGACCCGGCTGTCCGGCAGGCAGGCGCGACTTGGCGTGGCTGGCAAAACCGGCGCTCGCGGTCGCCATCATGGTTCTGTGTTGCGTTCCATGGACGGTGCGGAACTACGAGGTGTTTCATGCGTTTGTTCCAATGCGCTCGATTCTCGGGCTGCAATTGTGGGTGGGAAATAATCCGGAGGCGAACGCGACCTGGCTTGGAACGCAGCACCCGATCCACGATTCAGCGGAGCGCGCGCGATACGTTGAAATGGGCGAGATTGCCTACATGACGCAGAAGGAACGCGACGCGCTTCACTACATGTTCGCACATCCGGCGCGTGAAGCGCATTTGGTCTGGCGACGGTTTCTGGAATTCTGGTCGGGCGGAACTCCGACTCCGATTCACGATCTGTTCCGGTCGCCATCGGAGTGGTTCGATTTCGTGCTGCTCTTCAATGTGCTGATTGCCGTCGGGGCGCTGGCGGGAATCGTCGTGCTGATCCGACGGCGCAGCGCATATTGGTTTCCGCTTGCGGTGTTTCCTATTGTGTTTCCGTGGGCGTATTACCTGACGGTGGTGCTGCCGCGCTACAGCCTGCCGATCGATCCGGCGTTGATGCTGCTGACCGCGGCGGCGATTGGGGGTTTCCGGCGGCAGAGCGCCGAGTGGACCGTTGCGGGCGCGGCGCGCGACGCGGCGGGATCGTCTCAATTTACGACATGAGTTAGCGGGTCCGTGGCAATGTGCCACTTCGTCTACGCACGACGCATGCGACTACTTCAGGCTGCGCGATACCGTTGGGGTGCAGTCCTTCATTCCAGTTACTTACGAGAGCTCTCTTTTGGCTGCCGGCTTGCCGTTACGGCACCCGTGG
>DATGHM010000146.1:0-10454 GCA_035307985.1 Candidatus Acidiferrales bacterium
TGCGGCAGTTTTCGCCGGTGGTGACCGTTGGCGGCGGTGTCGTGATCGACGCGCACGCGCCCAAGCACCGGCGGAGCGATGCGTCCACCGCGCCTTTTCTGGAGACGTTGGAACGCGGCAGCCAGGAAGAGATTCTGGCGGCTCTGGCGGCGAGGCTGCGGCGTCCGCTCGCGATGGCGGAAATCACTGCCCGGGCGGGCTGGACGGAAGTCGAGATTCGGTCCGCGGTGAAGGCGCTGTCGGAACAGAAACGCGTTCGCGTTCTGCTTGATCAGCCCCTGAAAATCGCCGCGTTCGAACTGGTGAGCGAATGTGCGGCAGCGATTCGGAAGTCAATCGAGGAGTTCCACGGTGCGAATCCGCTGCTGGCCGGGGTCCCCAAGCAGGAGCTGCGTGGCCGTGTGGGCAATCCTGACGCCGATTTGTTCCCGGTGGCGCTCGATGATGCCGTGCGGGCGGGCGCGACAGTGATTTCGGGAGACCTGGTGCGACGCGCGGGGCGCGAGATCGCGCTTACGCCGGAGGAGGCGAGCGCCAAGGACATCATCGAGCGCGAATTCGAGACCGCCGGGCTCACCGTGCCCAGTTTTTCCGCCGTTCTCGAGAAATTGCCGGTCGAGCGTGCCCGTGCGCAGAAGATTTTCCAGATTCTGCTGCGCGAAAAGGCGCTGATCAAAGTCGCGGAAGACCTGGCGTTTCACCGGACGGCTGTGGCGAAGCTGCGCGAACTTGTCGCGGGCTACAAGAAGCAAAAGGGAGCAAGCCTGCCGGTTCCTGCATTCAAAGAACTTACGGGCGTCACACGCAAGTACGCGATCCCCCTGCTCGAGTACCTCGACCGGGAGCACGTAACACGGCGCACCGGTGATCAGCGTGTTATACTGTAAGTTGAAAAGAAAATTTAGGAGCGCAGCTGCCGAGCGCGGATGTAGCATGTAGTTGCGTTATTGGAGGTACGGTATGGAAGCTTTAAGTCCTATGCATCTTCTAATCATCCTGCTCATCGTGCTCGTCCTTTTTGGAGGTCGCAAGCTGCCGGAACTCATGCGCGGCATGGGACAGGGAATCCGTGAATTCAAGGAAGGAATGCGCGATCAACCTCCAACGAATCCGCCCCCCAGCACGCCCGCGCAGAATCCCCCTGCGGCCACGCCAGCCGAACCGAAGAAGTAGGCGCGGGGGACACAAGAGATCGAAGCACAGCATCGACAAGTGTTTGAAGCGGCGGCCCACTGGGCCGCCGCTTCTGCTTTTTGTGGCTGCTGGATGATCGAATCAGCAGGCCAGCCGTCTCACTCGCGCCGTTTTGGAAGTCGTTCCTGGCGATGGAGCTGTTGCGTGTGCTTAATCGCGGAGGCGAGGAACATCGCAAGCATCAGGGCGCTGGCTACGATTCCGCCAAAATCCAACAGGCGAAAGCGGCCTAAAACCATCGCTTGAGGATTGACCCACAGCGCGACGTTTCCGGCCGCGAGCAGGATGCGAATTTCCGTTGGGCCAAATTTCCAGAACGACATGTGGAAAACGCCCAGCGTGTAACTGGCCAGATAGCTTTCGATCGAGAGCAGGAGGAAGCCCACGAGCATCGCCGCGGCGATTCGCCAATCGAGGCAGCCTGAAAGCGCGAGGCCGCTCATCAGCAGGACGGCGCCGATCGAATCGATCACGTGGTCCACATAAAAACCGTAGCGTGGGCGCTGCTGATCGCGCACGCGCGCAAGCGTGCCGTCCAGGCTGTCGCCAAACCAATTGAGAGCTAGCGCCACCGTGGCGAGCAGAAATCCCGAACGGTACCAGCGCGCGAGAAGATAGCTGGCCCAGCCGAAAAACATCGCTCCCAGCCCGTGGCACGTGAGTTGGTCGGAGGTGACCCACAACGGCAGGCGTGCGGCAATCCAGAGTAGCGTTTTCCGCTCCACGCGCGCGGTTATGCTTTCCTGGACGCGTTCGGCGTTGCGAAAAGCCGATTGCTGGCTTGTAGCGATCGCGCCACCGGACGACGACGGCTTCTGTCCAGCGATAGCGCGTTCGAGCGGAAGTGAAGTGAGACCCATCGTTGTTCTCCTTATTCGTTGTGTTCGGAACTGCCGGAGCTTGGAACGGCCGCAGGCGAATCGGGCAACAGGGCCGCGCGAGTAGCGGTTAGAGTGAATTGCAACGATTTTCGCGGAATGTCTTTGATGAACGGGGCAACGATCCAGGCAAGGCCGCGAGGAATGTCGCGGCTCAGCGAGATCGCGCGGCACTGGATGTAGACGCCGCCGGAAACCTGTTCGAATCGCCAGTAGCTGTCGAGCCGCCAGAGAAAACCGTCGTTCTCTGCTGGAGGCAATTCGCGGTCCTGCGAACCCTGAGCGAGCTGTGCAATGCGCGTGCTATGCGAAACGCTGTAGACCCGCGAATCGTCGAGCCGCACGTAGCGAACGTCATACTCCGTGTCGAAGAGGATGGTCAGCAGTTCTGTCTGCTTCAATTGCAAAAACACGCGGAACGACTCGTCGGAGCGGGAAAGCAGACGCGACTGGGTCACATTCGGCGCGTAGTGATCTGCCGCGTGGTCGTAGTCCTGAACGAAAGCGAGTGTTTCCGGCAGGGAAACGCCGGGAATGAAGACCACGCCGAGCCAGTCATGGATCAGGCCGTCAGGAACGGCTGCACTGCTCGAATCGCATCCCGCCACGCAACGTATGAGAACCTGGCCAGCGCTCAGGTCGGTCCCGGCGTTGGGCTCGGACAGCAGTTCCTCCGGGATAAACGCGCCCCCGGCGCGGTAGTCTTCTGCCATGCGCGATTCGGCAAGGCGGAGATAATTGTTGTAGGCGCGAGTTGCGGCGGTCGAAGGCCGCGCCGCAGTTGCCCCGCAGGGGAACTGCGCGGCGAAAACTGCTGTCGTCAGTGCAGCGAGAACGAGTTTGGCGCGGCGTTTCATCTGGCTGGTCTCCCGTCCGCGATCGAAATACGCGAAACAACGATTCGACTCAATGCACAGCAGATCAAACGCGCCGCAAACCGTTCTCATCCCGTAAGCTGCCGTCCAAACGAGAGTTACGAAAAGAGATCGCCCGGATTAGAATGTCTCGCCAGAGGCTGAGGCGGACCCAATGACCGACGTTGCGCGGGATACGCGCGTGTTTCGGATCGGAATCTACGAACTGACCGCCGAAACAGGCGAGTTGCGCAAGAATGGGAAGCCGCAGTCACGCTTGCAGGCGCAGCCGCTCCAGGTCCTGCTGCTTCTGCTCGAACGTCCCACGGAAGTGATTACCCGCGACGAACTGAGAGACAAGATTTGGGCCGCGAACACGTTTGTGGATTTCGACCATGGTGTGAACACGGCGGTCAACAAGCTGCGCGGCGCGTTCGGCGATTCGGCGTCGAACTCGCGGTTCATCCAGACTCTGCCGCGGGTGGGATATCGTTTCGTGGCGCCCGTTGAGGTGCGGGATGGGGGCGGAGGCGGCGGCCGAGTCGGGCTCGTCGGCGAGTCGCAATCAGCGGAACCGCAAAGCGGGACCGGCGAGGGCTCCGCGATTCCCAGCGGGCGCTCGAAAAGTTTGCTGAGTCATCCCGAGGATCTGCCAGAAGCCTCCCGCGCGATCACGCGAGGGCTGTTCGTCGCTCTACAGGTGATGTATCTGGCCTTCTACGTTACGGCGCTCGCGAATTTTCCTCAGCTGCAAACGATCCTGGCGAACCTCACGCACCACGCCCGCGCGGCCTTCGTCTTGATTGTCCTGACGGCGGTTGCGGGAGTTCCGCTGCGGCTGTATTTGTTGTCGGCGTGCGCGTTCCACTATCGGCGACTGGCCGAGAATTTCCTCAAGCTGTTTCCTTACGTGTTGCTGCTCGACGAGCTTTGGGCGCTGGCTCCGTTTCTGATTGCACGACACATCGGAATCGGGCTGGCGCTTGGCGCCACTGCCGCCCTGGTCTACGCGCCATTCGCGCAGCGAAGCCTGTTACTGATGCGCGCGCGGGGGAAGCAAAACCCCTAGGCCGCAAGGCTGCTTGTCATCGAATCATTCTCCGCCAGCAACTCGACCCGTCGGGTGCCGCATGCTCCGTTTTGTGGAGCGCGGGCATTTTCCCGACCATGCTTTCGGCCCATCGCCCACTGCCAGTTGGCCAAGCATCCCCCAGACGCGAGCCAGCGGCAGCCCCATCACGTTGAAGTAGCAGCCTTCGATCCAGTCGACCAAACGCCCGCCGATCGCCTGAATCCCGTAGGCGCCCGCTTTATCAAACGGCTCGCCGGTCGCAATGTAACCGTCGATATCTTCGTTCGATAGTTTCGCAAAATGCACGCGAGTAGCTTCGACGTGATGCAGTTCCTTTCTATCGGAGACACGGAGGACGGAGACCCCCGTGAGAACTTGATGGACCCTGCCGCTGAGAAGGCGGAGCATCCGTCGCGCGTCGTTCGCATCGCGGGGCTTGCCAAGGATTTTTCCACGCACGAGCACCACGGTATCGGCGCCGATCACCGTCGCCGAGTGTCCCCGCTTCTGCATGCGTTGCGCCGCAACGGAGGCCTTTGCTCTGGCCAGCCTCAACACATGCGCGCGCGCGGATTCGTGTCCCAAACGCGATTCGTCCACGTCCGTCGCGCACACCTGGAACGGGAATCCCGCGTTGCGCAGGATTTCCGCGCGCCGTGGCGAGTTGGACGCGAGAATCAGTTTCATGGCCGGCTTTCGTGGTATTGGGCGTCGCGATTTGGTCTTCATCGAAACGGCAAAACCTTAACACAGAGCGCGCGGAGAATTGCCGGAGGGCACAGAAAGAACGCTCACCTCAAATGACGACGGATTCCCGGTATTCGCCGAAGGCGCGGCGGAGGGCATCGGAGATTTCGCCTACGGTGGCGTAGGATTCTACGGCCGCGAGGATCGCGGGCATCAGATTCTCGGAGCCGCGAGCGCGGCGTTCGATTTCTTCGAGCGCGGCGCGAGCTTTCGATGCGTCGCGGCCGGAACGCAGCGCCTTAAGCCGCGCGATCTGCGAGCGCTCGACTTCCGGATCGATACGCAGCGTGGGAATCGGGCGCTCTTCTTCCGCCTGAAAGCGATTTACACCCACCACTACCTGATCGCCGGATTCCACCGCCCGCTGATATTCGTACGCGGATTTCTGAACTTCCTGCTGGATGTAACCGGCCTCGATCGCGCGCAGCACGCCGCCGATGGCATCGATTTTTGCGATGTAATCGCGCGCGCCCGCTTCGATTTCGTTGGTCAGCTCTTCGATGGCATACGAACCGGCAACGGGGTCGATCGTGTTGGCGACGCCCGTTTCCTGCGCGATGATCTGCTGCGTGCGCAACGCCAGCAACGCCGCGTCCTCGGTCGGCAGCGCGAGCGCCTCGTCGAGTGCGTTCGCATGTAGCGACTGGCAGCCGCCCAGCACGGCCGCAAGGCATTGCAGCGCGACGCGCACCAGATTGTTTTCCGGCTGCTGCGCCGTGAGGGAAGAACCCGCCGTCTGCGCGTGAAAGCGCAGCATCATCGAGCGCGGATCGCGCGCGCCAAAGCGTTCGCGCATCGTTCGCGCCCACAGACGCCGAGCGGCGCGAAATTTCGCCACCTGCATCAGCAGCTCGTTGTGCGCGTTGAAGAAAAACGAAAGCTGCGGCGCGAATTCGTCCACCTGCAAGCCCGCCGCGACGGCGGCGTCGACGTAGGCGATGGCATTCGCCAGCGTGAAGGCCACCTCTTGCACGTCGGTCGAGCCCGCTTCACGAATGTGATAGCCCGAGATCGAAATCGCGTTCCAATTGGGCAGTTCCTGGCGGCACCAGGCGAAAATATCGGTCACGATGCGCATCGCTGGCCGCAACGGGTAAATGTACGTTCCGCGTGCGATGTATTCCTTCAGGATGTCATTTTGCACCGTGCCGGAAAGGCGCCGCAGGTTCGCGCCCTGTTCCTTGGCGACCGCGACGTACAGCGCGAGCAGGATCGCGGCCGTCGAGTTGATGGTCATCGAGGTGGAAACGCGCTCCAGCGGAATGCCCTCGAACAGCGCGCGCATGTCTTCGAGCGAATCGATCGCGACGCCCACTTTGCCCACTTCGCCCAGCGCCAGCGAGTGGTCGGAGTCCATGCCAATTTGCGTGGGCAAATCGAACGCGACGGAAAGACCCGTCTGCCCTTGCGCGAGCAAGTAACGATAGCGGTGGTTCGACTCCGCGGCGCTCCCGTAGCCCGCGTACTGGCGCATGGTCCACGGCCGCCCGCGATACATCGTCGGATAGACGCCGCGCGTGAAAGGAAACTCGCCGGGATAGCCGAGGTCGCGCTCCGCATCGAATTCGTGCAGGTCCCGACGCGTGACGACCGCCTGCATCGGCAAGCCTGTGGTGGAAGCGGCTTTGCGCTCGGAAAGCGCGGCGGATTTGTCAGGAGTCTTCATCGCTTGCGGGCGCGGGAAAATAAAAGAGGGAACCTAGAAGAAATTCGTCTGGCGTTCCCCATTTTCCATTTTCTCTTCTCTACTTTCCATCTTCCCATTGGCCGATCCTGCGGGCGCGCCGGAACGCCGCGACGGAAAACACCGCCATCATGATCGTGTATGCGATCGAAAATGCGATCAGCCAGATAACCGGATGCCCCTTCCATTGCCGCCATGCCGCGATCAGGCCGTACACAGCAAATAACGCAAAGAAGGCGCCGACGGCCTCGTGGAAGAGCTGCCGGGCAACGCGCCAGAACGCGCGCAACGACACCAGCGCCGAGCGCCACAGTACCGGCATTACGCGCGGGTCCATGCCCAGATTCTAGTGTGTTTTTTTCGATTCGGCCATTTCTGCTTTTCCCCCCTTGGTTAATCGAACGAAACCCTGAGAATGAAAGCGGCGAAATCAAAATTTCGCGTCGGCGCCGTTTGCCTGCTCCGATTCCGTGCCCCGATTTGTAGACCGGCTCCTCACGCGGTCTTATACTCGCGCCAGTGACTTCTGACTCGCAGATCCGCGGGGCGTTACTGAAGTATTGGGGTTTCCAGTCGTTTCGGCCGCGCCAGGCCAGCGTGGTGCGCAGCCTGCTCGACGGGCACGATACGTGCGTCGTAATGCCGACGGGCGGCGGCAAATCGTTATGCTATCAGCTCCCAGCCGCGCTGCTCGAAGGAAAGACAGCCCTCGTCATTTCGCCGCTGATCGCGCTGATGCAGGACCAGGCGGCGCAACTGGCGCAGATGGGAATTCCCGCGGCTGTGCTGAACAGCTCGCTTGCACCCGCGGAACAGACGGAAATCACGCGCGCCGCCTGCGCGGGAAAATACCGGCTCTTGTACGTTTCGCCGGAACGGCTGGCGCGCGCCGACACTGCCGTCTGGCTGGGTAAGGTCCCAATCTCGTTCTTCGCGATCGACGAGGCGCATTGCATTTCGGAATGGGGGCACGAATTCCGGCCCGACTACCGGCAGTTGAGCCGTCTGCGAGTCGAGTTTCCGGACTGCCCGATCGCGGCGTTTACGGCAAGCGCGACGCGGCACGTGCGCCACGACATCATCGAGCAGCTCCAGCTGAAAAATCCCGATAAGTACATCGCGAGCTTCCACCGGGCGAATCTGCGCTACATCGTGAAGGAGTGCAATTCGTTCGACCAGATGGAGCTGCTGGTGAACGCGGTGCGCAGGCATGCCGGAAGCAACGTCATCGTCTATTCGCCCACGATCACCCGGGTGGCGCAGACGATCGCATATCTCGAACACAACGGAATTGCGGCGATCGGCTATCACGGACGGATGGATCCCCCCACGCGACGGCGGAATCAGGAGCTCTGGACGTCTGACCAGGTTCGCGTGCTGGTGGGCACCATCGCGTTTGGCCTCGGAATCAACAAGGCTTCGGTGCGTGCGGTGATTCATCTTTCCCTGCCGAAATCGATTGAACAGTACTATCAGGAGGCGGGCCGTGCGGGGCGCGACGGTCAGCCCGCCGATTGCATTCTGCTCTGGCAGAAGCAGGACGCTGGGCTGTTGGCCCATTTCATCGGGCAGATCGAGGATCCCGTCGAAAAAGAGCGGGCGTGGCAGCGCTATCACAAGATCCGCACCTTCGTGGATTCCCGCAACTGCCGCCATCGGCAAATCTGTGTCCATTTCGGCGAGAATCCGAAATGGACATCGTGCGGGGCGTGCGACGTTTGCGGGTGCGGCCCGGAGTGGCTCGGCGCTCGGGCGCCTGTCGCAGAGAGTGGCCGCCGCGACCGCAAACGCAAACGTCGCAAATCGAACGCTCCTCCGCCGGCCTCGCAGCCCGCGGAAGTCGATTCCGGACTGCGCGAGTATCTTCGTGAATGGCGCCGGACGGCAGCCAAGGAACGCTCCGTGCCTGCCTTCGTTGTGATGCATGATTCAACGCTCGACAACTTGTGCCAACGCAAGCCCCGGACGTTGAGCGAGCTTCGCGAGGTCCGGGGCTTCGGGCCGCTCAAGACGGAAACCTACGGCGAAGAGATTCTCGCGGCCCTGAAGCGGTACGATAAGAGATAATCGAGAATCTCCGCCGAACCAGCCAGCCCTGGCGGACAGGTAACCGCTGAGGGACGCGGGGATTCGAGGGGCCTTGTTTCGCTCTTGCCGCGGACCTAAAATTGATGTACGAAGGGCGTTCGACTGGAGGAGCCCTTGCAACTCGACGACCGGATGAAACAACTGCTGCGCGAGCTGGGACATGCGATCAACGACAGCGTCTCGGAATCCGAGCGCATCGCCGAAGCGATCGCCAATGTCCGCTCTGCAGGCTTCGATATCGTGCTGAAGCTCGACGCGACCATCGGCCTGGCGCGCCGCCAGTCCCGCGACGCTCGCATGACGAAGCAGGATCGCCGCTTCCTCGAATCGCTGCACATTCGCGTCGACGAGGAGATCCTCGAAGAGGAGGATCCCGATCCGAAGATCGAAATCACTCCCCAGGACATCAAGTTCCTGAAGTCGCTGAAGATTTCTTTCGATGAAGAGATCTAGCATTTTCGCGACGCTCTGCGCATTCGCGCTTGTCGGCGCGTTCTTGTCTTTCTGTCCGCGAACTGAGGCTCAAGCAGGTCCGCCAGTGATGGTCACGCAGGTTTCGCGGAAGCCCGTTTGGCTGAAAGCCGAAGTGGTTCATTTCGACCGGCGGTCGATCGTGGTCCGCAACGCGACGAACGGCCTGAAGATCCTCACGTTCACGTATGCCGCGAGCGCACAGCCCGGCGTGCAGAAGGCCCTGGACAAGGGCGGATATCAATACGGTGACGCGGTGAAGATCCGGTACGTGCCCGGGCAAAGCGTCGCGCTCGCCATTCACGGCAAGCTCTCCAAAGTCAAGACACCCGGCCATCCAAAGCCTACGGCCCCGCTGCACCCAGCCCCCACTTCCAAGCCGTAACTGCCGCGCCGCAGACTGCATCGCTGCCAGCACACGCGTTAAGCCGGAATGTGTTACAACTGTGCCAATGATTCGCTCGCCTGCCGTCGCGGGGCGCTTCTATCCGTCCGATCCGCGCGTCCTCGCCTCGGAAATTGACGACTACACTTCCAGCGAAGCCGCTCAGATGGCCGCTCGCGCTTGCCTGGTGCCGCATGCAGGCTACATGTATTCCGGACGCGTGGCGGGCGCGGTCTATGGCTCGCTCGAAATTCCACCGAGTTGCATTCTGATCGGTCCCAGGCATTTTCCGTACGGCGCGCCGATGTCGATCCTGACGGAAGGGAACTGGGCGGCGCCGTTCGGTGAAGCGCCGATCGACTCGGCGCTCGCCGCCGAGATAGCGCGCGCCTGCCCGCGTCTTCGCGAAGATCCCGTCGCGCATGAAACCGAGCACTCGCTCGAGGTGCAGATCCCCTTCCTGCAGCGCCTCGCGGCTGATTTTCGTTTTGTCCCGATCGTTCTGGCGAGTGACCGCTACGCGCCACTCGAAGAACTCGGCCATGGTCTGGCGCGTGTTCTCGCGGCGCAGCAGAAGCCCGTGCTTCTGGTGATCAGCTCCGACATGAATCACTACGAGAGCGACGAAATTACGCGCGGGAAGGACCGCAAGGCCATCGACCGCCTCCTCGCCATCGACCCCACGGGCCTTTACGACACGGTTCGCAATGAGAAAATTTCAATGTGCGGCTACGCGGCGGCGGTCGTGGGGCTGGTGGCTTTGCGCGACCTGGGAGTGAACGAAGCGAAGCTCTTGCGTTACGCCACTTCCGGCGACGTCAGCGGCGATCGCGACGAGGTTGTCGGCTACGCGGGAATCATTTTTCAGTGAGCGCTCGCACCTCGAAGTGTCAAGCGGTCCCCTAGGGTCGAGCCTGAGACCCCCCAAAGTTTCTCTTCTACCCTGGATCAGTAGTCTCCGCCGACGCCCTGAAACACCGGCGTGCAGGGCACGGACCTCGCCTGCGAACCATCGTGGACCGCGTAGCTGATCGGGTTTCCGCTCGCGTCCGACGACCACAGCGACGCAGCGCCGTGTTCG
>DATGHM010000147.1:0-5195 GCA_035307985.1 Candidatus Acidiferrales bacterium
AAAAAGCAGGACGAGGCCTTCGCCGTCTATCGAAGCCTCGCAAAAAAATTTCCCGACCACTGGCGCGCGCACGCGGCAATGGCGCGCGTTTACAGCGGTCAAGGCGATTTCGACAACGCGCTGAAGGAAGCGAACGCCGCCATGCCCGGGGCTCCCAACCCGGTCAAGCCAATCCTGAAGGGATTCATCACGAAGCTACAAAACAAGCAGGACATCAACAAGAGCTAGGAGCGCAAAGGGAACAATTTCGGTGGAAGGGCGGAGGAACGAGCCACGCCCTTCCGAGCCGGCCCCATCCCGAAGGCTCGCCAAACCACGGTTGTCATCCCGAGGCCGCATTTCGACCGAACGATCTCTTCTTGCCATGCAGCGAGCCCATTCAGCAAAGCAAAATGCGTCTAGCGCCGGCCAACCATTTCGCGCAGCGCCTCAAGCAACCGCTCGATTTCTTCCAGCGAGTTGTAATGCACGATCCCGATGCGGAGAAAGCCGCCGTCCTGTTCGACGCCGAGACGTTCCGTGAGGTTCAGCGCATAGTAGTTGCCGTCCCACGTAAAGATGCCGCGCTCACCCAGAACTGTAGCAGCTTCCAGCGGCGTGTGGTTCGCGAAACGTACCGCAACCGTCGGTACACGCTGCGTGAAGCGCGCCGGATCGGAGATGCCGAAGAAGCGCAGTCCTGGAATCTGGAGCAGGCCTTCGATCATTCGCGTGGCGAGCGTCATTTCGTGCTGCCGGATCGCGCGATACGCGCTGAGAAGCGCCTCGCGCCGAGGGATATCTCCCTGACCCGCTGAAGCCCGCCGCCCGACCTCCGCCAAATAATCGACGGCCGCCTCCACTCCCGCGATGCACTCGTGCGTTTGCGTCCCAGTTTCCCAACGGTCGGGCAAGGCGTCGGTCGCAGGGCGCACCTTGTATGGACGGAAGCGCAGCAGATGCTCGCGGTTCCCGTACACGCAGCCCATGTGCGGCCCGAAAAATTTATAGGGCGAGCATGCAAGAAAATCGCAATCCAGCGCACGCACGTCGATCGGGCAGTGCGGCGCCGAATGAACGGCATCAATAAACGCTAGCGCGCCCGCGTCGTGCGCCAGACGAATGATTTCCTCCACCGGATTGATCGTGCCCACGGCATTCGACGCATAGCCGACAGCTACGACGCGAGTACGCGGAGTGATCTTACGCCGGAGATCGTCCATGTCCAGCGTGCAATCCTCTTGGCGAATGTCGACCTGCCGGATCACGGCGCCACGCTCTTCCAGAGCGCGCCAGGGCGCCACGTTCGCGTCGTGGTCGAGCGTGGTGACCACGATTTCGTCGCCGGGCTGAAGATCGCGGCCGATCGCGCGGGCCAGCGCAAATGTCAGCGTGGTCATGTTCGGCCCGAAATAGAGTTCGTCGGGCGCGCAGTTGAAAAAATCGGCCATAGCGGCGCGAGCGGAGGCGATCATCGCGTCGCTGCGACGGCTGGTGGCGAATGCCCCGCAAGTGTTCGCGTTCGAGTGTTCGTAGTAATCGCGAACGGCGTCGATCACTCGCTGCGGAACCTGTGTCCCGGCCGGACCGTCGAGATACGCAGCCGGATGTCCGTTCACGGTTTGCTTTAGCGACGGGAATTGCGCGCGCACCCACTTCAGATCGAGCTTCATTGCGGATTTGGGTCGAATCGTTGGTGTACTCATCTTCGTCGCACTATTTTAGAGTGGCCACGAAACTCTTGCCAGTGATTCCGCAGCGCAGCTCGGCGGTTTTGGATTGATGCACAATAATGCGGCGAACCGCAGCCCGCGAAGATTTCGCCGGCCTTTCCTCAGCGCCGGCTTGCCCCACGCTCTTTGCGGGAGGCGCGGTTATAGGTTGCGCTGTTTGCCTCCCGGCGACTGGCGCCGGGACGCCCGACAGGGAGCGACGCGGAATGCTGAGAACATGCTGGGCGCCAACTCGAAGAGTCCCGGAGAAACGATTAACGCTTTGAAGCATCACGTGTGCTGCAGGTGCGTGTCCTTGAAGTGAGTCGGGTACTTCAGACCGAAGCCAAGCAACCGGTCCATGCCGATATGGGCGGTCCAGATCAAAGCATAGGGCACGGGCAGCAGTCGCTTTGTGGCGACGGCATAGAGCAAGAACAACAGAGGCACCGTCAGCGCGTGAACCGCATTATAAACCGCGGCGCCAACGCGGACGTTTCGCAAATATCCCAGCATCGAAAGGTCGGGTGCGAGAAACAGTACG
The DNA here is from genome assembly GCA_035307985.1 of Candidatus Acidiferrales bacterium. GTDB lineage: Bacteria > Acidobacteriota > Terriglobia > Acidiferrales > UBA7541 > Palsa-295. The sequence continues at coordinate 2,236 of DATGHM010000147.1, forward strand.
GCGAAGAGCAGCCAGCCTGGATGCGCCTGCCAGTAGAGAAATACGCTGAACGCCAGAACGATGCCGCCTTCCACGCGAAGCAAAACACCCGGTTTTGAGAGCATGGCGAGATGCTAGCACGGCGAGGCTAAGGCGCGACGGCGCGGATGAAGTCGCCGAGCAGCCCGTAAGCCGTGGCGATCACGCCGGGCTTGTGCTCGATGACCGAAAGACCGAAGACATCCGTATCGAATCGCAGCGCCGACGTAGTGCCTTCGAGCAGCGCGAGAGGATCGGTCATCGGCAACTGCTCGGGCCGCACGCTCGCGCGCACTCCAATTGCAGTGCGCTCGGCGCGGCAGATCAGTTTGTAGCGCATGTCGGCGGCGCGCGCTGCGCGCACCTGCTCGGGCGAAACGGCGCGGATGCCGACCCGCTCGATTTCGTCGAGCCTGACCGGCACATCCATCAGCACGATCACCAGCGCCGCGACTTTCACGGCCGCGTCCCAGCCGTCCAGATCGTCGGATGGATCGGTCTCGGCAACTCCAATGTCCTGTGCCCTCTTTACGGCCTGCTCGAGCGTGAGCCCTTTCTCCATTTCGGTGAGCACCACATTCGTTGTCGAATTCAGGATGCCGCGAAAGCCGCGCAACTCGACGGCGGGCAACGAGTGCGGGAACATCGAAAAAATCGGGGTGCCGTCCATCACCGTGGACTCAAAGAGGAACTTGCGGCCCTTCGATTGTGCCAGGTCGCGCAGTTCGCGATAAGCGTAGACGATAGGGCCTTTGTTCGCGCTGATGGCGTGCGCTCCGCGTTCCAGCGCCGCCTTGATGTGGTCGATGGCGGGCTGCCCCGTGCGCCTATCGAGCGAGGTGGCCTCGAATACGACGTCGGCGTCCGCTTCTTCGAGCCACTCCCGCACATTTCGAGGCACAGCCCACGCGGCTCGTTCCGGAAGTTTCGCTGCGAGCAGCGCTTCGGGATCAAGACCCTTCGCGTCTGCGATCCATCCGATGCGGCGCGAGGCGACGCCGGTCAGCGCCCACTCGATGGCGTAGTCCTCTCGAAGCCGAGCCTCCTTCGAACGCAGCAACCGTACGAATTCGCGCCCAACGTTCCCGAAGCCGACCAGCGCAAGTTTGAATTTTCGGCGATTCGTCATCATCCGCGCGCGCAAGACGGCTGCGCAAAAGAAATCGGAGCGTAGCCCGCGCACAAAACCGTGTCAAGGACGCGCCCTAGCGAGCGCGCTGGGAGCGCCATTCCCGATCGCCGCAAGAGAAGCCACAGGGAGGACGGTCGGCTCCTTGCGGTTCTCCCTGGCAACCAGCCATGAAAAAGCGGTGTCTATGAGTGGAGCAGCGGTCGCTCGTTAGGAGCAAGCCCATGTCACAGGCTTCAAAATTTGCCCCGCTTCTTCTGTTGATCGCAACTCCGGTCGCATTCGGTCAGGACATCACGGCGCGTTTCTATCCCGAAAAACAGCAATATGTCGTCGGCGAACCGATTGTCATCGTCCTGGAAGTTACAAACCGAACGTCCCACGCAGTTGACGTGGACGATGAGAATTGCCGCTGGATGCATGCGAGCCAGTTTCAGGTTACCAACGCCACAGTCAAAGCCGAAGTTGGTCTCCTTGGCTGCGCGTCATGGGGCGGAATCGCCGGCGACTGCCTGAGCGGAGCACGACGGACTCCGCCGGGAGGAACGTTTGAGCAGAGGTTCTTACTAGATGATCCTTCGCTCCCTCAATTCGATCTTAGCGAACCGGGCACCTATCACGTGAAAGCGACCAGGCAAGTCACGATATACCGTAAGAATGGTCTCGGCGATATAAGGGAAATCATCGATGCAGAGAACGAGTTTGACATCATGCTTCGCAATCCGGACGAAGGCGAACTGGAGGCTCGCTACGAGCGGTTCGTGAAGGACCTCGGTAGCACCGATTACAAGGTGAGCACCCTCGCCGGGGCTGCGCTTACGCAAGACCCGCCAGAGTTCCTCGAGTCTGTAATTCTGTCGCTTGCGGACAGCCGCGACATGGGGCTTCGCTACCAGAGCATTCAAGGCTTGAAACGCCTTGCTACGCCTGCCGCCCGCACGAAACTCATCGACATGGCGTCCGACTCGGACGAAAGCCTCGCTCAGCAAGCCATTCCTGCCCTCGGCGAAATCGCTAACCCCAGAGATTGTGCGGCCATCCTGAAAATTGCTGTTCGCTGGAGGCAATACACCCAGTCTCTAGCGTATATGGCCGCTGGGCGCATATGTCGTGAGAAAGCCGTTCTTCCGCTTACCAGCTTACTGTCCACGGCTGACGACGAGCTCGCGATGGCCATCGCGACTGGTCTCGGCAACACCGCATCACGCGATGCGATTCCGCCCCTGATCGACCTTCTTGCCAGTCCGGACCGTTTCGTAAGGCGTCAGGCAGAAGGCGCGCTGTTCACCCTGACCCACCGGAGCATGCAAGACGTGAGTACCGCCGAGGCCGCCGCGCAGGTTTCCTCGGGGTGGCGGAGCTGGAGACTCATGAATTCAGAATCCGCCCAGGTCTACGGCCCGGACCAATGTCCCCCGGCCAGCTCCCAATGAGGACCGGAGCTGCCTGCAATTGTTAACCGGCGCGTCATCTCGGAACCACGGGCCTGGGGATCTGTCGGGAGCCGCGACTCAGAAAAGCGGCGGTTAAGCGCCATTAGATATCAAGGTTCTTGATGTCATTGCTGCAACTTTTTCTTCGCCTGGCGTTCGCTTTTTGGTTAGCGGCGGGCGAGCGCCGCGCGGCCTGGAAAGCGAGCGGTGCTGCCCAGTTCTTCTTCGATGCGCAGGAGCTGGTTGTATTTGGCGACACGATCGGTGCGCGACGCCGAACCCGTCTTGATCTGGCCGGTTCCCATGGCGACGACGAAATCGGCAATGAATGGATCCTCCGTCTCGCCCGAGCGGTGCGATACGACGGCGGTGTAATTCGC
>DATGHM010000148.1:0-7193 GCA_035307985.1 Candidatus Acidiferrales bacterium
GGGGCGGAGATTTTCTTCAAGTGCGAGAACTTGCAAAAGACGGGCTCGTTCAAGATTCGCGGCGCAACGAACGCCGTGTTTTCGATGAGCGAAGAAGAGGCAAAGCACGGAGTCGTCGCTCCCTCCTCCGGCAATCACGCGGCGGCGCTTTCGCTCGCCGCGCGATGGCGGGGCATTCCGGCGTGGCTCATCATGCCCTCCAATTCTTCGGCGGTGAAGAAGCGCGCGGTGGAAGCTTACGGTGGGAAAATCACGGAATGCGAACCGAATATGGCCTCGCGCGAGGCTACGTCGGCTGAGGTGATGAAGCGCACCGGCGCGCGTCTCGTTCATCCCTACAACGATCCACGCGTGATCGCCGGCCAGGGCACCGCTGCGCTGGAACTGCTCGATCAGGTTCCCAACCTCGATCTCGTCATCACGCCGGTCAGCGGCGGCGGGCTGCTCGGCGGGACGGCCATCACAGTGAAGAGCCTTCGGCCGGAAATCCGCGTGATCGGCGGCGAGCCGGCTAATGCCGACGATGCGGCGCGGTCGCTCGCGTCAGGAAAAATTGAACCGGTATCGAAGGCTCACACCATGGCGGACGGTCTTCGGGCGACGCTTGTGCCGCTGACATTCGGTATTTTGCGCGAGCATGTCGACGACATTTCGCTGGTTACCGAGGACGAAATCGTCTCAACGATGCTCTTGCTGTGGGAGCGAATGAAAATTGTGGTCGAGCCTTCTGGCGCCGTCGCTGCCGCTCCGGTGCTCGGCAGGAAAGTCCGCGCCGAAGGCAAACGCGTCGGCATCATTCTGTCGGGTGGAAACCTCGACTTGCAACAGTTACCCTGGACGGAGCGAGCCAAGTCCTGAAACTCCAGGCCTCCGCAGTCTCAACGCGCCCATCGAGACAAGTGCCGATTCAGCCCGCGACCGACAGCACTGCTTAAGCGGAGCCCTGCCAGCTTTTTTTAATTTCGACGAGGTACAGCTCCGCGCCGTCCGGGTCCCTAAAATCAAAACAATCGGTAGACGGGGCGGGTCGAGAGGATGCAGCGCAAAAAGGCGAAGAACAGGCGAAGCCGAACTGGCGGATTTTGTATCGAGTAGAAATTCGCAGGTGCTTGATGATGCGGAGGTTACGACGATTTCTACTCGACGGCTGTATCGAGTAGGCGTCATCTGAGGGGCCGGACTCTTTGGCGGTTTCGCACTCCTCTATGTGCGGCCGGGCGGCGGGACGAGCGGAACGCGCGGCCCTGCACGGCTGCGCCCCTAAAGCGGCGAACTGTCCGCGTCCCCTGTCAGTCTCGCGATTGCCACAAGCAGATCCTTGGCCTCAACGCTTTGGCCCGGAGACACGAGAAGCTTCACAATGCGCCCGTCCACCGGCGCGTAGATATTCGACTGCATCTTCATGGCTTCGAGTGTCATCAACTTCGCCCCGCGCTTCACGTCCTGGTTCAATTGCACGGCAATCCCCGTGATCACGCCGGCGGCGGGAGCGCCGATCTGACCGGAATCCGCGGGATCGGCTTTCGGATGCGCGCGCTCCACCACTCGCAGCGAATGGTCGCGGACCGTGACCTCGCGCGGCTGGCCGTTCAGCTCAAAAAAAAGCGTGCGCGTGCCGTCCGGATGCGGCTCGCTGGCCGTCAGATACTTTATGACGAGCGTTTTCCCCGGCTCGATCGCCACCGTAATTTCCTCGCCCGATTTCAGGCCGTAGAAGAAGGCCGGCGTCGGCAGCACGCTCACGTCTCCGTACACGTGCCGGAATTTCTCGTACTTCTGATAGACCTCGGGGTAGAGCAGGTGAATGAGCAACTCGTCGAGGCCAATCTCGTGACCGACTTTGGCGGACACAGTTTCCGTTTCGACCGCGAAATCGATGGCGGACAGGTTCGCTCCCGGACGGCCGCGCAGCGGTTTCGCTCCGCGCAGAACGATTTTCTGCAGCTTCTTCGGCCAGCCGTCTGGTGGCACGCCCAGAACGCCGGCGAACATCTCGACCACCGAATTCGGAAAAGAGACGCTGTGGTGGACGTCCAGCTTCAGGACGTCCGCGGGCGTCATCTCCTTGGCCATCAGAAATAGCGTCATGTCCCCGACGACTTTGCTCGATGGCGTGACCTTCACGATGTCGCCGAACAACCGGTTGACCTCGGCGTAAGTTCGCTCGACTTCGCGCCACCGATGCTCCAATCCCATGGCCGCTGCCTGTTCGCGCAAATTCGTGTACTGGCCGCCGGGAATCTCATGCTCGTACAGCCGCGCTGAACCAGCCTTCGGGCCCGAATCGAACGGTGCATAGTGCGCCCGCACGGTCTCCCAGTAATCCGAGCAGTCGTTGAGCGCGGCGAGGTCGAGTCCCGTATCGCGCGGCGCGTTCTGCAGCGCGGCGACGATCGCGTTCATGTTCGGCTGGCTCGTCCCGCCGCTCATCGACGCGACAGCCGCGTCGGCAACGTCCACCCCGGCTTCAGCGGCTTTGAGGATCGACGCCGCGTTGACCCCGCTGGTGTCGTGCGTGTGGAAATGGATGGGAACCTCCACTTCCTCGCGCAACCGCCGCACCAGCTCGAACGCCGCGTAGGGACGGCACAGCCCGGCCATATCTTTAATCGCCAGACAATGCGCTCCGAGCTTCTCCAGCCGCCTGGCCAGCGCGACGTAATATTTCAGCGAATATCGAGGACGAGATGAGTCGAAAATGTCGCCTGTGTAGCAGATCGCCGCTTCACACAGCGCACCGCTCTCCAGAACAGCTTCCAGCGACACCTTCATGTTCTCGATCGAGTTCAGCGAATCGAATACTCGAAAGATGTCGATTCCCTGCCGGCGCGCCTCCTGGACGAATGCCTGGATCACGTTGTCCGGATACGACGCGTAGCCCACCGCGTTCGAGCCGCGCAGCAACATCTGAAAACAGATGTTCGGCACGATGCCGCGCAGTTCGCGAAGCCGCTGCCAGGGATCTTCGTGCAGGAAGCGGACAGCCGTGTCGAAGGTGGCGCCGCCCCACATTTCCAGGCTGAAGAGATCGTGCAGGCGGTGCGCGACGGCTGGCGCGACCGCGAGAAGGTCGAACGTCCGCACGCGCGTGGCCATCAAGGATTGGTGCGCGTCGCGAAACGTCGTGTCGGTGATGAGCAGACGCTTCTGCCTGCGCGTCCACTCCGCGAACTTCTTCGGTCCGAGCTTGAGGAGAAGCTGGCGAGTGCCGGCCGGCGGGTCCCTCCGCGGGAATGACGGCACAGGAGGCGTCTCCAGATTCTGCGGCGCCTTCTTCCCTTTCATTTCCGGATTGCCGTTGAGGATCACGTCGCCCAGATAGCTGAGCAGCTTCGTCGCGCGGTCGCGGCGCCGCAAAAAGTGAAACAGTTCCGGGTGATCGTCGAGAAAGGAGGTGGTGATTTCACCGGAGCGGAACTTCGCGTGATTCACCACGTTTTCGAGGAAGGGGATATTCGTCTTCACGCCGCGAACGCGGAATTCGCGCAGCGCGCGGTCCATGCGCTGGCAGGCTTCCGGAAGGTTGATGCCCCACGCGGTCGTCTTCACCAACAATGAATCGTAGAACGGCGCAATCGTCGCACCGGAATACGCGGTTCCTCCATCGAGCCGAATTCCAAATCCGGCGGGCGAACGATAGGTCGCGATTTTTCCGTAATCGGGCGCGAAATTCTGTTCGGGATCCTCCGTCGTGACGCGGCACTGCAGCGCGGCGCCGTGCAGCGGCACGCCTTCCTGCCCGGGAAGCGCCATGGCGTCGTCATGCAGACTGTGGCCCTGTGCGATCAGAATTTGCGCCCGGACAATATCGATGCCGGTCACGACCTCCGTGATGGTGTGCTCCACCTGAATGCGCGGATTCACCTCGATGAAGTACCACTTGCGCGATTCGACGTCGTAGAGAAACTCGACCGTGCCCGCGTTGCGATATTTGGCCTTGCGCGCAAGCTGAACCGCCGCGTCGCATAGTTCCGCGCGAATCGCGGGATCGAGATTCGCCGCCGGCGCAACCTCGACGACTTTCTGGTGCCGGCGCTGCACCGAGCAGTCCCGCTCGTACAGATGGAGCAAGTTCCCGTGATGATCGGCCAGGATCTGAACTTCCAGATGACGCGCGCGCGGCAGATATTTTTCAAGGAATACGGACGCGTCGCCGAACGCCGACCGCGCTTCGCCCTGCGCTTCTTCCAGGCGCGAGGCGAGTTGGCCTTCTTCCTCAACCACGCGCATTCCACGCCCACCGCCTCCCATCGCCGCCTTCACGATGACGGGATACCCAATTTCGCCGGCGATGCGTTCCGCTTCTTCCGCAGAGCCGACGGGCTCCTCCGTCCCGGGCAGCACCGGCACGCTGGCGGATGCGGCGAGGCGCCGCGCGGCCGTCTTGTCGCCCAAAAGCTCGAGCAACTTCGGCGTGGGACCTACAAAAACGATTCCGGCTGCTTCGCACGCACGGGCAAACGCTGGATTTTCCGAGAGGAAGCCGTAGCCTGGATGAATGGCATCGACGCCCCGCTCCTTCGCCAAGGCCACAATGCCGGCGATATCGAGGTACGCCTCAACCGGCCCCTTTCCCTCGCCAACCAGGTACGCTTCGTCCGCTTTGAAGCGGTGCAATCCCAGGCGATCTTCCTTCGAGTAGATTCCGACGGTGCGCAGGCCGAGTTCGGTCGCGGCGCGGAAAACGCGGATGGCGATTTCGCTGCGGTTCGCCGCAAGCAATTTGTGAATGGTTCGGTCCGGAGTCATCGCTCGGCAATCATCGTTCGGAAGACATCGTCAGTCAGGATCGCATAAAGCGCAAACCGTGCATTTTTTCACGCCTGACCCGGGGAGTCGATCAGAAATTGCGATACGATGGAATCGCCCCTTATGAATGGTTCAGTGCGACACAATTTGCTGGGACTAGGGATCAGGTTCGGGACGACGAACCCAAGGACTCATGGCCAACTGCTGAAGGAATCAGGGCGCTAGCGACGGGGCCGGATGTACCTGTTGCTCTATCTGGGATGTCTTTCCCGAACGCCTCGATACTTCCAGGTCATAGAAATTCTGCAAATTGAGCCAAAACTGGGCATTGGTATGAAAGTATCGAGCAAGGCGCAGCGCGGTTTCCGCAGTAATCCGGCGCCGCTCATGCACAATCTCACCGACGCGCGTTGCGGGCACGTGTAATTCCAGCGCCAACTTGTTAACCGAAAGCCCCAGAGGCTTCATAAAGTCTTCGCGGAGAATCTCTCCGGGATGCACAGGAGGCAAAAGGCTTTGGGTCTTTCTCATTTTTGTGCTGACCCTTCCTTAGTGATAATCGACGATTTCCACAGCGTAACAGTGACCATCGCGCCAGATAAAACAGATACGCCATTTGTCATTGATTCGAATCGAGTGCTGTCCTTTGCGATCTCCCCTCAAGGGCACGAGCTGATTCCCCGGAGGCGAAGCCAAGATGCACAGTTCCGTTGCCGCGTGGAGTTGAAGCAGCTTCCGCAGCGCAACCCGCTGTATGCTGCGAAAACGCCTGCTCTAGCGATAATGGAAAAGCTCCTGAGTCTCCTTTGACGCGAAACTCTGGATCACACGCACACCATACGTCAACCGGTTGATCTGTGGGCGCTTCAGTCTAGAGGACGCCAGTCGGAGGGTGGGAATGCGATGCCCCAGAATTTGGGAGCAGGCGAATCGAATTCGACAGCTACCTGAAATCCCTGGGGGATCTCGCGCGCCGGACGCGTGACGCGGCACGCGACGCGCTGTCGGGTTTGGGCGTGCTCGAGGACGAGGCGCGTTTCCGCCGCGAGGCCCTTCTCGAGGATCAGCAGGGCGCCCGCACTGCTGACGCTGACAGTCGTTGCGCCGAAACTGGCTTGCTTGCCCTGCAGGGCTACGTGAACGCTGGCCTGAACACGAAGCGTAACGCGCTGGGCACTCCGCCGCTCCAGATGCGCGAGCGAGCCATCTTCCGTGCCTTTGTCTTTGTTTTTCGGGGGAACGAGGGCCGGCCCGAATGGACGGGCCGAGGTGGGGCCGAGATTGGAGATCGGCTCCGGGTTCTTCACGGGCGTGACGCGCAATCCTTGGCTCTTCACAGGTCGATGCCCCAAAAACCCATCTCCGGCGACACCAACTCGACACCGACGTCCCAGCCGTCCAGTCGCTGCGGCCCTTTCCAGACAACGACGCCATTCGCCGACTGCTGTGTCGCGAGATTCGTCAAGCGCAATCCCTGGCGGACATCGATCTCCGCCGGGCTGACCAGCAAACAGCCGTAGTGGCTGACCACTCGCGTGAAGGTCGATTCGAAATGCAACGGGCCCAGCTGTCCGTTCCACTCGATGGTGACGGGCACGCGGGAGTTCATGCGCGGCCCTCGTCGCTTAGGTCTCATCCGGATATCTCTCGGAAGCTCAGCGGCAAGCGGCATTCTGTTTACGCTCCAGTTTTGACCAATTCGTGCGGCTCCGGCTTGTTCCCCTGTGGTGGGCGGTTCTGTCGCCCAAGTTACGGAGAAACCTGAGGTTAAGATTCGTCGAACTTCTCTCGATTCCCACCACTCATGGTAGGCAAGGGAGCCGGGCGGGTCAATGGTACCGAATGACAGGTGGGACCTGTTCGAAAGGACAGGGCTCGCCTCAGTCGGCGGAAGCGAGGTGCGTCTGCTCCTCGGTAGCCGTTCCAAAGCGACTTCGAATCCAGGTCTGGAAGGAATCCATGTACGTGTAGAAAACCGGCGTGAGGTACAGAGTGACGAGCTGGGAAAACACCAGGCCGCCAACCACCGCGAGTCCCAGAGGACGCCGCGCGTCGGCGCCGGCGCCCGATCCCAGAGCAATCGGCAAGGTTCCCATGAGCGCGGCCATCGTGGTCATCATGATGGGACGAAATCGAATCAGCGAGCCTTCATAAATCGCGTCGCGCGCGGATTTTCCCTGGTTGCGCTCGCGGTCGATGGCGAAGTCCACCATCATGATCGCGTTCTTCTTCACGATGCCGATCAGCATGATCACGCCGACGAAGCCGTACAGATCGAGGCTCATGCCGAAAAGCTGGAGAGTCAGCAACGCCCCAAAAGCGGCCGAAGGCAGTCCCGAGAGAATCGTGATGGGATGGATGAAGCTCTCATAAAGAATGCCCAGCACGATATAGATCACCAGGATCGCCATGATCAGCAGGATTCCGAGCCCTGTGAGCGAAGC
>DATGHM010000149.1:0-20800 GCA_035307985.1 Candidatus Acidiferrales bacterium
GCATCGGGCCAAACGCGACGTTCTGAAAGTGCGTCCGGGGCACGACCCGAAGAATCCCATCACTGGAGTTTTCGACACGCGCTCGCCGGACAGGCCGAATCCCATCGGGCTCCATCGAGTGAAGGTGCTCGAAATCGAGAAAGGGCGCCGGGTGAAGGTGGACCACCTGGAAGCCGTGGATGGCACGCCGGTGATCGACATCAAGCCAGTCCTGAATGATGAGCGGGGCCAATGAGCGAGGATTCATTTCGAGCGCGGGCGGCCCTCGTCTCAAAAATGCTATGAGTGGTGGAAGGGACTTTCTTCAGGGGCTAAACCCCCTGTTAAGAAGGCCGGCTTACGGCGGTGCTGAAGCCCCGCCCTCCTGAAGACAAGGCTCATTTATGAAATGGCTTTTTTGACGGCTCGATTGAATGGCTGAGCCAACGCGTTCGGTGGTCGGGCTCGGCGAAGTTCTCTGGGACCTGTTGCCGGAAGGCAAGCAGCTCGGCGGCGCTCCGGCCAATTTTGCCTACATGAGCGGCCTGCTCGGCCGTCGTGCAATCGTCGCGAGCCGAATCGGCGTCGATGCGCTCGGGGAGGAACTGCGAGAACGGCTGGCCTCGCTCGAACTGGAAACCTCGTTTCTGCAGCACGACGAGGCCCACCCGACGGGCGCGGTGAAGGTGATCGTCGATGCGGGCGGCCAGCCTGAATACGAGATCGAGCAAAATGCGGCGTGGGATTTTCTGGAATGGACGCCGCAATGGCGGCAACTGGCCGCGCAAGCGGACGCGATCTGCTTCGGATCTCTCGCGCAGCGATCGGAGGCATCGGGCGAAACGATCCGGGCTTTTCTGGACGCATCCCGCGACGACGCGATCCGTATCTTCGATGTAAACTTGCGGCGGGATTTCTTTTCGGCGAGCGTCCTGGGGGCGTCGTTCCGGCTGGCCAACGTGGCGAAACTGAACGATCTCGAGCTGCCGAGCGTCATGCACGCCCTGGGGTTCGCGTTCGAGGATGAAAAACGCGCGGCGGAGCGCCTGCGCCGCGAATTCGACCTGGAACTGGTTTGCGTGACTCGGGGGAGCCGCGGAAGCCTGCTGGTTCGCGAAAACGAGGCGGATGAACACGCGGGATTTGCAGTTCCGGTGGCAGATTCAGTGGGTGCGGGCGACGCGTTCACGGCGGCGCTGGCGCATCACCTGCTGCGCCATTCGTCGTTGCGGCGGATGAACGAGGCGGCGAACCGCATAGGCGCGTGGGTGGCGAGCCAGCGGGGAGCGACTCCGGCGGCGGACGCGAGCTTGATGCGCGAAGTTCGATGAAATCGCGCGTTAGCAGTCGGGCACGATGAGGAGCCGGCTTCCTTGAGCGCGCTGCTGCGATGTGGCAGATTCAAATTGTGACCATCGAAACACTGGGGAGCGTGTTCGCATTCCTACTGGGGCTGGCGATCGGCAGCTTCCTTAACGTCTGCATCCTGCGCATCCCGGAACGAAGATCCATCGTGCGGCCCGCGTCGGCGTGTCCGAAATGCGGAGCGGCGATTCGTCCCTACGACAACATCCCTGTCGTGAGCTACTTCCTGCTTGGCGGAAAGTGTCGCGGGTGCAAAACGCGAATCTCGCCCATGTATCCGCTGGTCGAGGTGCTGACGGCGTTGCTCTTTTTAGGCTGTTGGCTGGCGTTCGGGCCGACCGCCGAAGCGGTGAAGTGGGCGGCGTTCTCCGCGCTGATGGTCGTGCTGGTGTTCACGGACCTGCGCGAACGGATTCTGCCGGACGTGGTCAACTACACGGGGCTGGGGATCGGCCTCGTCATCAGCCTGTTCACGTTGCCCACGGACGGCGCTGCGGCGTGGCTCTCGAGCAAGCTTTTTTCTTTTCCTCCGCCAATGCCGGTGCTTTCGCTGATCGACGCGATGTTAGGGGCGGCGCTCGGCAGCTCGCTCCTGTGGATCGTCTCGGAGGCCTACTTCCGGCTGCGAGGACGAGAAGGGATGGGGCTCGGCGACGTAAAAATGATGCTGATGGCGGGGGCATTTCTGGGCGTGAAGCGAACGCTGCTGACGATTTTCGCGGGGTCGGTGCTGGGCAGCGTGCTCGGGATCGTGTTCATTCTGGCGAGGCGGAAGGAGTCCGACTACGAACTGCCGTTCGGGAGTTTTCTGGGGATGGCGGCGATTCTGGTGGTGTTTTTCGGGACTCCGGTGGTCAACTGGTATCAATCGCTGCTGATGGTGCGGTGAAGATGATCGAGGAACGCTCATGAGCGCCCCGGGCGGGCACCCGATCGTGCTGTCGCCGGCCGAAATGACCTACATCGCCGGCCTGCTGTTCGTGGTGCTGCTGGTGGTGGTTTGCGCCGTCCTGATCGCGCGCAGGATGACGCGAGGCAAGCCCTCAGCCGAACAGAAGGATTGGGCGCCGGACCAGCTCAACGTGGAGAATTCGTCGGCTTTTATGACCGCGTCGATGCAGGGCGTGATCGAAAAGCTGCGCGCGCAGGAGAAGGAACTGGCGCGGTTGCATCTGCTGGCGCAGGAACGCGCGCAGGAATCCGAGCGACTGACGGAAGAAGTGACGCGGAACATGCCAACGGGGCTGCTGCTGGTAAGCGCGACGGGCACGATCAGCTCGGCGAATCCGGCGGCGGAAACGGCGTTGGGCGTGCGCGCACTGCGCTATCGCTCGTACCGGGAAATTCTCGGCTCGGAGTCACCTCTGGCGCACATGCTCACCGCGTGCCTGCACGAGGGGCAGACGTTCCAGCGGTCGGAAATCGAGCACGTGACGCATGGCGGCGATATCCGGCGGCTCGGGCTGACGATCTCACCCATCTATCGGACGCCGCGAACCTTCGCGCGGCCGAATGGACCCGCCGCGGACGGCGCCGCAGAAACGAAGATCACGGGCGCTCTGTGCCTGATGAGCGATTTGACCGAGCTGACCGCGCTGCAGAAGCAGATCCGCTGGAAGGAGAATCTTGCCGCGCTGGGCGAGATGTCCGCGGGGATTGCGCACGAATTCAAGAACGCGCTCGCGACGATCTCCGGATACGCGCAGATGATCCGCAGCGAAGCCGTTCCGGGCGAGATTCGGGAATCGGCGGAGAAGATCGTGGACCAGACGCGCGCGCTGACGCACGTGGTAACCGAGTTTTTGCGGTTCGCCAAGCCGCTCGAGATTTCGTACGAGACGGTGGCCATGCGGGCCCTGGTGGAACGGGTCGCCGAGGAACTGCGGGAAGGGGTTCCGCAGTGCGAAGTGACCTGCGAAGGCACGTTCGACGAACTGCCGGGAGATGAAGCCCTGCTGCGGCAGGCCCTGCTTAATCTGACGCGCAACGCGGCCGAGGCCGGGCGCGATTCCGGGGTGGCTCCGCACATCACATTGTCGGGCAGCATCGAGGATCTGGGCGGGCGCAAGTGGCAGCGCATCTGCATCGCCGACAACGGGCCGGGAATTCCGGAGCAGGACCTGGTGAAGGTGTTTCTTCCATTCTACACGACGAAGTCGGAGGGTACTGGCCTGGGCCTGGCCGTGGTGCAGAAAGTGACGCTGCAGCACGGCGGAAGCATTGAGGCCCGGAATCGAGCGGGCGGCGGGGCGGAGTTTCTGCTGTGGTTACCTTTGCGGCAGGAGCCATCGCCGTCTCTATTCCCCTCCGCGGCAGCGCGCATCTAAACTAGCCAGAGAATCCAGGGATTTGCGAGGGGAGGCTCCTTATGCGTCCAACCAGCATGGTGGTGTCTTCGATGGCGGCGCTGTTTTTGATTGCGGCGCCGGCATGGTCCCGTCAGGACGACCAGCAAAAGCCGCCGCAGAAACAGGAGCAATCCGCCGATTCGAAGAGTCAAGCACAGGCTCCCGCGGCGCAGGAAGACCCGCTGGCCGAAGCTGCGCGGAAGGCTCGCCAACAGCGCAAAGAAGCGCCGAAAGCGGCGAAGGTTTTTACAAACGATAACATTCCGACTGCCGGAGGAATTTCCGCGGTCGGAGCGACGCCGGCGGCACCGGGCGGAGGAAACGGCGGTGCAGCGCAAGCAAAAACCACCTCGAAGGCCGCCGCGCCGAACGACGAAACGGCCTGGCGCGCGCGTTTCGCCACGCTTCGTCACAAGCTGGAGCAGGATCAGTCGGAACTGGACATCATGCAGCGCGAGCTGGGACAGTTGAACCTGCAGTATTACCCCGATCCGAACAAACAGATGCAACAGCAGTTGACCCGCGACGACATCAACAAAAAGACAGCCGCGATCGAAGAAAAGAAGAAGCAGGTGGCGGCGGACCAGCAAGCGATTTCCGACGCGGAAGACGCGCTGCGACAGGCGGGCGGCGAACCCGGCTGGGCCAACCCACAGTAGCTCGATGGAACCGGTTCTTCTCGTCGAGGACAAAGCCGAGTTGCGCGCCATGTTGCGCAAGGCGCTGGAGCGCGCCGGCTATTCCGTGGACGAGGCGCCCGACGGCAATACCGCAATCGATAAAGTTCGCAGCCGCCGCTACCAGGTGGTGCTCACAGACCTGAAACTTCCCGGCTGCTCCGGCATTGACGTCCTGCGCGAGGCACGCCGCGCCGAACCGACCCTCCCCGTTATCCTGGTGACCGCATACGGCTCCGTGGAAGAAGCGGTGACGGCGATGAAGGAAGGGGCGTTCGATTTCATTCAGAAGCCGGTGGACCTGGATCATTTGAGGCTGCTGCTGGAACGCGCGGCCAAGCAACAGGAGCTTCTGCGTGAAAATCTGCTGTTGCGCGAAGAATATTCGGCGCGGTACGGCTTCCCGCGCATCGTGGGCGAAGACCCGTCGATGAAAGACGCGAGCGAGATGGCGCAGCGCGTGGCTGCGACCGATTCGACCGTCCTGCTGCTGGGCGAAAGCGGAACCGGCAAAGAGCTGTTTGCGCGCGCGATTCATCACCTGAGCCCGCGCGCGGCTGCGGCGTTCGTGGCACTGAACTGCGCGGCTATTCCTGAAGGACTCGTCGAAAACGAACTGTTCGGACACGAACGCGGCGCGTATACGGGCGCGGGGGCTCGAAAAATCGGCAAGCTCGAGCTCGCGCACCGCGGAACTTTGTTCCTGGATGAAATCGGCGAACTCCCACTCGCGATCCAGAGCAAGCTGCTGCGGGTGCTGGAAGAAAAACGGTTCGAGCGTGTGGGAGGAACGCAGCAGATCGACGTGAACGTGCGCATTCTGACGGCGACCAACAAGGACTTGCGCGGCGCGATCGAGGCGAAGACGTTTCGCGAGGACCTTTATTTCCGCATCTCCGCCGTGCCCATCACGATTCCGCCGCTGCGTGGACGGGGTGACGACGTCCTTCTCCTCGCGGAGCATTTCCTGGAGCGATTCCGGCGCGAATTTCGCAAGCCGTCGCTGCGGCTGGCCGAAGACGCGCGCACGCGGCTGCTGACGTATTCCTGGCCGGGCAACGTGCGGGAATTGCAGAACGCGATCGAGCGCGCCGCAATCCTATCGCGCGATGCGGAAATCGGCGCGGCCACGCTGCAGTTGCCCGCCGCAAAGCCGTCGAGCGAGGAATTGCCGCCGGGAATGGTTGAAGAGCAGTTTCAGTGGGAAGGCCCGCTGGACGACGTCTCGCAGAGAGCGGTGGCGCACGTCGAACGGTTCAAGATTCAAGGCGCGCTGCGCGAGTCGAAGTGGAACAAGACGCGCGCGGCGGAGAAGTTGGGAGTGTCCTACAAGACGCTGCTCAACAAGATTCGCTCGTTGGGACTGGAGAACTGATCGTTCAGGTCCGGCGGGCGCGGTGCAGCAGAACGCTTCCGAAGTTCCAGGCCTCGAACTCCACTTCCCTGAAACCGCATCGCTCCATCAACGCGGCCAGCTCGTCCGGCGCGGGAAATCTTCCGACGGAAGCAGGGAGATAGGAATAGGCTTCGCGGCTGCCGGAAATCGTTCCACCCACGCGCGGAAGAATCTGCCGGAAGTAAAACCGGAAAAGAGCGGCGAGCGGACCGGAGCCCGGCTCTGAAAATTCGAGGATTCCCACTTCGCCACCCGGCTTCAGAACGCGCGCGAACTCGCGCATCCCCTTCTCATAATTCGCCAGATTCCGAAAGCCGAACGCCGAAGTGACCAAATCGAAGGTTCCATCGGGATACGGAAGGTTCATCGCGTCGGCGGCGGCAAACATAGCGCGGTGCTTGCCGAGCAACGTCTTGGCGCGCGCCCGATCGAGCATGGCGAGCACGAAGTCGCTGCCTGCGACAGGGGCCCTGTTTGCCGCGGCGTCGCAAAGAACCCTGGCGCGAGCGCGGTCCAGCGCGAGAGTCAAATCGCCCGTGCCGCAGCACAGATCCAGCACGCGCGCGTCGGGACGCCGGAGAATCGTCACGAAACGGTTGGCGGTGCGGCGGCGCCAGACGCGGTCGAGCGAAAGCGAGAGGAGATGATTCAGGAAATCGTAGCGGGGCGTGATCCGCGCGAACATTTCCTGAACGCGCGCGGCGGCCTCGCGCTCATCGTGCGCGCCCTGCGGGCGGGTACCGGCCAGTTTTTCTCGATCTTCTTGTATTTCTGTGCGCTGAGCGATTGGCGCCCTCCGGCCCTGCATGCACTTCGCGGTTCAGCATGAGAGGGCGCAGCAAGCAGCGCCCCTACAACTATCCGCGCGCGGGATGATCTTAATTCTGCGACGCAAGCTAACCCGCACGTTCGGCGATGCGAGGCAACTCCGCAAACGTGCGCGCGACGACGGGCCAGGGCACTTCGATGTCCCATTCGGATTTGCCGATTGCCCGCGCCAGGACCCAGCGCACGCGGCCGCCGCGATTCTTCTTGTCGCCGGCCACAAGGTCACGGAGCGCCGCCGGCGTAATTCCCGTGAGCGGCGGCAGAAAACCCAGACGGGTTACAAGGCGCAGAATGCGGGCGGCATCGGCGTCCCGCGTGAGGCCTGTCGCAACCCCCAGCAGAGCGGCGGCCATCATTCCCCAACCAATGGCTTCGCCATGAAGGAAACGCCTGTAGCCGGTTGCCGCTTCGAGCGCGTGGCCGAGCGTGTGGCCGAAGTTCAGAATTTTGCGCAGGCCGGACTCGCGCTCGTCGGCGCTCACAACGGATGCCTTGATGGCGATGCAGCGCGGAATGATCCAATCGAGCGCCGCCGAGTCGCGCCGGAGCAGCGCGTCGATGTGCCGTTCAAGAAACTCGAACAGCCTGGCGTCGGCGATGATTCCGTATTTCACAACCTCGTAAAGTCCAGAACGGAATTCGCGGCGCGGCAGCGTGCGCAGGAGCTCCGGATCGGCGATCACCAGCTTGGGCGGGTAAAACGAGCCGACAAGATTCTTTCCCTCCGGCAGATCGACGCCGGTCTTGCCGCCGATGGCGCTGTCAACCTGCGCGACCAAAGTGGTGGGCACCTGGACGATCGGGACACCGCGAAGATACGTCGCCGCAGCGAACCCCGCGACGTCGCCTACCACGCCGCCGCCGAGGGCGACGAGCAGGCAGTGGCGATCGGCGCCGGCGCGGGTCAACTGGCGGGCAATCGTCTCGACGGTGGCGAGCCGCTTGGCCGACTCGCGATCGTCGAAGAGAATGACGCGTTTGGGACTGAAGCCAAGCGCGCGAGCGGTGTCGCGTCCCCAGAATTTCCAGACTCGCGGAGAGGAGAGGACGTAGGTTCCCGTCGAATCGCCGAGCCGCGCGATCAGATGACGCGAGCGCGCCAGAATTCCACGCGCGCAGTGAACGTCGTATCGTCCCGCGCTGCTTTTAATGCGAATCGTGGCCATGGACAGGCAACGAATGTATCACGAGAGTTCGAGCTCACGTCCTGAAGCTCGCGAGTTCGCGGAACGTTGGAGCCGCTCAGAAAACAGCTTCCGCGTCCCAGCGGCTAACAGGACGCTGAAAAAGTCGAACCGCCGTTTCAGGGGTTAAAACCCCTGATACAAAACGCCCACTTACGGCGGGGTTAAAACCCCGCCCTCCTGAAGACACGGCGTTTTTCAGCAAGCGGCTAAAGCCACATTCATTTGGGGCCCTGACGCAAAACCCCTCACATCGTCAGCACGACGCGGAATTCCGCCTTGCCGCTCATCATCCGCGCATATCCCTCGGCAGCCTTCGCCAGCGGATATTTCTCAATCATTGCGCGGATGCCGGTCATCTCGGCGAAACGCAAGGCGTCCTCGGAGTCGGTTGCAATTCCGGAGTACCAGCCCTGAATCGATTTCTTCCCCACGATCAACTGAACCGGGGTGACCTCGATGGCGTCAGGAGTGGCACCCACAACCATCATTCTGCCGTTCGGGCCGAGGCCGTCGATCAACGCCGACATTGCTTTCGAGCTTGGAGCGGTGGCCAGAATTACGCTGGCGCCGCCAAGTTTCTGGAGTTCCTGCGCGGCATTCGTGGCCGCACTGTCGATGTAAACGCTCGCGCCGAGTTTTTTTGCCAGCGCGGCGTTACCCGGCCCGCGGCCAATGGCGGCCACCTTGTAGCCAAACTTCTGGGCGAACTGAATCCCCAAGTGCCCCAGCCCACCCACGCCCTGGACGGCGACCAGATCGCCGGGCATGGCTCCGCTGTGGCGCAGCGCGTTGAACGTGGTGACGCCTGCGCACAGAAGGGGCGCCGCGTCCGCCGGATCGAGCGAATCGGGAATCTTCGCCAGCGCCTCTACCGGGGCTACCATGTACTCCTCATAGCCTCCGTCGAAATGTATGCCGGACACCTTCGCATTGGGACAGTTGGGAAAATCTCCGCGGCGGCAAGAGAGGCACGTGCCGTCCTGCCAGGCATGCCAGCCCACGCCTACACGGTCGCCCTCTTTCCAGTTCGCGACGCCGGCGCCGAGTGCGTCGATCACGCCCGCGATTTCATGTCCTGGGACTCGCGGATAGGTGAGGCCGGGCCACCCACCTTCCTTGGTGACCACATCGCTGTGGCAAACGCCGCATGCCTGGACGCGGATCCTGACCTGCCTGGCCCCCGGCTGCGGAACTTCCCGCTCGACGATCTCGAATTCTGCTCCGGCTTTCGGCACCTGGGCGACCTTCATCTTCGGCATGTTCTTCTCCTTCTCGATCCGGTGTGGATTACGAGCTGCAAACGGCACGCGATTGGATGCGGATGCCGGCGTTTGGACGCACCAGCAAGAACGAGGCGCGAGCGCGAGGCCGGGGATGCCGTGCAAGCGGGTGGCCGACGCGCAATCGCACGACGGCATGCCGATCAGTGGAACCGGCGCTGCAGCTCGAAGACGCTTTCAAGGATCACGTAGCCGGCGACGGCGAGACTCCGGGGACTAATCTTGTCCATGGTGTCCTGGGCTGTGTGCCAATAGGGCATATGGCTACCGGGCATGTAACCGCCCAACTCGATAACGTCGACGGATGGCACGCCGCGTTTTAGAAAGGGACCGTGATCGTCAACTATTCCGCCAATTTCCGCCGGCACGAAAACGTCCTTGTAGCCCAGGCGGGCGGCGGTCTTCCAAACCAGATCAGAGAGCCATTTTGTCGAGTTCGCCTCGGGTTGAACTCGCAGATCCTTCTGGCCGACCATATCCGCGAGGATCAGTGCGCGGAGCCGTTTGAGGTCGCCCGAAAGATCCATGCGCGCCGCCAGCTCGCGGCTTCCATAGGTGGTGTCGGAGTCGTTCCAGGTGTTCTGGGCCTCCCGCGCGGTCGTGAAATTCTGCTGATCTTCCTCGCCGTCGACGAATGCGATCCAGACGGAGTTCGCGGGCTTCATGTTGTTGCTGCACAATACGCTGGCCATTTCGAGCATCAGGCCGGTCGACGATCCCCCATCGTCGGCGCCCACGAAGCCGGGCAGCCGCAGCGTGTCGTAGTGCGTGAGCAGCAGGATGATTCCGTGGCCGGTTCCCGGCACCTTGGCAATGATGTTCTTCATGGCCAGATCGCCGACGGGCGTGGAGGCGTGAAAGTCGTCGGTATCGACATCGCAACCAAAAGTTTTCAACTGACCGATGATGTAGGTCTGCGTCTGATGAATCGCGTCGGAAGCGGGGGGACGCGGCCCGAAGGCGACCAGCTTGGCCGTCTGGTCGTAGGCCTTCTGCCCGTCAAAGCCGCCGGTTTGAGACGCGGGGGGAGCTTTATCCTCGGCGGCAATCGAGGGCGCGGGGGCCTGGGCGGGTTGAGCTTCTCCCGCCGTCGAGGCAGGCGCGTTTGCGTTTGCCGCGGCGACGGCGCTCGCGTTTCCGTGCCCGCACGCAGCGACAAGTAACGCCGACAATATCGAGAGTTCGATCCAGACCGCGTTTCCCGGCATTCTTAATTTCAATGCGCTTCTCCAGCCGCGAGATCCCGGCGCTTGCGGCGCAGCACCATGTACGAGACAAACACCCCCACAAAGTAGAGCAGGATCATGGGCGCCATGAAGATCAGCATCGTGGTGGCATCGGGCGTGGGCGTCACGACGGCAGCCACGATCGTGATGATCAGCATGGCGTAGCGGAAATTCTTCAGCAGGAATTTGGGGGTCACGATCCCAAAGAGCGACAGGATAAAAATCAGCACGGGCAATTCGAAGATGACGCCCAATCCGACGAGAACGATGAGTATGAAATCGAAATATTCGTTGACGTCGATCAGGGGCGCCAGGGGCAGATGGCCGGCGAACCCGATGAGAAACGTGAGCACCTGAGGCAGCATGACGTAGTAGCCGAAGGCCATGCCGCACAAGAACAGAAGCATGGACGACACGACGAACCCCACCACCGCCCGCCGCTCGTGCTTGTAGAGTCCCGGGGCCACGAACAGCCAGACCTGGTAGAGCACGAACGGCATGGCAACCACGACGCCGACGTACAGTCCCAGATTGATGTACAGGCTGATCGGCGTTGCCGGGCTCGGATAATACAGACGGTCTTCCAGATGATGCGCGCGCAGCGCCACGAGCATCGGCTGCACGATAAAATCAATCACGCGGTTCGAAACCAGGAGTCCGAGCACCATTCCGAGCCCGACGGCGAGCAGCGAATTGATGATTCGCTTGCGAAGCTCGACGAGGTGCTCGAAAAACGACATCCGCGCGCCGGGCTCTTCGTTCTCTGCGGGCGGCGGAAGGGTTGTTTCAGGAGTGGCCATCAGTCACTGTCTCGGATTTTGTGTCGCTCTTGGGGAGATGCGAGTCGCTCTCGTTGTGGGGCGACGCTGAGGTGAGAAGTTTATCTGGGTCAGGACGCTTCGCCGGGTCGTGGTTCGCGTCCGCGGGCGCGTTCGTCTCTGCGAGAGCCCAGGCCGACTCGACAGGATCGTCGCCAGCATGCGGAACGCCGAGGGGGTCTTCAAGACGGGCGCCGGGGGCCGTTGTGGGGACTACGTTTGGCGGCGCGCTCTCGCTGCTGGCCGCCCCGCTCGTTTCAAGTTGACGCGAAGGTTGCGAGGGAGCGCTCCCGATTCGGCGGTCGTCGGCTTCACGCTCGAGGTCCCGCAGGTGGTCTTCGAATGTCGAACGGATGTCGCCGGTGGCGCGGCGGAACTCCGCCATCACCTTGCCCAGATTCCGGGCCAATTCGGGCAACTTCTCAGGCCCAAAAAAAACCAGGGCCACGACGAAGATCATGATCAGATGAGGGACGCTCAGCATTTCTATGCTTTAGCGGGATTCAGGATTGCCTTTGCCGGCGCACGAAACGCAATTCTGCTGGTTCCTCAAGTCCCGTTTTTGCATCATAGAAGAGGGCTGGAGGCGTGTCAAACCGCCTCCAACCGGCTATGCTATACTCGGTTTCCAGGACACTGGCAGGAATTTCGGGTTTCTTTCGCGGGTGGGGCAAAAAGCTGAGCGCAAAAGGGGTCGTCGCATGAAATTAGGGCAGGGATCGCAAAGAGGGATGATTTTGCTGGCGCTGGTGCTGGGAGCCTCGGCGTTGCTCGGCGGCCTATATGGCCCGACGGTCCGCGCGACCGCGGACGGCTCCGGCGCGTTGCAGGATTCCGTGAAGAATTTCAGCAACGTGCTCGCCATCGTGCAGCAGAACTACGCGGACAAGCTCGACGTCGAGAAGTCTATCTACGACGGCGCGATTCCCGGCATGCTTCACGTTCTGGACCCGCACTCCAACTTCTTTGACCCGCGCCAGTACTCGCAGTTTCGCGAAGAGCAGGAAGGGCGCTACTACGGCGTCGGCATGACGATCGCGCAACGCGAAAACGAGACGGTGGTGGTCGCGCCCTTCGTTGGAACGCCCGCCTTCAAGGCGGGGATCCGTCCGGGCGACGTACTTCTGAAAGTCGACGACAAAAGCTGCGCCGGCCTGAATAGCATCCAAATCGCCGACATGCTGAAGGGCCCCAAGGGAACGACGGTCCACATTTCCCTCGGACGCGAGGGCTGGGACAAGCCGATCGAAGTTACCGTTATGCGGGCCGAAATCCCCCGCCCTGGCGTCGATTATTATGCAATGTTGAAACCGGGGCTGGGTTACGTGCGCGTCACGACGTTCAACGAAACGACAGACAGCGATCTCGCCGCGGCGCTGAAGGCGCTCGATTATCCGAAGTTGAACGGGCTGGTTCTCGATCTTCGCAATAACGGCGGCGGCCTGCTGAATCAGGCAGTGGGGATGGCCGACGATTTTCTGGACAAGAACGAACTGGTGGTTTCGCACCGGGGCCGGTCGTCACCGGAGCGCCGCTACTTCGCGGTACGCGGCAACGAAGGCATTGACGTTCCACTGATCGTGCTGGTGAATGGCCAGACCGCTTCGGCCTCGGAAATCGTGTCCGGCGCGGTGCAGGATCACGATCGCGGCCTGATCGTCGGAGAAGTCACGTTCGGCAAGGGCCTGGTGCAGACGCAATTCCCGCTCAGCGAGGACACGGCGCTGCTGCTGACCACGGCGCGCTATTACACCCCGAGCGGGCGTCTGATCCAGCGCAACTACAAGAACGTTACGCTCTACGACTACCACTACAATCCACAGCCGCCGAAGCAGCCGGAAGTGAAGCTTACGGATAGCGGGCGCCAGGTTTATGGCGGCGGAGGCATCACGCCCGACGTGAAGGTTGCCGCGCCCAAATTGGACGACTTCGAGCAACTCCTCGTGGCCCGCGGAGTTTTCTATCCTTTGCCGCAGAGCGTGGGGGATTTCGCGCAGTTCTATCTGGGCACGAAGCCGGACGTCACCAAGAACTTCGAGGTGGACGACTCGGTGATCGGCGAACTGAAGAAATATCTCGACAAACAGCACATCAACTACTCCGCTTCCGATATCCAGAACGATTTGCCGTGGTTGAAGTGGGAGATCAAGCGCGAGGTGTTCACTTCGGTTTTCGGCCTGAATGAAGGCTACAAGGTCGATCTGGAAAACGATCCGCAGTTGGCCAAGGCTGAAACGCTGGTTCCCGAAGCGAAAGCGCTGTATCAAAACGTGCGGAAGATCGTCGCCCAGCGCGAAGCGGCCGAGGGTAACGCGCGCCAATAGAACAGCGGGCGCGGCACCGATCGAGCTGTGCGCCGGAAGACACCCGTCAACAGGACCGCTGCCGCGGTCTGTTCCTATGAATCCCGGCCTCGCCAGGCGGAAGCTATCCCTCGCGTCATGTAGTAATAAATCGTTGGCGTAACAAAGAGCGAAAGCACCATCGCGATCAGCAGGCCTCCGATAACTCCAACGGCCAGGGGCTGCAGCATTTGCGAACCTGAGCCGATCGCAAGGGCCAGAGGCAACATTCCCGCCACGGCGGCGATCGCAGTCATGGCAATCGGACGCAACCTCCTGCGTCCGGCCTGGAGGATCGACTCTTCCGGCGAAAAGCCCGCGCCACGGAATTTTTCGTCGGCATCGAGCAGCAGAATTCCGTTCTTCGCGACAATGCCGATCACCATGATCAGCCCCATGAACGAGGACAAGTTGAACGTGATGCCGACGAGAAGCAAACCCACGAAGACGCCGGAGGTGGAGAGAACCGCGGAAACGAGAATCGAAATCGGCGCCGAGAAATTGTGGAATTCGAACAGCAACACCAGAAACACGAACACAATCGCGAGTGCGAGGACGAGCGTGAGATCCCGGAAGGATTGCTGTTGCGTTTTGTAAAGGCCGCCGTACTCGATTCGAATCGATGCGGGCATATTCAGTTTGGCCAGCGCCGCCTTCACCTCCGCAATGCCGTGCCCCATATCTAGGCCTTCGAGCCGCGCGGTAACGGCGACGTAGCGTTGCTGGCTGTCCTGCAGTATCTCAGTCTGTCCGGGTATCTGTGTCACGGTTGCAAGAGAGCCTAAGTTTGCCGTCTGGCCCCCCGGCGCGACGAGCATCGTATTGTTGATCGCGGAGAGCGACGACCGGATTTCGGCTGGATAGCGGATGCGCACCGCGTAGGAGCGGTCGTTTACGACCATAGGCTGCGCAGCTTCGACACCGTCGAGCATGGCCTGCGCCTCGTTCGCCACGTCCTGGGGCGCGAATCCAGCATGAGAGGCTTTCGCCATATCCACGCGATAGGACACCGCCGGGCCACTGGTGGTGGAGTCGATTCCATTGTCGACGTCGACCACGGGATGATCGCCGCCGGACTGAATTTTCCCGATGGCGTCGGCCACGCGCGGCGCCCAATCACCCAGCAGTTTCGCGTCAGGAGAAAACATCATGATGTCGATGGGCTGCGGAGCGCTGGTGAGGTCGCCGATCATGTCCTGCAGCTTCTGCGTGAACTCGACGTCGACGGCCGGCTCCGCCTGCGCGACTTTCACGCGCACTTCGTTCATGATTGTCCAGATGTCGCGGCTGCGATGGGTTTTCAATTCGGCGGAAATGTCTCCGATGTTGGCTTCGGTGACCGCCGCCAGGCCCAATTGAAGCCCTGTGCGTCGCGACGTGCTCGCCACTTCGGGAATCGAGCGAACGATCTGGTCGATGTGCGTGATCATCCGGTTCGTTTCCTCCAGAGAGCTGCCGGGGGGCGTCACGTAATCGAGGATGAAGCTGCCCTCGTCCATTTTCGGGAGCAAATCCGATCCGATGTGCCGGTAGCACAAATATGAGACGGCGATCAGCACAACCGTGAGGATCGGCACCCAAATCGGATATTTCAGGCTCCGCTTGAACCACAGTTCATAGAAGCGAATCACGCGGCCGAAGTAGCCCTTCATCAGGTGCTGCTCCTCGGCTTGCAACAAAAGTGTCAACTCCCGCTTTCTTTTTTCTTCCTCCGACTCGGCCGAGAGAGCACGCGTATCCGACGTGACCGCGCCGGTAGAAACAGCGGTGTCGCCTCCTTCCCGATCCGCTGCACCGCCGGATTGCTTGCGCAACAAGTAGAGGCAGAGCGTCGGCGTCCAGGTAAGCGCGAGAGTGAGGGAGGTAAGGAGGGCCACGCCGATCGTCACCGCCATGGCGCGGAAAAAGACGCCCGTCACGCCGGTAATAGCAATCAGTGGCAGGAACACAACGATTGGTGTGAGCGTCGAACCGACCAGGGCCCCGGAGAGTTCCCGCAGGGTCAGCGCAACGGCCTGAAACCGCCCCTCGCCCGTTTCCCGGTGGAGCACGATGTTTTCCAGCACCACGATCGCGTCGTCGATAATCAGGCCGACCGCGGCCGCCATTCCTCCGAGAGTCATCAGGTTGAAGCTTTCGCCGAGAAACCGCATGACGATAAACGTAACCAACAGGCTGATCGGGATCACCATACCCGCGATGAACGAGGTGCCCCAGTCGCGCAGGAAGAGCACGAGTACGGCCGAGGCCAGCAGCAAGCCGATGAGGATCGCGTCGCGCACGCTCTTGATCGATTGCCCTACGATCCAGGACTGATCGTAGAAGGTGCTCACGTGGACGCCCGGGGGAAGCGTCTTTTCGATCTGCGCCATTTCCGTCTTTACTGCCGTGGCCACTTGCATCGTGTTGCTGGCACGCTGCCGGTTGATGTTGATGAGCACTGCGGGCTGGCCGTTCGCGGTGACGATCGTGAAGTGCGGCTCGAACGAAGGCGTTACGGTGGCAACGTCATCCACATAGATCGGGCTGCCGTCAGGCGAGTTCTTAACGAAAACATTGCCGAGTTCTTGTGCGTTTCGCGCCTGAGCGGTAATCAATCCCAGGTACAACTGATGGTTTTGAGCGAAGAGGCCCGGCGACTGAATAATATTCGAGCGGTCGACCGCAGAGAGAATGTCCGAAACGCTCACTGCGGTCACACGCAGCTTCGCCGGGTCGGGAATGATGTGAAATTCCGGCACCTGGCCGCCTTGAATCACGATCGTCCCAACGCCGAGAAGACTCGCCAGACGCGGTTTGATATCGTAGGTGGCCGTTTCCCAGAGCTGTTTCTGCGAAACGTTCGTCGACGTCAAGCCATAGCCCAGGATCGGGAAGCTCGAGAATTCCAGCCGCTCGCTGTTGACCTTGGCGCTCGGGGGCAAAGTGGCCTCGACGCGCACCAGGGCCGCGTCCACTCGCTGAAGAGTCTGGAACATGTCAATTCGCCAGTTGAAGTACAGGTCGATTTCGGCAGAGCCCCGGCTGGTGATGGAGCGCACGTCCTCGATCGCCTGCACGCCGCTGACTGCTTCTTCGATCGGGCGGGTGATCGTCACGAGCATCTGGTCGATGGGCATTACTCCGTTGTCGACGCCAATGATGACGCGCGGAAAATCCGTCGTCGGAAAAACCGCGATCGGGATGCTGAATGCGAGATACGCCCCGACCAGCCCGAGCGTAATGATGAGAAAGATGATCGACTTGTGCTCCCGAGCGAACCAATAGATCTCGCCCTCGCCCTTGCGCCCGGGCTTTTCTGGAATGCCTGGATTCGATCCGGCTGAATTTCCCATGGATGTTTTGGATTCGCCTTTATTCGCTGCCGCCACCGGGCGGCTCCGCGCTTTTCGAAATTGTCACCTTCGTCCCATCGGGCAGCCCGTAGGCGCCTGCGGTGACCACCTGCTCTCCGGATTTAGGCCCGCTCAGGAGCTGCACTTCGCCGCCTTCGCGAATTCCAGTCTTGACCGCAGTCTGATGGGCGAGTTGGTCCTGGCCAATGACCATCACCGAGGTCGCTCCGCCCTCTCCCGTGAGGATCGCTTCGGCGGGCACGACGAGCGCGTCCTGCACCATCTTCGCCACCATCTTCAGACCTACCGTTGATCCGGGCTTGAGCTTTCCGCCGGGATTGGCCGCCTCAACCCAAACCTGGACCGTCGTGCTGTTCGGATCGAGCGCTGGGCTCACGATCGTCACTTTCGCGGGGGTCTCGTCCTGGCCTTCTCCCGGCAGCATCGAGGCGGAATCGCCGACGTGCAGTTGGGCGGCCTGTTGAGGTGAAACAAAGGCGCGGCCGACGACGCGGGAAAGGTCCATCACCGTCATCAGCGGAGTGCCGGCTGCCGCCATCTGACCCTCATATAGCGGGCGATCCGTGACCACACCGTCGATCGGGCTGCGGATCTCCGAGTATTGAAGATTGGCCAGAGCGGCTTGGTATTGCCCCTTGGCTGAGGCCAGTTGTCCTTGCGCCGAATTCAACGCGGCTTTCGTGCCCACCTTCTGCAATCCTTTCAGATGAGCCTCGGCAATCTCGTACTGATTGTTTGCCTGGACGTAATTCGTGTGCGAGTCGTTGAGCAGGTTGCGAGCAATCGCTCCCGCCTGAAAAAGCTTCTGGCGGCTGTCATACACGGACCTGGCCGACTCCATCGCCTGCCGCGTTTCCTTCACGTTCAGCTCGGCCGCCTGAATATCGGCCGGCAGATTCACTTCGGTGCTGGTGGAATAGACAGCCTGCGCCTGATCGTAGGCGCCTTTGGCCTGCTCCACGGCAGCTTGCAGGTCCTTGTTTTCCAAACGCGCCAGCAATTGTCCCGCGTGGACCCGGCCGCCACGGTTTACGTAAAATGTCTGGATTGGAGCGCTGATTTTCGGGACGATCGAAGCTTCGCTTTTCGGATACAAGACCGCCTCGGTGGAGATCACGTCGCGAATCGTTTTGCGCTCGACGGTTGCCGCCTGTACCGCGACGGCAGGCGTTGGCGGCGGCGCCCCGCCGGAACAGCCGACGCCGGTGAGTGCCGCAGAGGTCGCGAGAGAAATCAATATGCTTCGCGGGAATATCCGCCCGCCAATCGGGGAGGCGTTCAGACCTGCGGCCGGGCGCACGTTCAGAAGCTCCCCGTTATAGTCTGCAGGGCCGCCAGTGCGCTTCGGTAGCGCGCTTCACCCGTCGCGTAGCTATTGCGAGCGGTTGCCAGAGCGGTTTCCGCGTCGAGAACCTGCAGCACTGGCGCATCTCCCGCTTTATATTGCAGCGTGACCAGATTCAGGTTCTGGTCCGCCAAGTCGACTGAATGCCGCAAGCTCATCAGTTCGTTGCGCGCCACTTTAGCCTCGTCATAATACGCGTACAGATTGCTGAGCACCTGGCGCTGTGCGAACGACAGGTTCAGGTGCGCCAGTTCCTTGCGGTCCTCGGCTTGATGCAACTGGCTCCATCGCGATCCCCAATCCCAGATCGGCAGGTTGAGGGAATAGGTGGCGAAGTATCCCAGGTTCGGCTGTACGACGCCCGGTTTGGTGGTGTTCACGCTGTGCAATGCCAAGGCGTTCGCCTCGATGCCGTAGTCGAACTCTACCGCGAGCGACGGAAAAAACGCCGCCTTCGCCGACGCCACTTCCACTCCGGCCGAGCGATAAGAAGCGAGCGCCGATGCCAGCACCGGGTTGTGATTCTTCGCCATGGTCTGTGCTTCTCCAAATGGGGGCAGGTCGGGAGGCGTATCCAGATCATCCACCACGGTAAAATTCTCGTTGAAGGTCGGGAACAGCAGGACCGAAAAATTCAGCCGCGCCTGCGACATGCCCAGTTCCGCCTCTTCCAGATCCCGCTCAGCCTGGTTGGCCTGCAATTCGAAGCGAATCACGTCCGCATGGGCCACTTCGCCGCCCTGTTCGAGGTCGTGCGCGATCTGGAGAAAGTGTTGAGCGCCGGCCAGACTTTTCTGCGCCGTCGCGTAGGACCGCTCCGCGACTACCAGCGCGTAGTAGTCCTGAGTCACGGTGACTGTCAAGCTTCGCCGCGCCACCTCCTCGGCAGCGGCCGCAACAGCCTGGTCATAGGCTGCTTTGCGCGGGCCCGCGTCGATGAAAAACGCGCCGGGCATGTCCTGGCGAACCATGGCCCATGTGCGATAGACGTGAACGCCGTCATTTGTGACGAACCGGCCAACGGGAGAAATTCCGTCGCCCTGCGTGTTGAGATAATCCATCCGATAACCCAACGATGGCTTCATG
Organism: Candidatus Acidiferrales bacterium; assembly: GCA_035307985.1. GTDB lineage: Bacteria > Acidobacteriota > Terriglobia > Acidiferrales > UBA7541 > Palsa-295. Next base: position 19,234 of record DATGHM010000149.1, read on the forward strand.
GCCGCGCTCGCCTGCTTGTGAGCTTCCCGCGCGAGCTTCACGTCTGTGACGGCCGACTGAAATTGCGGGCTGTTTTTCTGCGCCCGCGCCAGCGCATCGGCCAGAGTCAGCGTGAGCGGCGGTCCCGCATTCTGCTCGACGGGCGACGGCAGCAACTCCACCGCTTGCTCCAGTGTCGTATCTTTGTTTCCTGGCGCCTGTGACTGCGCCACCGCCGTTGTGGTGCAGAGGCAAAGAGCCGCGAGTCCCACAATCACCTGGAGGGTAACGCGATTCCTGGCCCAGTCAGTCGCCGTGCCGCCAGCCGGAGGCAATTGGCGGCGGACCCTTCGGCCTGGCGCCCACTCCCGACATATTGCCGCTTTTTTGCTTTCCATGGTTTTCCCTCCGAATCGCCGTCACGCCTGATGCTGGAGGTTGCTTGGTTACCGCTGGGCCCGTCAAGCTGGCAGAATCCCAACTTAGTCCGAAAAGCTGAAAATTAGCTGAAAAGCACTGACAGGCGGCCACTTCCCGGTGGCTGCAATGGGCCGACAACCCATTCTCAGAATCACACGGAAGGCGGCGGTGCCGCAATATCAAGCGGGGACTGAGCAATGGAATCTCTGCATCGCTTTCAGGTGAGTTTTCGCAGACGCGGCGCGGGTCCACTCCGGCCCTGCTTAGGGGCACGTCTCAAGACCTGACTACAAGCTGTCTCGAAAATGCTATGAGTGGTGGAGGAGACTTTGCTCAGGGGCTAAAAGTCTAACGTTTACCGCGGGTTGAATGTCGGAGCTAACAGGACGCTGAAAAAGTCGAACCGCAGCTTCAGGCGTTAAAACCCCTGATACAAAACGCCCACTTACGGCGGGGTTAAAACCCCGCCCTCCTGAAGACAAGGCGTTTTTCAGCAAGCGCTAAAGCTCCGCCTCCCTGAACTGCATTTATGAGCTAGTACTTCGCGGCTACCACGAATAGTCCCCTGTACTATTGGCCAGCACGGTCCAATGTCCGACTATGCAGGTGTTGGAGGGGGCAGATTACAAACCCTCCTCAGCGAACCCGGACAGCAAAGGCCAGCCGGCGCGGAAGATAGCGGCGGCAAGACGGGCCAAGAGTTCCAGCGAGCGGCCGACCGAACAAGGCGGGCCGCCCCATAGGTGACTCAGATGGAAGGCGGTTACGCGGTATGGATGGGACAGCCGGTGGTTCTACGAGTCCTGGCTGGCAACATTCGAGTGCCATTGAGGGGGCGCCTGATGGCAGAAACCAACGACTCAGTCAGGCTGCGAATCGACGAAAGCTGGGACGTCGACATCTTCAAATCCATGATTCTAGCAATTGAGCACGATACCCCGGTGTATGTGCTGAACTAGCAGCGTTCGAGGAGAGCGGAAAAGCATTTCAGCGGCGGATCAGATGAATCTAACGTCCAAAACGGCACACGGCGCTATCGCAGGAACCGCGGAAGTCAGGGCGTTTGTGGAGCCGAGCAACATGTCGACGCGCGACAAAGTGGACGCTCTGTTATTTACAGTGACCGTTGTCGTTACGCAACTCCTCTTCAGGGCTGCGCTGCTGCTGC
>DATGHM010000150.1:0-11174 GCA_035307985.1 Candidatus Acidiferrales bacterium
TCCCCTCCCGCGTGCCCAAAACCGCTCCAATCGTCTCCCCGTCGTCCACCAGGGCCGCCCACGACCCTGGCCTCTGCCTTGGCTCCCCGGGAACCCCGACAAGCACCGACTTGGCACAACCTACCGTCGGGCAGTCAAGGATTACTCCCAGGTGGCTGGCAATCCCAAACCGGCGCGGGTGCGCGTACCCATGACCGTCATAAAAAATCAAGTCCGGCGAGTGCCTCAGCTTCGCAAACGCCCGCAGCAGCACCGGAATCTCGCGAAAGCTAAGCAGGCCCGGCACGTACGGAAATGTGAGGGGACGCCGCGCCCAGACCCGTTCCAGCTCGGTCATCTCAGGGAACCGGTACACAATGACGCCCGCGATTGCCACGCTACGCCCGAGATCGAGCGCCACGTCCGCGCCCGCCACCTGCTGGATCTTGGAAAACCTGTCGAACGGTTCGAAACGGCTTCGCAGCCCCAATTGAATCCGCGCAGCCTCGCGCGGAGTTACGCTCCAACGATGCAATCGCAGCGCTTTCACCCGGGCACGCTAATCGGTCGGCACAACAGTGTCAAGTTGCGGACCGGGCAAAGCATCGCCAAGTCTGGCCAACTGGCCTCCGCCATAGGTCCCCGTCGGCTGAAAGGGCCTTTCGCCGCTCCCAGCGTGCAAGCACACTTGTGGCGGCCTAGACCCTCGTTTTGGGGTTATAATTCGCGCGCTGGGCAGCTCCATCGTGCAGCCGTTCAGGGACGAGCAGGAAGGGGTTTTCTTCCATTCATCCATGTAAGCGGGAAACGCAATGGGCGTGCAAATCTCTTCGCGAAAGGTTGGTGAAGTCATCGTTCTCGACCTGCAGGGGCGCGCCACGATGGGGGCGGGCAACGACGCGCTCAGCAATGCGCTTCGCAAACTGGCCGAGGCAGGCACTGATAAAGTTCTGGTCAACCTTGCCGGCGTCAGTCAAATGGACAGTTCCGGAATCAGCACGATCGTTCGGTCATTCGTCACTCTGGAGCGCCGCGGCGGCAAGCTGAAGCTCTTGAAACCCGGCGGTCACGTCCGCGAAGTCCTCGAACTCACCCGCCTCATCCACTCCATTCCCACGTTCGATGACGAATCCACCGCCCTCGCCAGCTTTGGCTAGAGTTGCCGTTCGAGAAATTCCGCGATATCCGCCGGCGATGTGGCGCTGTGAATGAGAGTCTGGTCGCGCTCGCTCCACTGGGAGTCATCCGCGAGTTCCACTTCGCGCACGCACTGAATCACGGGCGCCCAAAAACCACCCAGGGCAACCACCGGCTTCCGCTTCATCACGCCCTTATTGACCATTTCCCACACGACAGCGAGTTCGACGAGCGTGCCCGTGCCTCCCCGGCATATCACGTACCCGTTCCCGCGTCGAACCAACTCGAACAGCCGCTCTTGCCATGTATCGACACGGATCTCTTCGTCCACCCATCGGTTGGCATGCGAACGAAAGAATTTTGCCGTGACCGCGAGCGTTCTTCCGCCAGCTTCCTTCGCGCCGCGCGACGCCGCCTCCATGACGCCGCCGTAGCCTCCGCTGCATACCGCGAAGCCTTTCGCCGCGAGCGCCGCTCCGAGTTGCTGCGCCTCTTCGTAATGTCGGTCGCCGGAGCGCGGCCGCGAACTGCCAAATACTGTGATCGTCCTGGAAGACGCTTTCATGTCCGATTTTCTCAATCTCCTACCGTCTGTGTTCCTTCGACGGCCTGCCGAGCGTCTGCACCATAGCCATGCCGATCGCATCGAGCGTTTCGGTGGCGTCCGTCCCGCGCTCGGTATTGTTGTTCGCGAAGATGGAGAACACGAGATTCTCCCCTCGGTTGGTCCTGGCATAGCCCGACATGGCACGAACGTGCTCGAGCGATCCGGTCTTAGCATGAATCTCCGCCGGCCCGCTGATCCCTTTCATGCGACTTTCCAGCGTGCCGTCAACGCCCGCCACCGGAAGTGTCGAGATGAACTCGGCTCCCCAGGGCTGGTTTGCGGCATATCGCAGGAGCGCCACCACGGCCCGCGGCGTCACCAGGTCGTCCCGCCCCAGCCCTGAACCATCGGAGAAGATCACGTCTCCGTCGGCCACTCCGGCCGCCCTGAGGAAATCCTTCTCGATTTTGAGCCCCGCTTCCGTCGAACCGAAACCGGCCTTCTCGCGCGCCACCGTTCGCAGCAACAGTTCCGCGTGCAGGTTCTGGCTGATCTTGTTTGTGAGCCGAATGCTCTCGATCAGCGGCGGCGACCAATGCTCGGCGAGAACGAACGGATTCGGCCCGGCCGCGCTCGCTTGCGGCGCAGGATGCGGAGGCGAAAAGCCATTCTCGTCGCTCGTCTCCGGCGGAGGCGCGTGGACCACGCGGACCGTGCCCGTCACTTTCACGCCGCGCTGTTCCAGCAATTGCTCCAGCGCGCGCGCCGCCGTCTCCGCGGGATCCGTCATCGCGAGTTGCAACTCGGCCGCTGCCTGTCCGACCGGGATCGTCCCGCGAATGGAAAGAAAATTCGGCCCGGATTCCCGCGCGACGGAGAAATACGCGTGCCCGCCCGGCGGGGCTGTCGTAATTTGAGTCGTGATGGTTTCGAGCGCCGCCGCCGGCTCAACGTCAATCGTCGCAGCACCGCCCGGATTCGCTCCTGGCGCCACGTGCATCACGACGATGTTGTCGTTGAACGTGATCGCTCCCACCGGAGCGCCATACTCGAAGAAAATGTCCCCCACGGCCCAGCCTTCCGGGTACGGATCGTACGGAAAATAACTGTCGTCCGCGACGATGTCTCCGTCGACCTCTTTCAATCCCTTGCCCACAACAGCGTCGGCCATTTCCGCGAGCACCTTTTCGACAGGGCCGCTGCGCTCGGCCTTCAATTGATAGGGGAACTGGCGATTCGAAAGGTCTGGATCGCCGCGCCCGACGAACACCAGGTCTCCGGCCAGTTTCCCATCGGGACCGATGCGTGCCGAGGACTCCAGCGTCGTCCGGAATTGGTAGCCGCCGCCCAGCGTCGCGAGGGCCAGGGCCGTCGTAAAAAGCTTGGCGTTCGATGCCGGCATGAAGTAGTGGTCGGCGTTCAGGTCATAGAGGACTTCGCCGGTGTCCCGGTCCGCAACTTCGATTCCCCAGAACGTTCTCTTTGCCTGCTCTTGTGCAAGAGCTTGATCAACGCGCGTCCGGAAGCGGCGAAGTTCGTCTCGCGATTCTGCTCTCGCACGCGAAGCCTTGTAGTGTGCGTTCGAGCCCGCGCCCGTTCGCGCCGACGCCGCGGGTGATGCGAACGCTCCCGCGACCATCCAGGCAACCGCGACACGAAAAGTTTTATGATGCCCGATTTTCATCGATTATCGACCCCGTTGCTTCGATCTCCTGCGCTGACTCGCAATGCGCGCAGAGCGAGCGATTATATGACACCGCCCGGCGCGCCGCTCTCGTCCCCGCAAAAAGTTGCGCTCGCGGCCCGACTTTCCCTATGATTCCTAAGGGGAATTTAGGAGGTACGAAATGAAGAAGCTACTCTCGTTTCTGCTCGCGGGTCTGCTGATCGCTCTTCCCGCTTTGTTGAATCCATCCTCGGCACGGGCGAGTGACAAATCGAAAGACGAGAGCCGGCTCGAGAATTCCGGCGAGGTCATGAAGGAAATTCTCGATATCCCCGACGATATTCCGCAGGACTTGCTCGACAAGGCGGCCTGCGTGATCGTCATGCCCTCCGTCATCAAGGCCGCCTTTGGATTCGGTGGCAGCTACGGACGCGGCGCGATGACCTGCCGCGGCGGCGACAACTTCGAAGGCCCGTGGAGCGCTCCCACCATGATGGCCCTCGGAGGCGGAAGTTTCGGCTTCCAGCTTGGCGCCCAGGCCACCGACTTTGTTCTTCTCGTCATGAACAATCGCGGCGCAAGTTCCATCCTGAACAGCCAGGTGAAACTGGGTGCCGATGCTTCCGCCGCCGCCGGTCCCAAAGGGCGCCATGCCGAGGCCGCGACGGACGTGACGCTGCGCGCCGAAGTCCTTACCTATTCGCGCTCGCGTGGCTTGTTCGCCGGCATATCTCTGTCTGGCTCGTCTCTCAGGCCTGACAACGACGCCAACGCACGCATCTATGGCAGAAAGCTCGGCGCCAAGGAGATCGCGCTGCACGGCGCTGTTCCGGTTCCAGCCGCGGCGAGAGCTCTGATTTCCACATTGAACCAGCATAGCCCAAAGAGGTCCTCCTAAGAAAAGCAGCCATCCCGTCGGCGGCGCCGAATGGCATTTTCCTCGCGCCGCCCGACCCGTTCCCGGGGCCGGCCCCTTCACACTTGACTTCCGACCTACTATGACCTACAGTCGGACTTGAGGGAAGGTCATTATGAAGAGCAAGACTCGAAACGTCACATCCCATCCGCACCTCCTTCCCACACCCCGGCCAGGCCGCCGCGAGCGCCATCGCGTCGAAATGCGCGACCGCATCTATCGGGCCGCTTTGCGGCTTTTCGCCGAGCGGGGTTTCCTCGAAACCACGGTGGAAGACATCACGGAAGCGGCCGATGTGGGCAAGGGAACATTCTTCAACTATTTTCCCACCAAAGAGCATGTCCTGGGCTGCTACGGGCAGGAGCGCATTCACGAAATCGAGCGCTCGCTGGAAAGAGCGCGCGGCGGAAAACCGGTTTTGTCGGTCCTGAAGGATTTGGCTACCGACCTCGCGGGGCAATCCTCCGAAAGTCCCGATTTGCTTCGTTCTGTTTTTGCCGCGAACCTCTCTTGCGCGCCTGTACGCGCTGAACTTCAGAGGCGTATTCAGCGCAGCCGCGAACTGCTCGGCGAAATCTTCGCGATCGGCCAGGAGCGAGGCGAAGTCCGCCCTGACATTTCGCCCACCGAACTGGGCCGCATGGTTCGCCTTATTTTCATGGGTGTCACGATCGCCTGGGCCATCAACCCGGAGGGCTCATTGCGCGGAACGGCCGAGCGCGTGTGGGAACTCTTGTGTCCGAGCCTGCAGCCGGAATCCGCGCTTACGTGCGCTTCCGGATCGCCGGCCAAGTCCAAGTCTATCCGCCACAGCCGCCGCAAAGGTGAGTCCTAAAGAGCCTGCGCGTCATCCATACAACGAAAGAAGGAGGCGGTTGCGTGAAAGGTCGTAGCTCTGTTTTATTCATGATCGCGGCGGCACTTCCGTTTCTCGCCGCACCGGCCTGGGGTCAGGCAAGCGGGTCCGCCGCGGCATCAGCCGGCACTTCAACCTCCGCGTCCCGGCCGACGACACAATCGACGCCGTCTCAGCCGGCGGCTTCGCAATCGCAGAATCCTTATTCCGGCAGCGTGCCTTCCAGCCCTGTTCCCGGAGTGCTGGAGCTTTCGCTTCAGGAAGCGATCGATCGCGGTCTCAAGCAAAATCTCGGCGAACTCCTGGCGAGTGCGGATATCGTGTCGTCCCGCGGTCAGCGCTGGCAGCAGCTCAGCGCGCTCCTGCCACACGTGTCTGCGTCGCCTTACATTGACGTGTCTCAGGTGAACCTCAAGGAATTCGGCTTCAGCTTCCCGGCGATTCCCGGCGTGAGCATTCCGACCGTTGTCGGCCCGTTTTCCTATTTCGACGCGCGCGCGAGCCTCACGCAGAATCTTTTCGATTGGAAGGCAGTCGAAGGAGAACGCGCCGCGACGCAGCGCTTGCAATCGAGCGAGCATACCTACAAGGACGCGCGCGACCTGGTCGTTCTCGCCGTCGGCTACAACTACCTGCTCGCCATCGCCGACGAAGCCACTATTCAAACCGCGCAGGCGCAGGTAAACACGGCGCAGGCGCTTTACAAGCAGGCCGACGATCAGGTTCAGGCCGGCACTTCCCCCGCGATCGACGCCCTGCGCAATCACGTCGAGCTGCAGACTCGCCAGCAGCAGTTGATTCAAGCCAAAAACGACTTCGCGATTCAGAAGCTCACGTTGGCGCGCGCGATCGGTCTCGCACCCGGCCAGCAGTTCAAGCTCACCGACAAATCTCCATACCAGCCGTTTGAAGGCATCACTCTCGACGAAGCTCTGAAGCGAGCCTACGCCTCTCGCTCCGATTATCAGGCGGCCCTCGCCAGCGTTCGCGCCGCGGAGTATAGCGTCGGCGCCGCCAAGGCCGAGCGTTATCCCACGCTCACCTTCAACGCGGACTACGGCGTCGCGGGCCAGCACCCCAGTCAGTCCCATGGCGTGATGGACGTGCGCGCCACGCTCGATGTCCCCATCTTCACCGGCGGCGCGACGCACGGCGACATCTTGCAGTCGCAAGCTCAGCTCGTCCAGGCCCGCGAGCGCCTTGAAAATCTGGGCGCGCAGATCGATCAGGACGTCCGCACCGCCCTTTTCAACCTGCAGTCATCTTCCGACCAGGTCAACGTTGCGAAGAGCAACGTTGATCTTGCCCAGCAGACTCTTTCCCAGTCGCGCGATCGCTTCTCCGCCGGCGTCACCGACAGCGTCGAGGTTGTCCAGGCCGAAGAGCAAGTCGCCAGCGCCAACCAGCAATACATCTCCAGCCTCTACAATTTCAACTACGCCAAGATCGCTCTCGCCCGCGCGATGGGCGCCGCCGAAGAAGGCGTCAGAGAATACTTTAAAGGACACTGAAGCCATGGCACCCAGAACGGACACCGAAGCGGCTCCTGCTCTTCCAAACGAAACGCGAGCGAGCGATGCACACGCGGATTCCGAACTTCACGCCGCCGCTCCGCCTCCGCCGCCCCGCCGGAAGCTTCTTCCTACCAGCCCGGGCGCGCGCCTTTTCTTCGTCATCGTGCTGATCGGCGTCGTAGTCGGCGCCATTTTCGCCTGGCGCTATTTATCGAGCTACGAATCGACCGATGACGCCGAAGTCGATGGTCATCTGATGCCGCTCAGCGCACGCATCTCCGGCTACATCTCCAAAGTCAACGTCAACGACAACCAGATTGTGACGGCCGGAACCGTTCTCGCCGAAATCGATCCGAAGGATTACCAGGTCGCCGTGGACAAGGCTCAAGCCGACCTGGCGACCGCGATCGCGACGGCCCAGTCCCTCAATATCTCTGTCCCGATCGCCCACGTCAGCACCACCAGCCAGGTTTCTTCGTCGCAAGCCGACGTGGTAAGCGCGCAAGCGGGAATTTCCGCTGCCGAACAGCAGTACGCGGCCACGCAAGCGCAGTTGATCCAGGCTGAAGCGAATAACGTGAGAGCGCAGAGCGACCTGGCCCGTTACAAAGAGCTCGTTCAGAAGCAGGAAATTTCGCAACAACTGTACGATCAGGCAGTGGCTGTCGCCAAGGCCGACGCAAGTGCGGTGGTCGCCGCGCAGGCCTCCGCATCGGCGGCCGAACAGCAGATCGGCCAGGCCAAGGCCAAGCTCGCCGCAGCCGACGCCAACCTGCTCGCTTCGCAGACGGGGCCCCAGCAAGTCGCTTCGACCCGCGCAAGGGCTCGCTCAGCCGAGGCCACCGTGCAGCAAAAGCAGGCGATCCTCGAAGGCGCTCAACTGAATCTCGGTTACACGAGAATTTTCGCGCCGGTGGATGGCGTCGTCATGAAAAACGCCGAAGTCGGCATGAACGTCCAGCCCGGCCAGCAACTCTTCACCATCGTCCCGCTGAACGACATCTGGGTTACGGCCAACTTCAAAGAAACTCAGTTGCGCTATATGAAGCCGGGCCAGCGTGCTGAGATCCATGTCGATGCCAACGGCCGCACGTACAAGGGCCGCGTCGACAGCATCGCCGGTTCCACCGGCGCGCGCACCAGTCTGCTTCCCCCCGAAAACGCTACTGGCAACTATGTGAAAGTCGTTCAGCGCATCCCCGTCAAAATCGTCCTCGACGCGGGCGAAGACAAGGATCACTACTTGCGGCTCGGCATGTCCTGTGAGCCCAAGGTCTTCGTGAAATGACATGGGCTCCAACGGCTTCAATTCGCGACGGCTGAACGCCGCCGACGCGGTAGCTGCGCCCGCGGTCAACCCGTGGGTCATCGCGCTGACCGTCACGCTGGCCACCTTCATGGAAGTGCTGGACACCAGCGTTGCCAACGTCGCCCTTCCGCACATCGCCGGCAGCCTTTCTGCCAGCAACGACGAGGCCACCTGGGTCCTCACCTCCTATCTCGTTTCCAACGCCATCGTCCTCCCGATGAGCGGCTGGTTTTCCGAGCTGATCGGGCGCAAACGTTTTTACATGGGTTGCGTCGCTCTCTTCACCATCAGCTCGTTCTTGTGCGGGCTCGCGCCCAGCCTCGGCATGTTGATCTTTTTCCGCATCCTGCAGGGAGCGGGCGGCGGCGGACTGCAGCCCAGCGAGCAGGCCATTCTTGCCGACACGTTCCCTCCGCGCCAGCGTGGAATGGCGTTCGCGGTCTATGGCATGGCCGTCGTTCTGGCACCCGCAATCGGGCCGACATTGGGCGGTTGGATCACCGACAGTTTCACGTGGCGCTGGATCTTCTTCATCAATATCCCGGTCGGAATTATTTCTTTGCTCCTGACGGCCCGCCTCATCACCGATCCGCCTTACATGAAGCGCGAGAAACAGAAGACCTTCCGCATCGATTACATCGGCCTCGGCCTGCTCGCCCTAGGTCTCGGCAGCCTGCAGGTTGTGCTCGACAAAGGCGAGCGCGACGACTGGTTCAGCTCGCATTTTATTCTGTTCCTCACCGTCATTGCCGTTGTGGCCCTGATCAGTGTCGTGGTCTGGGAGTGGCTGCACAAACACCCCATCATTGACCTGCATCTCTTCAAGGATCGCTCCTTTGGAATCGGCGTGCTGCTGATGTTCATGGTGGGCTTCGCGCTGATGTCCAGCACGGTGCTCATCCCGCTGTTTTTGCAGACGATGATGGGCTACACCGCCGAAAAGGCCGGTCTGGTGCTCATGCCTGGTGGATTCGCCATCATTGCCGTCATGCCACTCGTCGGTTTCCTTCTGGGCAAGTATGACGCGCGCAAGCTCCTGCTCTTCGGCTTCGGCATGCTTTCCATCGCGCTGTTCTACATGACCCGTTTCAATCTCTCGATTGATTTTCGCCATGCCGCAGGAGCCCGCGTAATCCAGGCCATGGGCCTCGCTTTCCTGTTCGTACCCATCAACACTGCCGCCTACGCCTTCTTGCCCAAGGAGAAAAACAACCAGGCCTCCGGCCTGATCAACCTCGCGCGCAACGTCGGCGGCAGTGTGGGAATCTCGTTCGTCACGACGATGCTCACGCGGCGCGCGCAGTTCCACCAGGTTGCCCTCACCGAGCACGTCAACGCGGGAAGCGGCAGGCTCCAGGCCATGCTCCGTTCCGCCGAGCATATGCTGATGGCCCATGGCTCGAGCGCCTTTGAAGCCACCCGCCAGGCCTATGGCCTCGTCGCCGGCACGATCGCGCGGCAGGCCACCATGCTCGCCTACATCGACGATTTCTGGCTCGTCGGCGTTGCCGTCGTCGTCATGATACCGTTCGTCTTCTTCATGAAAAAGGTCAAGCCCGGGGGCCCAATCGCAGTACACTGACGCCCAGGATGGATATTCTCCAGGTGGCGGGAGTCTCGGTGGGTTCCCCGGCTCGACCCTCTCCCGCAGGGGCGCAGCATGCTGCGCCCGAGCGGCGACCATGGCCTTTCCGGCTGGTCCCGTTTGTGGGAAACTGCGCTCACGGCAGCCATGAAGATTCGCACCATCACGGTCGAGCGCGAATACGGTAGCGGCGGCGCCGCCATCGCGGAACGCCTGGCCAATCGCCTAGGCTGGAAGCTCTGGGATCGCGACCTCACCGCCGAGATCGCCCGCGTCGCCAAAGTCACGCGCGAAGCCGTGCACCGCTGTGACGAGCGCGTCGATCCGCTTCTTTCCCGCTTGTTCAGCGTCTATGCCCGCGGCAGCTACGAACGCACGCTCCCCGTCGGCGACACGCGCCATTTCAACGCGGACACCATGGTCGCTATGCTGCACAAAGTGATCGAAGAAGCCGCGTCGAAAGGCAATTGCGTGATCGTCGGCCGCGGCTCGCCCTACATCCTGCGCAACCGCCCGGATGCGTTTCACGTTTTTGTCTATGCTCCGGACGAAGAGAAACTCCTTCGCCTCCGCAACATCGGCCAGTCGGAAAAGGAGGCGCGCCAGCTCATCGAGGAAGTCGACCGCGAGCGTGCCTCCTTCATCCGCCATTACTTCCACAAGGAATGGCCCTACCGCCCGCTGTACAACGTGATGGTCAACTCCAGGTTCGGTGACGACTACGTGGTCGGCACCATCCTGCGCGAAATCGCCGCCCTCGAAGCCGTGCGCCAGTCCCAAGACGCCAAAGCCTCCTAGCGATAAGGAAGAATTTGGCTCGCCGAAAAGGGAGTTGAGCCCTGACGCAGAAAGAACGGCGGGACCGCTCTTTGCCGCTGCCTTTCTCTTGCTGGGCGTTCCGACGCGATCTCAGGCCCCGATGCCTCGATTGCGTCTGCATGTGGTGGATTCAATCGAGGCGCAAGGCTTGTAATCGAAACCCACCCTGAGCAGGTAACACCGCCAACGGGCACTTTCGGCAAGTGCACTATGCTCAGGCACTTACGCCAAACTTCCGAGGAAAGCTTTCAGCAGCGTCGGAAGATTGCGTCGTCCGACGAGTAACCATTGACCCCTGCATATTTGCCGGGTATCTTCGGTACGTACTTACGCGAAGGGGCCAGCATCGCCATCCAGGTCGACAGGCCGATCCCGATCGCGAAAGTCTGTCACAGCCCTCAAGCGGCGGTTGTCTCTCGCCACTAACCTTTAAAATTTAGTCTTTGGGTGGGAAGTGAGCTCGAGGATCAACATATTCTTGCTCGCGGACAGTCGCCTGTTTCGCGAGGCTCTAAGCAGGATTCTGCGCTCGAAGACCGACCTCGACGTGGTCGGCTGTGAGCCGTGTTCGGCCGAGGCGGTTGCCCGGATCGACAGCTCTGCCTGCGACGTCGTTCTCATCGACTCGGGCAGCAGAGAGCCCTTCGACGTCGCTCTATTGCGCCGCGTTTCCCTTGCGGCTCGCACGGCGCGAACGATCCTCATCAACATGGTCGAGGACGAAGCCATTTTCCTGAGGGCGGTACGGGAGCGCGTCGCCGGATACCTCCTCCAGCATGCCTCGGCCATGGACGTGGTCGCCGCCGTGCGCGCGGTACATCAGGGCGAAGCGGTTTGCCCGCCCCG
>DATGHM010000151.1:0-17479 GCA_035307985.1 Candidatus Acidiferrales bacterium
TTGCATCAGGACGCTGCCGACCATGCCTCGCCAGCCGATCAGACCTACGCGCAACATCGCTCCTCCGTGACGGTTAGTGTACCGTGTCTCGCGGATTTTTTCGCGGCTCGGCGGAATTGGGAATCGAATCCTTTCAGAAAAATGCGAAATTGGCGAAGGTACGGCGAAGGCGAAAAAACGGACGGTGGTTGCGAGTAGAAAGCTTCGCACATGAAGCCCCCCTCTGCACAATTACCAGCGGCGAGCGTAGCGAGACTTGGACAAGGATGGTCCATTACTTTCAATTCCGGCGCACCGAATTTATGCAGCACTATCACGAGCGGTCGAACGTCGAATCCACATTCAGCATGATGAAGAGGAGATTCGGAGAGGGTCTGAGGAGCAAGACCGATATTGCGATGATTAACGAAACGCTTTGTAAAATCCTGTATCATAATCTGGTCGTTCTCATTCATGAAACACATGAACTAGGAATTGATCCAGTGTTCTGTTCAAACGCTGCCTGAAAATGAGATACCTGATTTTGACTGTGCTCCTGAGCGTCGTGCAGGCAGGTTCGCCAGCCCCACGGCAGGCATCCAATAGCTGCACTAGCGCACGCGCTGGCGATCAGCGTCAAACCAAGAAAAAGAACGAGCCATCCAATGGCTCGCCATCCGCTATCAATCAAAATCAATCCTGTGGCACCGATTCCGGTGCCAAAACAAATGGAAATGACAATACCGAGCATTCCGTAGCGATCAGCAACCTTCCCCCCGTGACGATAAACGGCCCCAGACGCGATTGGGCTGACTGGGGAACTTGGCTTTTCGCCGCGCTCTTGGCAGTTACAAGCCTGCTCCAAGTATGGTTGCTTCGGAGAACTTTGATTTTTGCGAGACGCCAAACTCACGAAATCAAGCGGCAGCGCAGCTATATGCGCCTCCAATGGAAAGCCATGCGGGACCAAATCGAATCGGCGGACAAGCAATTCTTGATGTCGCATCGTCCGTGGGTAACTGTCTTTGGTAAGATTGAAAATCAAGATTTGGTTTTCAATGAGAGAGAGGCTTCGATAGCAATTTCCCTTGTTCTCAAAAACGGCGGGACGGCTCCCGCGCTAAATACTGTCATCGTCAATCAAGGATTGATTTTTGGACCCATGCCGAGCACTCCTGCCGAAACCAGACTGGCAATTGACTGCGGGCAACGCCAGTCCCTCTTTCCGATAAACAATGAAACGGGTGCTCTGCTCCTTCCTAACGACACCCAACCAACTGACACCACCCTCCGCACCCAAACTCCAATCAACGATAGACAACCTCAAGAGGTATGGTTCTCTTTGTGTATCCGCTACACTGACGAGAAAGGGATAGCTCACGGAACGGGGCTTCTTTGGAAATTTATTCACGTAAACGGGAGTCATGAAATTCAGCCGTACGGAACGGTGCGCGGCAGATTTATGCAGATTCACGTTGGGAATGAGGCCTATTAGCGCGGCTGCGCAAAAACAGCGCAGCCTGTCTAAAAACCTATCGCCCTTTATGTGCAAAGCCGAGTAGAAATTTGTCGACCCTTTATTTTCATGAGGTTACGGGAATTTCTATTCGAGGGCAGTTGCGAGTAGACATTCGCTGAGGGTAGGGCCCAGGACGCGTCGGAATTGGGATGAAGGGCCCGGGGGACGAGGCGGGTCGTCGAGTCGCGCTCGCTGTTATAATGGCTTTCATGAACGAGAAACTTCAGAAAGACAAAGACAAAGTTCAGAAGAGCGATCGCGATTGGCAGGCACAGTTGACGCCCGAGCAGTATCACGTGACGCGGCAAAAAGGCACGGAACCTCCGTTCTCGGGCGAATACGAGGATACGGAGAAGAAGGGCACCTACGTGTGCGTGTGCTGCGGGCAGCCTTTGTTCAGCTCGGATGCAAAATACCATTCCGGATCGGGATGGCCCAGCTACTATCAACCCATTGCGACGGAGAACGTCGAAACCAGGGACGATACGTCGCATGGGATGAAGCGCACGGAAGCGCTGTGCAGCCGGTGCGACGCGCACCTGGGACACGTCTTCGATGACGGTCCCAATCCGACAGGGCTTCGCTACTGCATCAATTCCGCAGCTCTAAAACTGACCGAGAAGCCCGAAGAGAAGAAGTGATCGCCGCGGCCGTCCGGAGAGGGTGTTCGCGGGCTACTTTGCAGGATTGCGGAAATCGGCCATTCCGAGCTGCACGATCGTAGCGACCGGCCGCTTCAGGAGCCGATTTCTCTTTGTTTCCGCCCTGGGCCGGCGCGAATTCGGCGGCGTCGGCATGTAGGTCCAAACACCATAGACCCGCCCGCCCAGAGCGGCGATGCCTGTGTAGTCGCCTATGAACTGATCGTCGGCTGGATAAAACGGAGTTTCCGTCCACGCATAATTCTTGAAACTCTCGCCGTCGTCGGTTGAACGAGCGAGGGTGATCAGCGCGCTTTGGTTGTCGGCGTCGGCGCGCCTGTCATAGAAAACAACGTTTGCTGCCCCATCGTTTGGATCGACGGCGAGCCACTGAAAGAACTGGTCCGTGCCGTCATGTATGGGGTCGGTGTTGACGCGGACCGGGTCGCTCCACGTTCTGCCTCGATCGCGCGAAGTGGCGCAGAAGACGTCGACATCGCCGTTCCGATAGTCCGTCCACGTCACAAACAGCGTCTGGGTCCTGGGATCAATGTCGATCTGGGGAAATCCATCGGAGCGCTCGATGTTCTCCACTTTGAAATAAGAGGCCGGCAATTCAAGGATTTTCCGGGATGGCCGGAACGTAAGCCCTCCGTCGTGCGACGTGGCCATAACCAGGGAGGTACCGTCTGCCCAAACGGTATACAGAACGCCGTCGGGGCCCGCGACGGCGTCGAATCCCTCGACGGCGCCGTTGTCGTCACGGGGAATTCCCTCGTGCGTGCTGATTTCGTAAGGAAGGGACCAGCTGATTCCACCGTCGGTTGAACGCGAAAAAAGAATGATGGATTTCGACAGGCTGAATTCCGTCCATCCAAGGTAGAGGTTTCCAGCGAACGGAGAATCGGGGTTGTCGTCCGCGACGAGATAGGGCTTGTCCTCAAAGGGCATGTCGGGCCGAGTGGGCTGCTCGTCCACGGCGGCGGCATGGGCTTCCCACGTCTTTCCTCCGTCGAGCGAGCGCCGGACAAACACTCCATTTCGCGTCGCGCCGTGGGCCCAATATTGCGGCGTGCCGAGCTTATCGAACGCGATGTAGCAGAGGATGGCGTGGCCGAGAATGTCGTAGGTGATCGAGACGTCTCCCGAAACTTTGTAATCGTTCGGAGCGGCTCCTGTCGCCACCTGCCAGCGCGACCCCCCGTCCTCCGAATAGGAGACCGTTGCAGGCGACTGGAATGCCGCCACAATCTGATTTGGATCTTTGGGATCGATCGCAACCGATGGTTCGTTGAAGTAACCCGGGCGAGGACTCAGCGTGATGACCCGAGCGCCAGGCGCTTGCGGAAGACCCTGCTGGGCGAGGGCGAACTGGAAGAGCGCGGCGGTGGCGCAGAGTAACGCGGCTCCCGCGACCGCCGGCACTCGCCTAGTGATCAAAGAAAAACACCTCAGGGTGCTGATCGCTCGGGTCCGTTGAAATTGCACGGAAACTGCCGGGCGAAACGATGTACAAAGCCAGATTCGTTGGCACGCCCACGGGAGAATTGGTGGTCAAGGTTCCACGGCCGGCTGCGGAGATGTTGGCATAGCTGGCTACGAATGATTGGCCCAGGTTGGGCGTCGCCGATTGCGAGAGCGACGAGGTGGGCGGAGGAGTGATCTCGTCGACCGTGCCGAGGATGCTCCCGCTACCGCTGGCGGTGGTTTCGCCGATCACGTTGTCCACCTGATTTTCGGCAGGGAACGCCGTGGTTAGCGAGTAGTCGTCCAGGATGGACGAATTCGAGAAAGTCACGGCGGTCTCCTGCTGCTCAAGAAGGCCGGTTGTGACCGCGCTGTCGCTCCCCATCGTGAATCCCTGTCCTGACCCAAAGAGATACGCGACGGCCATTCGCGGTGAGGACACAGGGGTGAGTTGGCTGCCGCTCACTGCACTAAAGGTGAACGCGGCGCGCCCGTTCGCTGCGATCTGATAGTTTCCAATCAGCGAAGGAGTTGCGATCGTGCCGCCGCTGTTCTCATCGTAACTGAGCGTCACGCAGTTCGCCACCTGCGGTGTGCAGTTGGCTGTGGTGGACGGAACGGGGGTGAAAAGGCCGGCGAAGACGCTGGCATTCGTTCCGTTGAGGCCCGTGCCCGTCGCCACGCTCGGCCCGCTCAACGCCGACGAATCGAATGTGGTGTTGGGCGACTGGAGGATCATCTCGCCGCCGAGACGCGGGTGGGTGGCATCGGTCGTGTCGGTGCCTACGAAGAAAATGTCCGACGGGGAGACGAAATCGAAGGAGTAGACAAGCGTGTAGGCGGACTTGCCGGGCAGTTCGAACGTGAGGCTCGCAACGCCGTGCGTGCCGGAGTCAAACGAAAATATGCCGGTGACCTGGAGCTGCGAGCTGAACGTTCCGCCCTCATTGTAATCGCCGTTCGCGCCACTCCCGGCGGTGCCGATATTGCCCACTCCGTCGGCGTGGATCACTCCGCCCAGCGCCGTGGGCGAGCCCGCGGAGTTCGCTCCCGTAAGGAGGAATGCGTAGTTGCCATTGAAACTTCCGGCGCCGAAAGATCCGAATACCGGCTTCATGATTCCGGTTCCGTGGGTTTTCTTCGGGTCGGTGTTCGTGGTGGTGGAATTATCTTCGAAGAAATGGATGTTGCCGCTCGAATCAAGCGCCAGATCGAAGTCGAGCGTGAGAGCCACGCCGAGGCTGTTCGTTGCGACTAACTCCATGGCGCCCCGGCCATCGGTACCGACCGAATAGGTGCCAGTCAATGTCGCGCGGTCGACCACGCCGGATACGCGGTTGCTATCCATTCCGCCGCCGACGATCTTTCCGCTTCCGTCGGTTGTCATCGTTCCGCCAAACGTGACGGGCCCATCCGAATCGAAGCCGTGGAACAGGAAACTGTATTGCCCGGAAATCAATGAATCGTTGCTCGTGCCTGCCGCTATCGAGATGCTATACGGGGTGGACAAAGTTGCGGGCGTCACCTCGGAGTCGCTCACTTGCACGGTGAACGTGGAAGTCGTCACGAGCATCGGGGTTCCCGTGATCGCTCCGGTGGCCGTGTTGAAGTGAAGGCCGGGCGGAAGCTGTCCGGAAGTGACGGCCCAGACGTACGGCGGAATCCCACCGCTCGCCGACAGAGAAGCCGAATAGGGCGAGGCAGTTTGTCCGGACGGCAGGGAAGAGGGCGAAATGGAAAGGGGTTGCGGCTGCTGGATCAAGATGGCAAGCGCCTTTTGAACGGCCTGACTGGTTGGCAGCGTGGAATCTGTCACCTGCACCGTAAAAGAGTAGGGCGTGGAACTGGCGGTGGTTGGCACGCCCGTGATTTGGCCTGTTGAGGTGTTGAGAGAGAGGCCGGGCGGCAGCGCGCCGCTCAAGAACGTCCACGTAAACGGCGTAACGCCACCAGTGGTCGAAATAAACGTGTTGTACCGATAATTTACGAAACCGGCTTGCAGGGGCGAGACGGCGGTGATCGCCAGGGTAGGCGCGGGCGAGACATAAATCGAATACTGCTGCGTCGCCGATACGGGAGTCGTCGAGCTATCCGTGAGCTGGACGGTGAAGATAGCGGGATTTGGTTGACCCGTAACAGGGCCCGACGGTCTCCCGGTGATTGTTCCGGATTGATTGAGTTGCAGACCGGCAGGAAGCCCGGCACTGCCTGCAGCGAGGGAAAAGGTGCGCGGTGTCACGCCACCTGTCGCGACGATCGACTGGTTGTAGGCGACGCCGTTCGAACCGTTGGGGAGAGGACTCGTTGTCGTGAAGGCCAGCGGGAGCTCGACGGTGATTGTCGCCGTCTTGGTTGCGTTCGTGCTGGCTATCGCGGTGGCCGTGAGAGTCACACTCAGCGAGCCGGACAGTCCCGAGGGAGCCGTGTAAGTAACCGAGCTCGTTGTAACGTTGGACAGGTTGCCGCACCCGCTGTTGCCCGCTCCGGTGATTCCCGCGCAACTGGATCCCGAAAGGGCCCAGGTGACGCCCTGATTTCGGAGGTCGTTTGCGAGATTGGCGGTGAAAGAAAGCGTCTGGCCCTGATCCACGCTCGCTTTTGCCGGCGTGATCTGCACGGTGATGCTGGGCCCGCCCGAGCCGCTGCATCCGGACAGGAAAACAAGGACGGCGAAAGCGGCGGCCAACGCCGAAACACAGGCTGGCCTGGAGAAGAAACCTTTCAAAAATCCGCCGCTGCTCGGCTGTGAAAACCGGCACACTCGGGCACGCGCCTTCGAATTGTTCATATCACCTTTGGATTACTTCCGTTTGGACCTGCCCAGGCCGGGATGAGGAACAACCCTCCGCAAAGTGCACGCTCGAAGCGTGCAGGCGAACCCTCAGCACCAACCAAAGCGATTTGAATAACAAAACGGTCGGAGAGTGTCAACGCACATCTCCACCCAGACCGGCGAACGCTCCTCTTTGGCCGCGAAAGCGGCCGCCCCCACTCCACACCCGACTCTCTTGCCTCGATCAATCACTCGATTAAAGCGTTCCGGAATCGAGCTGATTTTCAGCCCATGTGGATGCGCGGGCGAGGGCACCCGTTGCCTGCACGGATCGTCGGCTTCCCCTTCGCCCGGCACATTCCGGCAACGCCGCGTGGCAACGCACGGAGTGAATCTTCGCATCCCATTCTAGCTGAGTCTTCGTGAGTTTCCGCTCGGTGGCATTTTCAGTTCTGTTTTGTTTCTGATATAAATGTCGGTTCGGTGAAACCCGGCAGTCTGCTGTTCCCTTCATATTTGGAGGAGCGCATTGATAGAAGTTCAGGACTTGACCAAGGCCTATGGCTCGGTAACCGCTGTTGACCATGTCTCATTTACGGTAAACAAGGGAGAAATCCTCGGTTTTCTTGGCCCGAACGGCGCCGGCAAAACCACAACCATGCGGATCCTCACGGGATTCATGCCCGCCACGTCCGGTACGGCGCGCATCGGCGGCTTCGACGTCTTCAACGATTCGCTCGAAGTGCGGCGGCACATCGGATACCTTCCGGAGACGCCTCCTGTTTATCCGGACATGACGGTTGAGAGTTACCTCGCTTTCGTGACCCGCATCAAGAATGTGCCGGCTGAGAAGCGGGCCACACTCATCTCGGACGCGCTTCAAAAGACAAGCATCACGGACAAGCGGCACGAGCTGATCAAGCGGCTTTCGCGCGGCTACAAACAGCGCGTGGGAATCGCCCAGGCGCTGGTTCACGATCCGGACGTAATCATTCTCGACGAGCCGACCGTCGGCCTCGATCCGAAGCAGATTATTGAGGTCCGGAACCTGATCAAGGGCCTGGCCGGAACGCACACGATCATTCTCTCGACTCATATTCTGCCCGAAGTGAGCATGACCTGCGACCGCGTGGTGATCATCAACAAGGGGAGGATCGTGGCGGTGGATACGCCGCAGAACCTCACAAGCCAGCTCAAGGGCGGCCAGCGGATTCGTCTCGAAGTCGGCGCGCCGGAAGCCGCCTTGCGCGAAGCGGTCGCGCAGGTTGCCGGAGCCCGGCGCGTGGAGATCGAATCGGCTCGCTCCGACGGCCATCTTGCTGTGAACATCGAGGCCGCCCCGGGCACGGACATCCGCAGCAATCTGGCGGCAAAGATCGTGGAAAAGGGCTGGCCGCTTTTCGAGCTTCGCGGCGTCAGCCTCAGCCTCGAGGATATCTTCCTGCAGTTGACCACCAGTGATGCTTCGCACGCGCAGTCCACAAATTAAGGAGCCGTTCCACAGATGAAAAATGTTTGGGCGATCTACCGCAAGGAGATGGGACATTATTTCGTTTCCCCCATCGCCTACGTATTCATCGGACTCTTTCTGATTCTCACCGCATTCTTCTTCAATTTTTTTCTGACGGCAGTCATCCAGCAGTCGCTTTCGGCGGAGATGGAAGGCATGCGTTACGGCATGTCCCAGAATATCGACGTTCCATCGGAGGTGATGCGGGCGTTCTTCGGCCTGCTTTCGACTCTGGTGCTGTTCATCACTCCTATTCTGACCATGGGCGTGTACTCCGAAGAACGGAAGCGCGGCACGATGGAACTGCTGATGACGTCGCCGATTACGGAGACGGATATCGTGCTGGGCAAATTTTTCGCTTCGTTCAGCCTTTTCGCGTTGATGCTGCTTCCCACGCTGAGCTACCTGGTTTTCATGTATCTGCGCAGCGATCCCATGCCTCCGTGGCGGGTCCTTTTCGCCGGGTATCTGGGGATACTGCTCCTCGGAGCGTCTTTGACGGCGCTGGGGACGTTCATTTCATCGCTCACGGAAAATCAGATCATCGCGGCCGTGCTCACATTCGCGGCATTTCTGCTGGTTTGGGTGTTGGACATCGGCCGTAACGCATCGGGAGGTGTGGCTTCCGTGCTCACGTATCTGTCCGTGATCCGCCATTACGAGGACTTCACGCGCGGCACGATCGACACGTCGAGCCTCGTTTATTACGCGAGCTTCATCT
Source organism: Candidatus Acidiferrales bacterium (assembly GCA_035307985.1). Classification (GTDB taxonomy): domain Bacteria; phylum Acidobacteriota; class Terriglobia; order Acidiferrales; family UBA7541; genus Palsa-295. Next base: position 8,611 of record DATGHM010000151.1, read on the forward strand.
TTTTGTTTGTCTTTTTGACCGTGCGTTCGGTCGATTCCATGCGTTGGCGGAGGGCGTAGCGACCATGGCCGAAAGCGACAGCAAAAAGACGTCCTTCTCGTTGAAGTGGAACCGTCAGCAATGGGCCGAAATGAGCTTGAGTCTCGGCGCGGCCCTGCTCATCGCCAGCTACGTCCGGTATTCGATTGAGGGCGAACTTCTCAGGGTCAGCGAAAGTCTCCTGATCGCCGGTGGAGTGCTGGTCCTGGCCGCTGTAATCCTGGGCATTCCGAACATTCGCAATTATTTTTCGAAGCGCTCGTCGCAGCTTGGGACGAATACGACGATCCTTGCTCTCGGGGTTCTGGCGATTCTGGTTGTCGTGAATTATCTCGGTCACACCTATCACAAGAGCTTCGACCTGACGAGCGAGCAGCTCTACACGCTGTCTCCGCAAACCAAGAAAATCGTGAGCGGCCTGAAAGAGGACGTCACCATCGCGTTCTTTGCGAAAACGCCGAATCAGGGGCTCGACGATCTGATGTCGGAGTACAGAAATCTGAACGCGCACGTCAAGTACTTGAAGGTTGACCCGCAGGAAAAGCCGGAAGTCGCGCAGGAATTCGGCGCCACGCATGTGGGCGACGTGATCGCGGCGGCGGGACCCAACAAACAGCCCATCAAGACGGACGTTCAGGGCGAATTTTCGGAAGAGGACATCACCAGCGCGATACTGAAGGTCACAACGAACAAAGTCAAAACCGTATGTTTTGTCACGGGCCATGGAGAGAAATCGCTGACGGATCAGGGAGCGCGCGGCTACAGCATGGCCGACCAGGGCCTGAAAAAAGAAGGGTACGAAACCAAATCGGTCAACCTGGTGACGAGCAACGGCGTTCCCTCCGATTGCAGCGTGCTCGTCGTCGCCGGTCCCACGCAGGGATTCTTCCCGCAGGAAACAGAGATGATCAAGAAATATTTGGATGGAGGCGGGAAGGCTTTGATTGAAGAGGATCCCATCAGCGAGAAATCGCAACAGGATCCGAAGCTCGAGAGCGTTTTCCAGGATTGGAACGTGAACGTTGGTTCGAACGTGATCGTCGACGTCAGCGGGGTCGGCCGCCTCTTTGGCACCGGGCCGGCCGTACCCCTGGTTGTCGATTACGGAGACAGTCCCATCACGAAGAGCCTCGCGCACGGGATGACCTTTTTCCCGCTGGCCCGCACGGTTTCGACCGCCAACAAGTCCCAGGCCGATCCGCAGGAAGTCGAATTGCTGAAGACATCTGCGCGGAGCTTCACCATTCCGAATCTCGACCAAAAAGAGGTCAAGTTCGACCCGAAGACCGACACGGCAGGCCCACTTTCCATTGGCGTCTCGGCAACGCGCAAGGAGGGAAGCAAGGAAGGCCGCCTCGTGGTGGTTGGGGATTCCGATTACGCGGCCAACCAGTGGATCAACCTGCAGCACAACGGAGATCTTTTCTTCAACACGGTCGACTGGCTCGCGCAAGACGAAAACCTGATCTCGATCCGGGCGAAGTCGGTCACCAATCGTCGCGTGACGCTGACGGCCGCGCAGTCGACGATTCTCTGGTGGCTGGACTTGATCGTCTTACCGGGCATCGTGATTTTCGCCGGAGCATTTATCTGGTGGAAGCGCCGCTAGGGCGACGAGCACGAAATTATGATCAAAAAACCGACGCTTATCGTATTGGTCTGCGCAATTCTTCTGGGCGGGGCGGTTTACTACTTCCAGTGGCGGAGCAGTAAGGCCCCGAAACCGACGGAGGACAACTCAAAACCAGCTTTCTCGATGCAGGCAAGCGACGTTACGGCGCTCACGATCCTGCATTCCGGCAAGACGGACGAGCCTCCCATCGACCTGCGAAATCAGAGCGGGAATTGGGAGATCACTCAACCGCTCCAGACCGGAGCCGACAAATCCGCTGTGCAGGGAATAACCGACGGACTTGCGTCCGCGCGCATTTCACAAACCGAACCCGGCACTCCCGATCGCCTGAAGGCGTACGGCCTCGATTCTCCTCGCGTCGAGCTGGATTTCCAGCTCAAGAGCGGCACAAGGCACACGATTGCCATGGGCGAGAAGGACTTCACCGGTTCCTCTGTGTACAGCCTGATCGACAATGCGAAGCAAGTGTCTCTTCTGCCGCTTTCCCTGTACGACAGCACGGACAAGCGGGCGGATGAATTGAGGGACCGAAGCGTCCTGCACATCGATTCGGGGAAAACACTTTCATTCGAGCTGAAAAATCCATCGGGAGAGCTGGCCCTCTCGAAGAAGACGGTCAACGATCAGACGCAGTGGGACTTCTCGAAGCCGCCCGACTTCCGCGCTGATGACGACAACGTGAGCGGACTTCTATCGGCCGTCGCGAACGGAAAGTTCTCGAAAGTCGTGGACGAAAAGGCCGAGGATCCGGCCAGGTATGGATTGGCCAATCCGGCGATTCGGCTGACGGCGGTGAGCGATGCGGGACAGAAGCAAACCCTGATTGTCGGGAAAAAAGAGGGCGACGGTTATTTCGCTCGCGACGATTCGCGACCCACGGTATTTGTCATCAACGAGGATCTTTATAAGAAGCTGGCGCAGGGCTTTGGGGATTTGCGCGACAAGGACTTGGTCCACATCAGCGAGAGCGACGTCAACCACATTGAATTTCGCAACGTGAACGGATCGGTGAGCATGAGCCGCAAGCCGGGCAGCGATTTTGACTGGACCGTCGAGTCTCCGGCAAACGTCAAAGGAAAATCGGCGGCCAGCTGGAAGCTGTTCGGCCCGCTCACTTCCGCCCGGGCGGACGCGATCATCGACCATCCACCGGCGGCGATCCTCGGAAAATTCAAGAAGCCGGCGGTGGAGATCGACTTCACGCAGAAGAGCGGAAAGACGCTCTCCATCAAGATTTCAAATGCAGAGGGCGATTTTGTCTACGGACAGACCAGCGAGAGCCCGTCCGTTTACAAATTGAAGAAAACGATTCTCGACGACCTGAACTTCAAGCCTTCGGATTTAGCTTCCTGAATTCCGTGTTCTGCAGACGTGTTTACGCCGCCCCGTCGGATCCTGAAGCAGCGCGAATGGGCCATGTAGCGAGAAGGATAATCTTGCCGGTTGCCGGCGAAACGTGGATGTAATAGACGGTCGATTGATGATGCAGTTCGTAGAACCCCGTGCGTTTGGGGTCCGGCATCAACTCGGCGCCCCCTGACAGCAAATCGCGCAGAACGTTCACGGCCTCGGCCGGGTGCTTGCGCAGATCCTCGATCTCAAGTTCGCGTTCCAGCACCATCCCCATACTCTCCTCCAAACTTCCTACTCGCTCTACCCTGGTATTACGCTCGCGAGACAGCTAAAGTTCCAGTGGTCCGAAATTCCTGTACTAAGACTGATTAGACGCGCGGAAAGACGCAAAGTCTCTGAAATCCTTGAAGAAGGTACCAAGAGATAACCTCTTCAAAAGCCGGAATTTACGTTTTGCCCCCCTGGGTGCCAACGGCCTTTTTCGGAGCCTGGCGGGAAGTGGCGTTTTGACTTTGTGGGATATAAAGGATGCGGGGGCCGAAAGGGGCTTGGACGGGAGCGCGGCCCGATGCGCCGGGAGGCTTTCTAGGGTCATTCACGGTTCCCGTAGACGATCACCGGCGAACGAGCCGGAACGTTAACGCGAATCCGGCCGCCCGTGACGCGAACTCGAACGGCTTGGGCTTTTCGGTCGCACGGTCGTCTATGCCGCGTCCGCTAATGCGAGCATCTTTCGTTGCGATTTCGAGTCGTGGATGTCTAGCGAAAAATCCGGACGGCGTCGCTCAGTCCGCGTTCGTATGCGCCGATGAGTTTGTCCCAGGTGGCGTTGGACTGGCGGTCGATTTCTCTGCGAGCGGGGTCGGCGGCGAACCACGCCAATGATTGGCGGATTCCTTGGGCGAAGGTCGTCGTGGCGCGGTAGTCCGGCACGAACTGCCTGATCTTGCTGTTGTCGAAAATGACGCTCACGGCCTTGTCGCCGAGCAGCCTCCCTCGCTGGTCCGGCAGGCACGCGATGATGAAATCCGATGGGATGTGGACGAGATTCGCCTCGACGCCGGCGGCTGCGGCAACGGTTTGATATAACCCGTCCCAGGTCATTACCTCGTCAGTTGTGATGTGAAAGGCTTGGCCGATGGCTTCGGCGTTGCCGAGCAAGCCGACGAGTCCCTTTGCGAAATCGCTGCTGTGCGTGATCGCCCAAAGCGAAGAGCCGTCTCCCGGCACGATAACTTTTTGCCCGCGAAGCATGCGATCGACGATGGTGTACGGCTGCTGCGAGCTGTTGATCACGAGCGGAATGCCGGTCTCATCGAAGGTCAGCGACGGGCGCACGATCGTCACCGGAAAAGCCTCTTCGCGATAAGCCGTCATCAAGCGTTCTTCACACGCGATCTTGTCGCGGGCGTATTGCCAGTACGGATTGCCGAGGGGCGTCGATTCCGTGATCGGATAGCGCGGAACGGGCTTCTGGTAGGCGCTGGCGGAGCTGATGAAAACGTACTGGCCCGTGCGGCGGCGAAAAAGCTCCAGATCGCGCTCGATGTCGCTCGACGCGTACGCGATGAAGTCCACGACCGCGTCGAAGGACTCTTCCGCTAGCGCTTTGGCACGGGCGGACTGGTCGCGGATGTCTGCCGCGATCGTCCTGACGCCTGCGGGAATCGCGGCATTTCGCTGCCCGCGGTTCAGAAGAGTGACGTCAAAGCCTCGTTCAGAAGCCAATCTGGTACAAGCGGCGCTGATTACGCCCGTTCCGCCGATAAAGAGAATCTTCACGCGCCTTTTATAGCAGGACTTCCTTCCCGCCTCGCCCTATTTTGTGAAACGCGATGGCGCCGAAGCGCTAAGGCGAACTGTCGTTCGAAGCGATCAACTTCCAGGCGCATACTGCGCTCGCTATGGCCAGTCCTGCGCAAATCAGCATGATCATTCGGAAGCCGAACACGAAGGCGCGGCCGATCAAGACTCTGAGTTCCGCGGCCGTGCCTGAGGGAAGGCCGGCGGGGACGGGCAGGGCGGCGAGCTTGGTCTCGTTCGATCGCAGGTCGCTGACTGCGGTAGCCGGCAAGTTAAAGCTCGCCAAATTGCGATTCATCTGCTTACGGAAGGCGCTTACCATCACGATTCCGAGGATGGCGATCGCGAGCACTCCGGCGACTCTGGCGACGGCGTTGTTGATGCCGGAGGCGGTCCCGGCGTGATTCTGGTCCACCGCGCCCATGACGACGGTCGTCAAGGGAGCGACGCTGATCGCCATTCCCAGGCCGAGCACGACGAATGCCGGAAAGAACGTGCTCCAATAACTCCCGCCGACCGACGGCACAGCAAAGAGGAGGAAACCTGCGGCCGCAACGAGCGGGCCGATGATCAACGGCGTTCTGGACCCGAAACGAGTGACCAGGCCGCCCGACCAGCGCGAAAGCAGAGACACCAGGAGGATCAGAGGCAGCGCCGCCGCACCTGTAGCCGTTGCGGAATAGTGCTGCACCTGAATCAGGTTCAGCGGAAAAAGGAAAAAGAAAATGCCCACGGCGGCGTAGAGGAACAGAGTGAGCAGGTTGGCACCGCTGAAGTCCCGCGAACTGAACAGGCGCAGCGGCACCATAGGCGACTGCGAGCGGCCCTCGAAGTAGAAAAACAGGGCCAGAGACCCGGTGCCGATTGCCAGGCTCGCCCAAACGGATGGCTGCCACCCTCCGTTCCCGGATTCAATCAGTCCGTAGGTTACGCCGGCCAAACCCGAAGTTGCGAGCAGAGCGCCCATCCAATCGATGCTGTCTTGACCGGGGTTCCTGCTCTCCGGAACGTGCCACAGTGAGAGGACGATCACTGCCACAGCAAGGGGAACATTGATGAAGAACACCCAGCGCCAGGAGGCGTGCTCGATCAGCCAGCCGCCGAGGAGCGGCCCCGCAGCCGTCGTTATCGCCGTGAAGCCGGACCATGTTCCGATGGCTCCGCCGCGTTCCTGCTCGCTGAACGACGCGCTGATAATGGAAAGACTGCCGGGTATAAGGAATGCGCCGCCCAGGCCCTGTACGGTCCGCGCAATTACCAGTTCCTTGACGTTTAGAGCGAGGCCGCAAGCGACCGAGGCGAGCGCGAAAACGGTTACGCCGGCCAGAAACATTCGCCGGCGTCCGAACAGATCGCCCATCGAGCCACCCACCAGAATCAGCGCGCTCAGGAGCAATCCATAACTTTCGACAACCCACTGCATGTCGATGACAGTTCCGCCAAGATTGTTTTGAATCGCGGGCAGGGCCACATTCACGACGGTGCTGTCGATAAAGGCCATGCTGGATCCGAGAATCGTGGCCACAAGAATCCACGGTTTTGCCGACCTCGCGCAGGGAGCAGCGAGACGGCCGGATTCGATTACCGCTTGATCGCAGGGCGTCTTCATTGGTTTTGTGCTGGAGAATCTGCCGTTCGCGTCTGTCGAAGGCGAGACGGCTCGAAACAGCTCCCCGCTTGTTTCGCGAATTAGCCAGGCGATTCAATCAGCAGGAGACAAGTTGAGTTGCGAGCCGTTGTCCGCTATGCTGCTCGCCGTCTCACTGGCAGCCTGAATAAGATACCTCGCTTCTTGCGATTGACCCGTGTTCAATTTGCTTGCGCCTCCGCCGCAATTGCTGACCTCGGAAGCAGCCAAGGTCATTCTGACCCTTTTCCTTTCCTCACTGATCGGACTCGAGCGCGAGGAACACAAGGCGAGCGTCGACAAGTACGTCTTTGGCGGTGTGCGCACGTACCCGCTGATCGGCCTCCTCGGCTACGCGATGGCGCTCCTCTCCGGGCCTCAATTGTGGCCGCTGACGATCGGTTTCGCCGTAGTAGCCTCGTTTCTCTGGCTCTCTTATCAGCACAAATTGCAGCGCAGTGATGTTGTCGGCGTCACGACGGAACTGTCGGGTCTGACGACTTACGTAGTGGGCGCGCTCATTTCCCAGGGCCACTTCTGGATCGCCGCGACTTTGGGCGTTCTGAGCGTGCTGCTGCTGGAACTCAAGCTGTTTCTCGAAGGTCTTTCCAAACGGATTCCGCCTCAGGAGATTTTCACTTTCACGAAGTTCCTGCTGCTGACGGTGGTCATTCTCCCCATCGTCCCGAACCAGAACTTCGGCCCGTACCAGATCAATCCGTTCAAGACGTGGCTTGTCGTAGTGGCCGTGAGCACAATTTCCTACGCCAGCTACCTGCTCGAGATATTCACAAAGGGCAAAGGTGGAGTGGTCCTGTCGGCGCTGCTTGGAGGGGCGTACTCCTCTACGCTAACGACCGTCGTCATGGCCAAGCGCGCGAAGGAAACGTCCGGATCGGCATCTCTTTTCTCCGGCGGGATCCTGATGGCCTCTGGCGTGATGTACGTTCGTTTGGTTGTACTGGTCGCCATCTTCAATCGCCAATTGGCTGCCCGAGTCGCGTTGCCGCTCCTGCTTCTAGGAGCTATCGGTCTGTTATTTGGATGGGTATGGACGCGCCGTCCGGCGGGCAAATCCCAGGAAGTGAAAAAGGAGTATGTGCCTCGAAATCCCCTGGAGCTGTGGGCGGCATTCCTTTTTGGCGGGATCTTCATCGCTATGCTCGTTCTGACGCGAGTCGTCATGGTTCATTTGGGTCGCGTGGGAGTTTTCGGGCTCGCCGCGATCATGGGCGTCACCGATGTCGATCCTTTCGTGCTGAGCCTGACTCAATCCGCCGGCGCGATCACCACCCTAACTGTGGCTGCCGCTGGAATCATCGTTGCGTCGGCGAGCAACAACGCGATAAAGGCGCTGTACGCGTTCGGGTTCGCCGACCGCGAAACCGGCCGGCAGAGCCTTTATCTACTCCTCGGATTCGCGGCGCTTGGGCTCCTGCCTCTGATCTGGGCTTTGCGGTAGAGCAATCGCAGAGGCACAGACTCCTTCGGTGAAACAGCCACGCGGAGAAGAATCGAATCCGCGAGACTCGGAAAACATGAATTTTGTATCGATTAGAATTGGCGCCGTACGTTTATTTTCAGCAACTTACGCGGATTTCTGTTTGCAATAAATGCAAAACAGAAATCGATCGTGCTGCCCCTAACGGCGGCACCGATGAGCAACGGAACGAGGATCGGTTAGGGGCGTAGGTGCCCCGGTGAGTACTGGAACTCATGGAACTGCTTGCGTCTATTTGGAGAGAAAACTTGCGAGCGCTGGCGACTTCGGTGGTTTCGTCTTGACTTTGAGAGCGGTTCAGTCTATTAACTTAAACCCATGCCGACCCGTGCTAGACGGATCTGGTGCGGGTCGTCCCCACTTTGAGAGAATCCTTCGGAGGATAATGATGCGTCGCCCCAGCCTGTGCCTGCTCGCGTTTGTGTGTACTCTGCTTGCCAGTCCTGTATGGGCGAACGGCTCGCCCACGGTTTATTTTTCGACGGGTGCTACGAGCCCGAGCGTGATCTACAGCCTCGACACGAGTTCGGGCACCTACACCGCTCTCGTGTCGACTTCAAACGCCGACTATGAAGGGCTGGTGGTGCTGCCCGACAATTCGACCGCTCCCAACGAGCCGACCTATCTCTTGTATGCTTGCGACACGGCGAACAGCCGAGTAGTGCGCTTCAATCCCGGGGCCTCGACACCCATAACGCCGGAAATCGTCTACTCAGGCGGCGCGCTCACGCATCCTCAGTGCGGAAGGGGGACGTCGAAAGGCGACCTGATCGTTACGAGCACTGATACCGGCAAGAACGGCGGCTGGTGGAGTTTTGCCGGAATCGCGAATCTCGCGCTTGGTTCGGGAGGATCCCAGATTCCCAAGCAGCTTTTCGTGCCTAAGGTGAATTCGGGTTCCGTCGACGAAGGC